>CAXSFX010000202.1:0-5872 GCA_964236655.1 uncultured Acidobacteriaceae bacterium | reverse complement strand
TTCCTCCTACATCCTTGCCGGGTTCCGCCGCAAAACCGCCAAGAGTCCTGAAGCCTCCATCAAGTATTTTCTTCTGGGATCATTCGCCACCGCATTTTTCCTGTACGGCATCGCGCTCACTTTCGGCGCAACCGGCACCACCCGCATCGGGCTTATCTCCGCCCAGCTGGCAGGCAGCACCACGCCCATGCTGGCCACGCTTGGTATCGGCATGATCCTGATCGGGCTTGGCTTCAAGGTTTCCGCCGCACCCTTCCATGTCTGGACGCCCGATACCTATGAGGGAGCACCCTCCCCCATCGTCGGCATGATGTCCACAGCACCCAAAGCCGCCGCTTTCGCCGTGCTGCTGCGCATCCTCTTTGTAGCCTTCCCCACGCTCTACACGCACTGGCAGCCGATCGTCTGGTGGATGGCCGTGCTGTCCATGACCATCGGCAATCTCGGCGCGCTCAAACAGCGCAACGTCAAGCGCATGCTCGCGTACTCGTCCATCGCCAACGCAGGCTACCTTCTGGTTGCCTTCACCGCGCTTTCATCGGACGGCGTCGCCGCAGCCAGCTTCTACACCGTGACCTATGCTGCGATGAACCTCGGCATCTTCGCCGTGATCTCGCACGCCGGCGGCTATGATGACCAGTTGACTACAGTGCAGGATTACCGCGGCCTGGGTTACCGCTCCCCGCTGCTGGGCGGTGCCATGGCCTTCTTCCTGATCTCGCTGATCGGCATTCCTTTTACGGGCGGCTTCTTCGGCAAGTTCTACGTGTTTACGGCGGCGCTGCATTCCGGGCTGGTCTCACTGGCAATTATCGGTCTCATCAACTCGGGCATAGCAGCGTTCTACTACCTGCGCCTGCTGGCTTCGGTCTACTCACGACCTGCGGAAAACATGCCGATCCAAACCATGCCGCGCGTCCAGACCTCCATGCTGTTCGCCATCTTCCTGACCGCCACCGCAACGCTGATGCTGGGTGTAGTCCCCGGCCGCTTTCTGGACGCAGCCCGTGCCGCCGCTTACACCTTCGGCATTACCGATACTTCCGGCATGACACACGCGCACCCGGTCTACACGGCACCTTTATCCGTGAAAGCCGCAGAAGTACCGCAGTCGAAATAGGAAGCTTACAAAACGTTGAACTCATAAGCCGAAGTGTGACGTTTGCCTAATCGCAGTGCATCCAAGCGCATAATAGTTTCATGCTGCGATGCAAACTGTTGGCTCCCTTGATAATTGGTTTGGCACTTGCGACCGCATCAGCCCAAAAAGCTCCGCACGTTGTCAGTAAGCAGACAAGCTCAAGTGTTTACGAGGACGACGAAGTTCGTATTGCAATACCTGCCGGTTGGAGTCGCGCGTCAGGCCCTCAACCGTCCCTGCATGCGAGCTATGTGTCAGGAGTAGGACTGTCCGACATAGCCCCTATACAGTTATAAGGCACATTGCTTCTACAAAAAGGTAACTATACACTTGGTATAGGCTACAGAACAGGACATGCCAGTGGAATCATCGGTGGTCGCATCATCGAGATATTTGAGATTCCATGGGACATCAATGGCGATGATTGGGGTTGTCTTGGAATCCTAACTCGTATTCCGCAACCAGCTAGCCGGTCACTCCTGTTTGATAATCTTTTGCTGAATACAGATAATGAACACGTACGTTCCACTTGCGGCATTCCAAAAAACCTTGGTGGCTCAACTCTCTATACAGGAGATAGACAGCGTTGGTACGGAGGGTATTTTACCGCAGTAGATGGAAGTTATTTCTTCGATGAGAATCAACCGGACCAAGATTGCCAGTCCAAAGCATATTCCCTCACAACAACAGCGAAGACTCCGAACCAGCTACCGTTTGCGAATGATAAGCATCTTGAACAAGTTATCAAGGAGGCCACCGATATTATTGGGTCCATTCAATACAAACGTTGCGCCCCTATATTAACATCTCCTATAAATTTGCCAGCACCTAGTTCAATTGACTAGGAAACAATTGCGATAAAAGAACAAATTTATCCAGTTGCAACTTAGGCAATTGGTAAATCTTTGCGCGTAAACAATAACACCGCCATCACGGCCAGAATTACAAACCCGGCTACAGCCTGCGCGGCATCACCCCACACCATAAGCGACAACCTGGTTTGCAACGAGCCGGTAATCATGCCGAACAACATCGCCACACCATGAAATCCGTGGGCACCAGCCACCAGCAGCAGCCCTAAAACGACACTGGTCCCCCCGGCGGCGAACATCTGCGGCAGCAGCACCGACCACAGCAGCCCGAAGCCGCACAACAACAAACCCCCCGCAAGCTCCGCCGGCAGCACGGTAAACAAGGCAGACACATGCTGATGCAGCAACGCGCTCAGCACCCCCGCATTCAGCAGCCAAACCAGCACATACCCGGCAAACGGCAAGTAGGCGCTCAAGCCCAACGCCAGCAGGTACTCGCCACGTCCCACCGCCCGGCTCAACACTTGCTGCGTACGATGAGCTCGCTGCTCGGTACCCAATGCAAGACTGGCACCCAGGCCAACCAGCGCCAGCCCGTAAAAAAGCTCCTGCTGCAAAATCGAGGCGACATCCTCCGCAGCCGGATGACCCTGCGCACTCGCCACTACAATCCCGGTCAGCACGCAGGGCCATACCAGCATCAGGATCAGCAGGATACGGTTCCCCCGCATCAACTTGCCCGCCACCAGGGAGATGCGTAGGAAACTACCGCTCACCGGTCTCCTCCTGCTCACCCGCCGCAAGCCGAGTGTTACGCTTGCCCGCGAACAAGTCTTCCAGCGTGCGCCGCTGCCGTTCTACGCGGACCAGCTCCGCACCGGCCAGCCAGGCACGTTCCAAAAAGGCTTGCTGCCCCGCTACAGGGACCGCAAACACGCAGTCCCCCCGCGCAAGGCCCACTCCACCGTGGGAGACCGGAAGGGCTGTAAACGGTTGCAATGCCATCTCCACGCCCTCCCCGCGCAGGGTGATGTGCGCCGTCGCACCTTCCTCCAGCAGCGAAGCCATGGGTCCGGCATGCAGCAATCGCCCATGATCGAGAAACGCCGCACGGTCGCATAGCTGCTCTACCTCCTGCAACTGGTGGGACGAAAAAAAGACCGCGACCCCTTCACTCCGCGCACGTTCCAGCGCACCGCGCACCAGCAGCATGGCCGGCGGGTCGAGCGCGGAAGTAGGCTCGTCGAGGATCAGCAGCTTGGGTCGCAACACCAGCGCCTGCGCCAGTGCAAGCCGCTGCTGCATGCCGCGTGAAAACTTGCGCGCATCCTTCCCCGTGGGCGGCAGGTCAAGCCAACCCAGCAGCTCAAGCGCCCGCTCGCGCAGCCCAGCGGTTGCGTGGCGTCCCTCGGTATCGTTGAGCCGGGCGGCAAACAGTACTGAATCCAACGCGCTCCCGGCGAAAAACACAGGTGCGTCATCTACATAGCCGACAGAAGCACGCGCCGCCCTGGCGCGTGCAAACGGCAGCCCCAGCAGCTCGCCTCGGCCATGTGTAGCGTGTAGAAAACCCATGGCAATACGGATCGCCGTGCTTTTGCCTGCACCGTTCGGACCCAGAAAGCCGTAAATCTCACCCGGTTCGACAGAAAGCGTGAGCGAATCAAGCGCAACGCTGCGCCCATAGTGTTTGCTGATACCGTCGAAAATAAGCCTGGCCGTCACTATTGCCTTGGATGACGCAAGCACGGAAAAGCCCCTGCTGCAGCAAGGGCTTTTTACCGGAACCTGCTTAACTACCTAACTAACTACTTAACCTTGGCAAAAACAATAACCAGCGTGAACAAGGCGAGTGACTCAATAAAGGCCAAGCCAAGCACGTAGAACAGCAGAATACCGGCACGCGCGCCGGGATTGCGTGCAAAACCCTCAGCTGCCTTGGCAGCGGCCAGGCCTTGGCCGATACCGCAGCCTGCGGATGCGATGCCCATACCGATACCGGCACCAAGCGGCACCAGGCTTGCTGAACCGCCGTTACCGGTAGTCTGCGCCCAGGCCGGTGAGGCCAGCAGCAGAACGGAAAGTGTCATAAATAGGTATTGAAGCTGCTTCATTGCGGTCGTTCTCCTTGTTTAAACATGGTTCAAACATAATCGCTTCCTTCAATTACAAGCCCGCAGTAGGTGGTTGAACCGGTCCATAGGCCGGTCCCTCACGCTGTTGACCTTCTCAAGCACCGGGGCGGAAGCGCTGCTCCCCGGCAGGAACCGTTAAATCGTCGACTCCTGGTGTGTAACAGCCTCTGACAGGTAAATCATCGCCAGCAACATAAATACATACGCCTGGATCAACGCCACGCCGAAATGCAGCGCCAAAAAAGCAATAGGGATGCCGATAGGCACAATCGAGAAAAACACCAGCATCAACAAATCACTGGCAAACATATTCGCGTACAACCGGGTAGTAAGCGACAAGATACGCGCCAAATGCGAAATAATTTCAAGCGGCAGCATGAACCATGAAATCCAGAGTATCGGCCCCAGAAAGTGCTTGGAGTAGCCGATAAGTCCATTACTGATAATCCCAACCGAGTTGTAGTAAATGAACGTAAGCAGTGCGATGCCGAGCGGAACTTCCGGGCTCGAAGTCGGTGTCACAATGCCGGGTAGCAAACCTATGAGGTTACAAATCAGCACGAAAAAGAAGATGGTCGTGACAAACGGCATATGCCGCTTATAGCCGTGGCCGATGATCTGCTCACCCTGCTCGTGGGTGAAGTTGAAAACAGCTTCTGCCGTCATCTGCACCACACCCGGTGTCTCCACGGAAAGCGAGGCGCGAACCGCCAGGAAAAACGCCAGCAAAATAGCACAGACAACAAGCTCAAGTGTCAGGGTGTTCGTAATCGGGTGCCGCGGATGTGCGGGATGGATGCCGAACAGGTGCAGCAATGCATCGACTGGGCCGGCAAACAGCCCGTTCAAAAATCGGTTCAGGGCGTCGAGTAGGGGAAGCATCGTTCCTTCACTTGCATAGATTTAACGTAGTCCCGTTTCGTTCCATTTACGACCGGATCAGCCGCGAGGCTTCAATTGCCAATGCCAGTGCCGCAAGCGCAAGGCCGCCAAGCAGCGCGTATACCGACCCATGGAAACATCTCAGGCTACCATACAGAATTGCTGCGCCGACCAGCAACCGCACGAAAAAGCCGACAATCACGCGGGCACTGCCTGCCTTCTGCTGGTTGTCGAGCTTGCGCTGGATCAGCCCGATCAGTTTTTGCCACTCCCACAAGCCGCTGACAGAGATCAGCGCACCCACCAGCAGCAGCATGGCCGTTTGCCAGCCCGCCGTCGGCAGCAAGATCAGGAAAATGACAATGGACAGGATGCCCACCAGCCGCATGGCGCGGAACATGGCGGTGCGCAGGTGTGCGTCAGTAATTTCGGTAAGCTGCGGGGTGACTTCCTCAGCTTCAGGCGTAACTGCAGGCGTAAGCGGCGGCGTGCTCACCGGTCACGCTCGGGAGCTTTTCTGGAGTGGTTTTCGTCGAAACCGAGTTCGCCTGTACCGGAGGTATCAGTCTCAGGATCAGGAGCCGTAGCAGACAGGAAGCCGGGCGAGCTGACCATGCGGAACAACTGGATAAAACCCGCAATCACACCCAGTACCAACCCCACCAGGAAAAACCAGTGTTGATGCGTGAACCTGTCAATCAGGCCACCCAGCACCCAGCCCACCAGCGCGGAGACCGGCAGCACAAACGCAAGCTGGGTCAGCTTTTCTGCCTTGACCAGCGCCTGCATGCTGCCCTGGTTGCGGCCGGGTTTCGGTTTTCCGGATTGTGGCGTTATGGGCATAGTGGCTGCTTCCACTCTACCAACTTATCGAGCCCGCTTATACTCGGGCTATACCTCAT
>CAXSFX010000201.1:0-5932 GCA_964236655.1 uncultured Acidobacteriaceae bacterium | reverse complement strand
CCGTATGATTGCAAAGTTTATCCTGTGTTGCGGGCGTCGGTGCGGTCACCGTGGGGATCGGTTCTAGGACGATGACCCAATTTGTCTTTCGACTGATGTGAACAACCTCTCTATCCAGCCTAACTTATACCCGGCTTCCATCGGGTACATACCATTTTTATAGCCACCCATAGAGCTAAGGCCCGGTGAATAGAATCCTAGTGTCAGTAGATTCCAGTTTGTGGCATTTACCAAAACGGAAACAGAATGTAACACTTTTTCTTACTAGAAATGAGCTTCCTTTCGCTTCTCGAACTACCGCATACAAGGTTTTGGATGATGGTTCATAGCTAAATTCAAGAAAGCGTTTGTCAAGAAATTTTTTGACTGTCGGCAAAGAGCTCCCTGGCGGCAATTCGTTACCGGTTTCTTTTCCGAGCATTATGGCATCTACTCGGTGCGTACCAGTAAGTAGATCAATCGCAGTTGGTGATGCAAGGACGAGTAAGGCCCAGGCCAAGGGAAGTCCAAGCACAAGCAGCATTTTAGACTTCCTGAGCATATTTAAGCGAATCTTTATACCAATGTATTGATTGTTTTTAAGATTTAAGTAGATTCGATTATACGTGTACTTTCCTGTCAAAGTAAATTCATAATAGCTGCAAATGTTCTGCCCTACTACACCCTTCTATCAAGTGCAATATCCCAATTGCTACCGGCAGTGAGAACCGCTGCGGCCCGGCAGCTCCGGGATTAAAAAACAGCACTCCTTTACGCTTCTCCAGCAGCGGCTTGTGCGAATGCCCAAACACCACCACGCCCACACCCGCGGCACCCGGCTCTAACGACAAAGTATGCACGTCATGCAGCATGTATGGATCTGCGCGACCAAGCATGATGTACTCTACGGCAGGTAGTTCGGCGCACGCTCCAGCCCGGTCTATGTTACCGCGGATAGCCGTTACCGGCCCAGTTGCTCGTAGCCTTGAAGCGGGCCGGATACGGGCTTAGGTTTAGGAATCAGCTGGACTTATGTGCTGCTCTGTCCATGAGGATGCCGAAAACTACACCCATTGCACCGCCTACCGCTACCCAAAGGCCCATTTGGTGAGTAGCGGATCCAATGGCTGCTCCCATACCAACACCCAAAGCTGTTCCTACACCTAGTTTGCTCATGACTGTGAAAGCTACACTTATCGAACAGTCACAGTAAAGTGAAATGTTCTGCTTGCAAAGTATCTCCCATGATGTTGAGCAAGCCCACAGTGACAGGCAGCGAAAAACGCCGTGGTCCCGCTGCACCGGGGTTGAAGAACAGCACACCTTTGCGATACTCCAGCAGCGGTTTGTGCGAGTGGCCGAAGAGCACCGCGCTTACCCCTGCCGCGCCTGGGTCCAAGGAAAGTGTGTGTATGTCGTGCAGCATGTATATGTTGAAGCTGCCTAGCGTGACGTACTCCTCAGCAGGCAGCTCTGCACATGTGCCGGTCTTGTCGATGTTGCCGCGGATGGCGGTGACTGGCGCGATTTGCTCAAGGGCCTGAAGGATTGCGGGATTGCCGACATCGCCGGTGTGCAGGATATGTTCGACACCGGCGAAGGCTGAAAACACTTCAGGGCGCAGCAGGCCGTGCGTATCTGCGATTACGCCTATTTTCATAAAAAGGCTGAACGACTTAAACCGCCTGCGCGGCTTGCGGCCACTTCGTGGCGTGTTCCTGTTTTTGCAAAAGGCATTACAGGCCCATCTCGATGCGTGTGCGGGGATCGAGAAAATCTCGTAGCGCGTCACCCAGGAAGTTAAACGACAGCACGCACCCCATGACCGCGAGCGCCGGGAATACAACCAGGTGCGGCGAATCGAACAGGTGCGAGCGCGCGTCGTTGAGCATGCTGCCCCAGCTTGCTGCCGGGGGCGGAATGCCCAGGCCCAGGAACGATAGTGTCGCCTCGGCAAGCACCGCGCCGGCCATGCCGATGGCTGATTGCACGATAAGCGGCTGCAAAATGTTGGGCAGGATGTGCCGCGTGAAAATGCGCAGGTCACTCGCGCCGAGTGCGCGCGCGGCTTCGACAAACTCGCGCTCGCGCACGGCCAGAACCTGCCCCCGTACCAGCCGCGCGTAGCCTACCCAGCCGCCTACTGACAACGCCAGCACCAGATTGAACAGTCCCGGCCCTAGAAACGCGACAAACGCAATGGCCAGCAAAATGCCCGGCAGCGCGAGAAATGCGTTCATCACAAAGATGTTAAGGAACGTATCAATCCATCCGCCGTAGTACCCGGCTACCCCGCCCAGTACCAGCCCAAGCGAGAGCGAACAGGCTACTACCGAGACTGCGACAATCAGCGAGATACGCGCGCCGTAGATGATGCGGGAAAAAGTGTCACGGCCCAGCTCATCTGTGCCGAACAGGTGTGCCGCACTGGGATGGGCTAGACGATGGTCGAGATCGAGCGCGGCGGGTGCGTGCGGTGCAAGCCATGGCGCGAACAGCGCCAGGGTAACAAAGAGCGTCACCAGCGCCAGACCGATAAGCGCAAGCGGCTGCCGGCGCAAGCTGCGCCACACGGTGCGCCTGCGGCCTGCGATGGGCGAGAGCGCGGGAACGTCATCCAGGACCGATACAGGCAGAGAGGAGACAGGCATTTCCCTCATTATGCGGTACCGCTTTCCCAGAACGGGACCAGCGTGGAAATATCTTGTGATGAGTCCGAGTAACATGATTGCCCCGGCGTAGACTCATGCATAAGAAGCCCGTTACTGAAGGAGGTGAGCCCATGCAAGCCCGAATCTGTTTGCTGTTTCTACTGCTGTGCATGGCTGCCCCGGGCAGGGCGCAGCTCACCTTTGATACGCAGGTTGCGGTGCCCTCTACAGCGCCCGTGCTGAACAAACCATATACGGCTGAGAAGCATGAACACCGCGAGCAGCGGCTCAAAGATGGCACTTTGTCTACCCATGACTATGATATCCAGGAGTCACGCGATAGCAGTGGAGTTATAGCAGTGGTTTCACACCAGACCGCCGCCGGCGGCGTGGAGCAGAACGTGCAGCTGGAGCAGCATCTGGTTATCAATGTTGCCGCTCATACTGTTCTGCAATGGACGAACACAGCGCAGACAGGGAAGTTGATTTACCTTCCGCCCGTGCCTGTTGCGCTTGAGACCGGACAACAGCCGCAGCCCGAAAATCTTGGACATAGAGTGATTGAAAGCTATGCCGTGACAGGAACACGTACGGAAACAAAGGTGGCAGGCATGGCAGCGGGCAGTGCTACGCCGCTGCGCAGCATACAGGTAGTATGGCGAAGCGACGCATTGCAGATGGTGATGGAAAGCAGTTTTACCAGCCCGCAGACAGGCATGACAAGCTCCCGAATCGTAAACCTGCACCCTGGTGCGCCCGACCCTGCACTGTTTCATGTGCCTGCCGGATATACGGTTCAAGAGGTGGGTTCGCGTCCGTTGACAATTGTCAACAGCAAACCTCCAATCGATGAGGCGCACCTGCCCGCAATGAGCTATGACGAAGCAATGGGGAAGCTGGACGACCCAGCCTCAGCTCCAATTGCCGCGGCTGTGCTGCTCAAGATGGAAGCAGCGGACACAGATCTCGCACGGAGAGATAAAGCGGTGTACACCGTGGCGCGGAAGGGTCTCGACCTCCAAGCCGCAGAGCCGCTTGCGCAAGCCGATGTACTCGCCGGGGAACAGGCGCTTGCCGATCAGCCGCAGCCGCCCACGCATACCACTTTGCTAGCTGAGCACCACTTGGCGCGTTATTGGGATACGCTGGGCTACCTGTTGAGCCGCGAGCAAAAGGACGGTACCCGCTACCTGCTAGCTGCATGGACCGTGGACCCGCTCGCCTATTACGGCAGCCATCTGGGCCACGAGTACGAAGAGCAAAGAATGTCTTCGCAAGCCATCGCGGTGTACCGGGCGGCTGCTGAAGCTGACGGCAGCCCGGAGATGAAGCAGCTTGTACGCGACCGGCTAAACGCGTTGGCAGGTCCCACGCAGCCGCAGGCCGTCCCTGCAAGTGCTTCCCCTTCAGCGCGTGTCGTGGTGTCTATTCAGTACTCCGTAGGCAAGCCTGCCGAAGTGCGGTTTTTACGCGGAGAGGCCGAAGTGGGCACGGCTGGAGCAGCGGCAGCCGCGAGTGCGGCAAAAGCCTGGACGCTGCCCGATGCCGGTCCTGAGCAAGTAATACGGCTTGTTGCAGTTACCTGCAAGAGCCGGGACGACTGTATGGCGACCAACCTGCCTGCGCATGAGCCTTGAAGTAATCCATAAATGAAAAGCCCTGCAAGTAGCAGGGCTTTAGAGAAAAGTGTCTGTTATGGTTCGATGAAGTCAAGCTTGGCTACTTGAGGGATGATCCCTCGTTCGTGCCCCATGGCCAGCAGCTTTTCAATTGCCAGCCGCCCGTCCTTGCCATAGTCAATGGTGCGTTCGTTTACATACATGCCTACAAATTTGTCAGCCAGGTTCGGCTCAAGATCCCGCGCAAACTGCATAGCGTATTGGAGAGCTGATTCGCGGTGGTCTAAACCATGCTGGATAGAGTCACGGATGGCCCGGGTCGTAATCTGCATTGCTTCCGCACCTAGCGAGCGCTTGATGGCATTGCCGCCAAGAGGCAGAGGCATGCCTGTCTGCTCGCGCCACCAGATACCCAGGTCGATGATTTTGTGTAGGCCATTGTTGCCGTAGGTGAGCTGGCCCTCGTGGATGATCAGCCCGGCCTGGTACTTGCCGGCCAGTACCTGCGGGATGATCTCGTCAAAGGGAACCGTTTCAGTCTCAATCTCGGGAGCAAATAACTTCAGGGTCAGGTAAGCCGTAGTCAGTGTACCGGGAACGGCAATCTTGATCTTCTTGATCTCGTCCTGCGTGTACCGCTGCGGCGCGACAATCATGGGGCCGTAGTTTTCGCCGACCGAACCGCCGCAGGCCATGAGAGCGTACTTGTCCTGCAAGTACGGGTAGGCATGAAACGATATAGCGGTCACGTCGAAGAAGGCCTCGTGTAGAGCCTTGTGATTCAGGGTCTCAATATCGCAAAGCACATGCGAAAACTTGTAGCCCGGCACGCGCACCTTGTTGGTGGCGAGCCCGTAGAACATAAAGGCATCATCGGAGTCGGGGCTGTGCGCGATAGAAATATCGCGGACAGCAGCGGGTGCGTCCACGCGGGGCATTGCAGGGGTTGCACTCAATTGGAGGTCCTTTTCTGTCCGGAGACCGACCCGGTATGGGCGGTTGTAGAACGGGTCCGGATTTGCTTTTTCTAAGAATACGCCGCCAGATCCCTAGACGCGCGGAGCACCATCGACAGGGTGAAAGCCTCGCAACCGCAGGATACCAGC
Organism: uncultured Acidobacteriaceae bacterium; assembly: GCA_964236655.1. Classification (GTDB taxonomy): domain Bacteria; phylum Acidobacteriota; class Terriglobia; order Terriglobales; family Acidobacteriaceae; genus EB88. The sequence goes on along the minus strand of CAXSFX010000201.1, from coordinate 577 downwards.
TGCAATGGATGCTGCCAGCAGTACCTTGAGACCATCGCCGGCAACAAACGGCAGCACTGCCAGGTGAATAACAGTAGAGAGAGAACCGTGAGTGGCTACAGCAAGCCAGCTTGCCCCGCAAATCAGAATGAGCGCGCTTCCAGCCGTCGCCGCGAGCATAGCCCGCAGAAAGCCGCGCCTACCTTGCCATAGCAGCCCCACTACGCCTGCTACCAACGGGTAGGAGAGCAGGTAGCCTGCAGTGGGCCCCAGCGGCAGCAGGCCGCCGAAACCGGCTACAAAGACCGGAAGTCCGGCTGCTCCTTCTAGCAGATATGCCACAAGCGCAGCTGCTCCCAATGTCGGACCCAGCAGTAGACCGACCAGCAATACGGCAAACGGTTGCATGGTCATGGGCACAGGCGTCCAGGGCAGCGGCACGGCAACCTGGGCGCACAAAGCTACAAACAAGGAGCCGAGCAGCACCGCACAAGCCCATGCGCCGGTGCCGGCAAGAAGCGATGCGGAAGAGGTGCCGGGTAGGGAAGGCGCGGAGGATTGAAACTTGTTCGTCATTACCGGTTCAGCTCCTGGGTGT
>CAXSFX010000200.1:0-5964 GCA_964236655.1 uncultured Acidobacteriaceae bacterium | reverse complement strand
GGCTTCCGGAACCCATGTCAACGGCTCATACTGGGTTCCTCGACATCCTGCTGCTGCTCGGCACCGCTCACCAGCGTGGACCGGAAGTAGTCGAGCGACAGCCGCAGTCCCTGCTCCAGCGTGATCTTGGGCTCCCAGCCTAGCAGGCGTCTGGCCTTTGAGATATCAGGTTTGCGTTGCAGCGGGTCATCCTGGGGCAGCGGCTGGAACACAATGTTCGACGTGGACCCGGTGATCCGGCGCACGGTTTCTGCGCACTCCAGGATAGTCCACTCGGAGGGATTGCCGATGTTGACCGGCGTGTGCTCGCCCGATGCGGCAAGGCGCACGATCCCGTCGACTTCATCCGAAACGTAGCAGAAGGAGCGTGTCTGCGAACCGTCACCATAGACAGTCAGAGGTTCATTGCTGAGCGCCTGCACCACAAAGTTCGAAATGACCCGACCATCGTCACGGCCCAGGCGCGGGCCGTAGGTGTTGAAAATACGCACCAGGCGCGTATCGAGGTTATGGTAGCGGTTGTAGGCCGTAACCAGGGCTTCCGAGAAACGCTTGGCTTCGTCATATACCGAGCGGGGACCTATAGGGTTTACATGGCCCCAGTAGTCTTCCGTTTGCGGGTGGACCTGCGGGTCACCGTAGCACTCTGAGGTGGAAGCCTGTAGAAAGCCTGCGTTGTAGCGCCTGGCGACTTCAAGGGCGTTGCGGGTGCCCGATGAGCCGACGTCAAGTGTTTCCAAGCCGAGCCGGTGGTAGTTGATGGGGCTGGCAGGCGAGGCGAAGTTGTAGACGAAATCCACCGGACCGAAGTCGAACGGCTTGCAGATATCGTGCTGCTCCAGCGAGTAGCGAGTCTCGTTCCCGAGGTGCGCCACGTTGTTCAGGTTGCCGGTACAAAGATTGTCAACGCCGATGACGGAATGGCCGTCGGCAAGCAGGCGATCAGCCAGGTGAGATCCAAGGAAGCCGGCAGCGCCGGTAACAAGTATGTGCATATAAACCTTTATGGAAGCTGAGGAAGCATCGCAGCTCCGTTTTCACGACGGTAGCATGGCCGTGTTTCAACCGTTACCTTTTACCGGCTTGCGTCGCTTGCGCTTTTTCACAGCGTGTACCGGCGGTTCACCGGGTGCAGGCTCGCTGGCAGCAGCCGGTGGAGTATTTCTGAAAAGACTGTCGGAAGGGATGGAGTCCGCCGTTGTTTTACCCTCGGCAAGCTCCATAAGAAACTTCTGCGCGTTGAACGGCCCGGCAGATTGCCCTTCAGCCATATCGCGGAGCCTTCTATAGGTGCCGTCCGGCTGCATGAGCCGGGCCTTGGTGGTATCGGCCAGGTAAGCACCCAAAATTTCGGTGCGAAGACGTGTGCGCAAGGCGGCATCCTTGATGGGAAAGACCACCTCGCAACGTTCAAACAAATTGCGCGGCATCCAGTCCACGGAGCCGCAGTAGAGCTCCTCATCGCCTCCGTTTGAGAAGTAGAAGATACGCGAGTGCTCAAGAAAACGGTCCACAATGGAGCGCACACGGATGCGCTCACTCACCCCCGGCAGCCCCGGACGCAGCGAGCAGATGCCGCGCACGATCAAATCAATTTCTACCCCAGCCTGCGAGGCGGCATAGAGCGCCTCGATCACGCTTTGCTCAAGCAGCGAGTTCATCTTGGCGATGATGCGTGCCGGTTTACCTGCCTGCGCGTGCTCGGTTTCCCGTTGAATCAGCCGGATGGTGCCCTGCGCCAGGGTCAGGGGGGACACAAGCAAGGGCGCGTAGTCGTCTGATTCGGAGTGGGCAGTGAGGTAGTTGAATACCGCGTGGACGCTCGCGGTAATAGCGGGGTCCGTGGTCAGCAGGCTTACATCGGTGTAGAAGCGCGAGGTCACCGGGTTGTAATTGCCGGTGCCCATATGCACGTAGCGACGGATTTCACCGTCCGGGTCGCGCCGCACCAGCAGCGCCAGCTTGCAATGTGTTTTAAGCCCCACGATACCGTGGAAGACCTGCACACCGGCATCCTCAAGGTTGCGCGCCCAGCGGATGTTTGAGGCTTCGTCAAACCGTGCGGTAAGCTCGACAACTACTGTAACTTCCTTGCTCTGCGCGGCCTCTGTCAGGGCACGGAAGATGGGCGAATCGGCACTGGTCCGGTACAGTGTCTGCTTCATGGATATGACATTTGGATCAACGGCACCGGCTTCAATAAAGCCGACTACTGCGTCGTAGGAATCATATGGATGGTGAAGCAGAATGTCGTACTGGCGCAACTCCTCAAACAGGTCAGCGGATTTACGGTGCAGTCGCAGCTCACGCCCCACAAAGGGTATGTCTTTCAGGTCCGGGCGATCGATATCACCGTAGAGCGTCATCAGGCGTGACAGGTTAACGGGACCGTCGGTGCGGAAGACCTGGCTTTCCTCAAGCTCAAAGTTCGAGCGAAGACGTTCAATGATCTCCGGATGAGCGTCCTTCTCAATTTCAAGGCGCACGGCGTCGCCCTTGCGGCGGTTGTGCAGCTCGGCTCGCACAGCTTCAAGCAGCGAGCGCGACTCCTCCTCCTCAAAGTACAGGTTGCTGTTGCGCGTTACACGGAACGCGGCGGTAGAAACGATTTCGTAGCCGCGGTACATGCCTGCGGCATTGTGCTCGATCAGGTCATGGAGAAAGATGAAGTCTATCGTTTCGCTGCCCGGCGTCTTGGGCATGCGAAGGAAGCGCGGCAGGGCGCGAGGCACGGTAATGACCCCCAGCACGGGAGCGCCTGCGCCCTTGCGCTTGCGGCGCAGCAGCAGCGCCACGCACAAAACCTTGTTGAGCACACGCGGGAAAGGGTGCCGCGGATCAATGGTGATCGGGGTGAGCAGCGGGTCCACCTCCCGCTGGTACAGGGCAGTGGCCGCGGCGAGAGCCTCGGCATTCAATTCTTCCCAGTACAGAAGGCGGATGCCCTGGCTGCACAGCGCCGGGTGCAGCTCGTTGTTCCAGCAGGCGTACTGCTCTGTGACAAAGTCATGTACGTCGGCATTGATATTGTCGAGCAGCGCCTGGGCGGTCATACCGTCAGGGCCGGCCTCGCCTGTACCTTCTTCGATCCGCTGCAGCATGCCAGCCATCCGCACCTCGATGAACTCGTCGAGGTTGGAGGCTGTGATCGCAAGAAACTTGAGACGCTCCAGGAGCGGATTGTCGCTGTCGCGTGCTTCTTCAAGCACGCGGCGGTTAAAGTTGAGCCAGGAGCTGTCGCGAGAGACAAAAAGACTGCGCTGCGCTTCATTCATAGCGGCCTCCATTGTCGCAGGTATAGGGCTGCGCAAGTTGATTTGAAATGCTTCTTATTACGACCATTGCTTTGGGTTGCCCATATCGGAACGATTTCCAATAAAGAAAGTCTTTTAAAGAAAGTCTTTGTGCCGAATGGTTTCCCGGTTGACCCTTCAGCAGGCTAGGCAGAAGATAAAGAAGACGGAAGTTACGGAGGATATTCATGGCGACGAAGGATTGCGGGGATGCGGGTGTGGTACCGGGAATGGCAGCCGAGCTTTTTCAGCTGGCCTCACTGCTGGTAGGTGACGGGGATCGTGCCTTGCATGTGATTGAACGGTCACTGGCCACCATAGAGATTGACCCCTGCATGAACCCGGCCTCGGCCAGGGAGCAGGCTCGTGCCTCCATCGTGCGCGTAAGCCTGGCAGAGCTGGCGCAAGAGCAGCCTGCTGCATTTGACACCCATGCCGTAGAAAACATGGAGCACAACCCCTGCATTCAGGATGATGATCTCCAGGCAGCCGGTATCACCCCAGCCCAGTTACGCAGCTGGCTGGAGCAGCAAGGAAAGCCGGAGCTGCGTCGCGGCTTGCGGAGCTGGCTGGAAGAGCTTCCTATGATGCAGCGGACGATCTTTGTACAGCGTGCAGTGCTGGGCCAGGGAAATGAAGCAGCCGCAACCCTGTTACGTGAGACCGGCGGCCCCGGTGCCAAGGGTTGGACCTCACAGAATGTAAGCAATACCTTCCGCCAGGCGCTGTGCTCACTCGCAAGCTCACTGGCACATGCGCCCGCCGCCGAGCCCATCCCAGCTTGACAGCTAAGCCGTCATAGTCAACAAACTTCATCTTTCGTCATACTGGCGCATCCAAGAAGCGCGGTGAGAAACTCACCTGCAACCAAAGAGTTTGGGAGTGTGTGTGCTGCAGGGAGCTATCGGCCAAAGAAAGGCCGCTCAACACTGGCTGACAATCGCTACTGGAATCTTATTGTTTCCAGCTTTTGCACAGGCCCAGTTCGGTGCCGCAACCACCACAAACAAGACTTTGCCCACTCCGGTGCAGCTAAACCAGCAGCAGATTACAACGGATAATTACCAAGGCAGTGTTTCCGACGGAAAGTTGGTACCGGGTGTGTTGCCCCTCACACTTGATGATGCTGTTGCACGTGGGCTTCGTCTGAACCTGGGCTTGATACTGACTGCGAACAACCGGCTTTCCGCGCGCTCTACAGAACTAAACCAGCTCCAAAGCCTGCTTCCAACCCTGGACGTCAACATCAGGCAGGCTGAAGCCCAAACCGATTTGCAGGCGCAGGGGCTTCGCATTCCCGGTTTTCCGGTAATCATCGGTCCATATGCCTACCAGGATTTTCGGGCGAATCTGGATTTAAACCTGATCAATGTCGCTGCGCTGCGGAACTACCTGGCGTCCAAACATAACTTTGTCGGATCGAAGCTGTCTCTGGACGATGCACGAAACGAAGTAGTTTTGAGCGTCGGCAATGCCTACCTGCTGGTGATAGCGGACCAGTCGCGGGTAGCTTCAACTGCGGCGCAGGTCGCTACCTCCAAGGTTTCATTCGACCAGGCCCATCAGCAGCATCTGGCGGGTATCTCGCCTTTGCTCGATGAGCTTCGGGCGCAGGTGGACTTCCAAACCCAGCAGCAGAACCTGATTCAAGTGCAAGGCACTCTTGAAAAAGACAAGCTGGCGCTGGCACGAGCCATCGGTCTACCGGTAGAACAGCAGTTTTTGCTTGCCGATGATGCTCCCTACGCGCAGCTGGACGGGATTGATCCTGAGACTGCCGTGACCCAGGCGTTGGCAAACCGGAAGGACCTGCAAGGCTTTGCGGAGCAATTGAAAGGTGCTGATATTGCAACCGGGGCTGCCAAAGCCGAACGCTATCCGACCGTTGCGTTCACAGGTGACTTCGGCGACATCGGTACAAATGCGCGCAAGTCGCACAGCACGGGAGATGCAACCGGCTCCATTGACATCCCGGTGTTCGAGGAAGGCAAGATTCGCGGCGACGAGCTTTCAGCCCGGCAGCAGCTGGAGCAAAAGCGTGCCCAATATGGCAACCTGCGCGGCCAGATCGCACAGGATGTACGCGATAGTATTCTGGACATCCAGACCGCGCAAAAGCAGGTTTCCGTGGCGCAAAGCAACAAGGATTTGGCCACCGAGGCGTTGAGCGAAGCGCAGCAGCGCTATGCAGCCGGCATATCCGACAACCTTTCCGTTTCGCAAGCGCAGCAGCAAGTGGCGCAGGCTGACGACCAGTACATCGCCAGCCTGTACCAGCACAATATCGCCAAGCTCTCACTGGCGCGTGCGCTGGGCGTTGCAAGCACCAACCTGAAGCAGTATGTAGGAGGGAAGTAAGTGGCAGAGCAAACACTTGAGACGCAAGCCGTACAGAAGCAGAATGAAGCCGAGGGCGGCAAGGACGGTAGAAAGCCGCGCCAGAAATCGCGTCGGCGCTTCATCATTATTCTTGTCGTTGCGCTCCTGGTAGTTGGCGCACTGCTGTTCGTGTGGCGCTCCACCTTCTATGAGGACACTGACGATGCCCAGGTGAATGGTCACCTTCTCCAGGTCTCCTCTCGTATTACCGGTACTGTGGTCAACGTGCCGGTGACGGAGAACCAGCTGGTCACGGCAGGGGATGTGCTGGTAGAGCGGGACCCGAAAGATT
>CAXSFX010000199.1:0-5993 GCA_964236655.1 uncultured Acidobacteriaceae bacterium | reverse complement strand
TTGGAAATACTCTGTTCGCGCAGAAGCATTACCGCCAGGCGCTTGCGCAGTTCCAGGAGGCGCAAAGACTGCTGCCGGACAATGCTGAATCCTATGCCATGTCCGCCAGGGTATACGCAAACCTCGGGGATCGTGAGCAGGCCCTTCGGGAGATCGCAGTTGCCGAAAAGTATGCGCCTAAAACGCCATCAGTTCCGGGCGAAGCCGGCTCCGGAGAGAGCGGCATTTATGTGGCCACAGGTGAGGCTTTCAACACCTTGGGTGATGGAAAGAGCGCCATGGAGCGGTTTGCCCGGGCTCTTGACGCGCCCGGGAGCGACCGCATCGATGTGCGGCTTGCCATTGCCCACCTGATGGCGTCACAGGACCAGCGCCCCGATGCAGAGCGACAGGTCGCACTTGCGCAATTGGAAGCTGAAGGTGGAGATACTCCGCCTCCTACCGGGGATCAGTACGTGGAAGCAGCCGGAGTCTTCCAGCAGTTGCATGAGTATCCCCTTTCGCAGACCTACCTGGATCGCGCAAGTGCGGCAGGTGCCTCTGATTCCACAGTGCGAATCGCCAGGGCGAACAACTACCTTGCGCTCGGCGATACAGGTCGAGCCGCTGCAGAACTCACATCGGTAAAGCATGGGGGTGACAGCGAATCCGAGTACAGCTACCTGCTTGCGCAGGCCGGCGTGTACCAACAGCAGCACCAGGGTGCCGCGGCCGTGTCCTCCTTCGCCCAGGCGGCAAGTGCCGCGGGCGAGGACCAGACAGCCGAGCAATCTCTGCTCCTGGCCGGGGCAAGCGAAGGCTATCAATTCAATCCGAAAGTAAGTTTGATCGGCAACTTCATCGTCCAGCCGATCTTCGAAGACAGCACGGTGTATGTACTCGACTCGAAGCTGAATGACCCAACCGGCCCCTTATCGTCAACCAATTCGCTCCTCCCTCCGCCTCGCTCTTCTGTCGAAACTGACGGAATCGCAGCCTACCACCTGCATTTGGGAAACTTGCCGAATCCCGGCGGCTATGTCCAAGTGCGCGATGCACGTGGCACGGTCTCCGATCCGGCGACACAATCGCGTCCTGGAGCGCAGGGGCCTATCCGGCGCAATACTGTCGATACATCTCTAAATTTTGGTCTGACCCCTACACTCCATATCGGCACAAACGCGGCAACATTCAATACCGGCGTTCAGGGCACCTTGCGCAGGGACACTATCACGCCGACAGATATCAATCAGAATCTGTTCCGCTTCTACACCTTTGCTTCAACAACATCTTTTCTCGATGCGGTCTCCGCCAGCGGCTACTTCATTTATGAAACCGGACCCTTTACTGCGCTACCTGCACCCCAGACGGAGAGCTCACGCATGCTGACCGGTGCGATCAACTTCCGCGTCGGTGCACCCTGGTCCAAAACAGCGCTGGTTACCGGCTGGGGCGCGACGGATCAGCAGTTTCCATCCAAGCAACTCGGCTTCAGAGAGAATTTTTATACCTCCACCTATGTAGGGTTGTCGCACAGTTTTGGTACCAAGCTGAAAGTCGAGGGGATCGTGGAAGATCTCAGGGCTTGGCGTATTGTGAATTTCCAGGTACCGCCGCCTCCTCTACCCATGCCACCTCCTCCGCCGCTGCCGCAACGCTCCGCGATCTCGCAAGCGCTGCGCCCCGCAGGAACAGTGGATTACGCACTTACACAACATTGGAATGTGCAGGCAAACAGCAGTTTTGAGAACACACGCGGGTTTCATGTGTACGACATGACCCAAAACGGAGTCTCCGTTTCGTATACTCGGCCTTTCAGCAGAACTTTTCAGAGTGAAACCGGAGATGTACGCCTCCGATATCCAATTCGCTTCTCAGCAGGCGTGCAGGAAGAAACATTTCCAAACTTTACATCAGGGACGAACCAGCAGTTTCGCCCTTTTGTGAGTCTCACTTTGTTCTAAAGAGGAATCATGAAGATTTGTCTTGTTGCCGCTTTTCCTCCAAGTGGCGGCCCCTTGAATGAATACTCGTTCCATATCGCCCGGGAGATCCAGCGGTATCCGGGCGTTGAGCTGACTGTGCTTGCCGACGAACTGGTAGATGATGGCAGTCTCCCTAATGGCGAGCAGGAAGCGGAACTACCGGGTTTTCATGTGATTCGCTGCTGGAAGTTCGGCAGCGTTGGAACGCCGCTACGGTTGCTGAAGGCAATCCGGCGCATCGGGCCTGATGTGGTGTGGTTCAACCTGGTGTTCTCCAGCTTCGGCACACACGAGAACCCATTGGCCGCTTTCGCCGGTCTTGCCGTGCCCGCGCTCACGCGCTCCGCCGGCTACTACACGCACGTCACCCTGCACCATATCGTCGAGCACGTTGATTTCGCTGCATCCGGGGTACGCCGGGAGAAGTTATACCGCCTGGGCACCAATGTCATCACACGGACACTGCTCAAGGCGCACTCGGTCTCAGTGCTTCTCTCCACATATCGGCGCACGCTGATTGCCAAGTACGACGCGGAAAACATCGTTCTTGGAACCCATGGAGTTTTTACACCGCTACCTAGCCCGCCGGACTTCAGCAAGCGCGGCAATCCCGAAATCCGCATCCTGGCGTTTGGTCACTGGGGCACCTACAAACGGCTGGAAACGCTGATGGAGGCGTTCCCGGCTCTCCTGGCGAAAATCCCGAATGTCCGGCTGATTGTCGGCGGCGGGAATCACCCAACCAAGGCTGGGTACTGGGAGTCTGTTCGTGACGCTCAGGACTCGGCGCTGCCGATCGACTTTCTGGGATTTGTTCCGCAGGCAGAGGTCGCAGAACTTTTCCGTACCAGTTCCCTCCTGGTGATGCCCTACGATTCCTCCACCGGTTCGAGCGGCCCCGCACATCAGGCGTGCGAATATGGGCTGCCGATCGTATGCGCTGACATTGCTGATTTCCAGTGCATGGCAACTGACGCGGATATGTCTATCAACTTCTACAAAGTAGGCGACGCAAACGATCTGGTGGAAAAGTTAGCGGCCATCCTGCAGTCACCCAAGCTCCAACGCGAGATGGGCACGCACAATTACTGGGCGGGCATCCAGATGACAATGGCAAGTATTGCGCGCACCTACCTGCGCTGGTTTGAGCTACAGCAGTTGAAACGAACCTTCGCTGAGCAGAGAACCTTCATTGGACGTCGTCGCCGCTGGATGCGTCACCGGTGGACGCGTACCGGTAATCCACTTCCTCCTGCCTGGAAGAACGATCCCGCACAACCGGACTCGCCGAGGCTCGGAAAATTACCCTCTGACCTGGAGAGACCGCCTGAGCTTGAAAACGCTTGAAGCAGTACAGAAAACCATGTGGATTTTCTGAATAAAGTACGTGAAGTGTCCTAATTTCGTTCAAATCAACAAGCCTACCTTGCGCATGTGTATTGCCCCGGCATCCTAAGCCGATGAAGGCACTACGCGACACAATGCAATAACTGTGTAAAATAGGCGAGTTGGCGCGGCTACGAACGTAAAAAGGACAAACTGTGCTGCCATTTCAGATTTGGAAGTTGTTTTACCGTGTAGCTCCTGCTGCCTCACTCTTTCTCATCTGCTTCTCATCTCTCCTTCTGGCAGGCTGCGGAGTCACTCTAAATGCACACTCTGTTGCACCCGCAGTTACGCTAAATGCGACGCCTGCTTCGGTTGTTGCAAATAGTCCGGTGACATTGACGGTGAGCGCAACCAATGCCACGGCAGTGACCGTGGCTGGAAGCGATGGCACCAGCTATACCCTGCCCGCAAGTGGTGGTACGCAGACTGTCAAGCCATCTGCAACCACAACGTACACTGCGACTGCGAGCGGATCCGCCGGAAAAATGACTGCGGCCACAACCGTAACCGTAGCTGCCGTTGCACCGCCGGCCGGCCCCCAGCCTCCTGTTCCGCCGCCCACGCAACCCACACCACCCCCACCACCGCCTGCGCAACCTGTTCCGCAGCCCGTAGTACCGGCCCCCGTCGTAACTATTCAGGCAAGTCCCGCTTCCATTACTTCAGACAGCTCGACCGTCTTGACGGTAGCTGCTTCCAATGCTTCTACAGTAGTGGTAACCGGAAGTGATGGTGCAACCTACACGCTACCGCCGGCTGGAGGCACGCAGACGGTAAGCCCGTCCGCCAGCACGACCTACACTGCAACTGCGAGCGGGTCCGGAGGAAAAACGACCGCTGCCGCAACTGTAACCGTCACTCCAAATCCAGCGCCTGCAGTCACGGTCAAGGCAAATCCTGTCTCCATCACTGCGACAAGTTCCTCCATCCTGACCATATCCGCCGCGAATGCCACACAGGTGACCGTGAGTGGAAGCGACGGTACCAGCTACACCTTGCCGGCAAGCGGTGGAACAGCAGCTGTCAGCCCGGCAACGACCACCACATATACCGTGGCTGCTGCAGGTTCCGGCGGCAAGACTTCCACTACTGTTACCGTTGTTGTAACTCCCAATCCAGCCCCGACAGTTTCTTTTTCGGCCTCTCCGACTTCGCTCACTGCGGGTGGGAACTCAACTCTTTCAGTCACTACAGCTAATGCGACACAAATTACACTCACCGGCAGTGACGGTACCAGTTACACGTTCCCCTCCGGCAGCGCGCAGCAAGCTGTCAGCCCAGGCAGCACCACGACCTACACGGCAACGGCGAAGGGTCCCGGCGGCCAAGCCTCAGCCATGGCCACAGTCACCATCACTCCAACCCCTATGCCTAGCGCCGGCCTGGTCGCCAGCCCTAGCTCTATCATCACTGGCAACTCAGCGACTCTGACCGTCTCGACATCCAATGCGACCCAGCTTACCTTGACGGGGAGTGACGGCAGCTCATATACGCTTCCGACCAGTGGGGGGACGCAGCCCGTAACTCCTTCATCAACAACTACATATACACTTACGGCAAGCGGACCTGGTGGCCACACTTCAACCCAAACCACCATAACTGTAGCTGCGGCTGCAACGGCCGGCTTGAACTCCATCGACCATGTCATCTTCATGCTTCAGGAGAACCACAGCTTCGACAACTATTTCGGCATGCTGAACCCGTACCGCACTGCAAATCACCGGAACGTGGGGGATGACGGAACTACATATACGGTAGACGGTATCGACGATAAGCTTGGCTCCATCAGCAATCAGGATGATCAAGGAAACAGCTATGCCCCGTTCAAGCTCACCAGCACTTGCGTGGATGACATGACATCCTCGTGGCTGGAGAGCTACGGAGATGTGAGCCGGTACGACTTTAGCCCCAATCGGGCTGTCAACATGGACGGTTTTGTACACACGGCGCAAAACTTTGCGAATTACTGTACCAGTAACGGAACTGGCCGTTGCGCCGGAACCTTCACCGACACTACAGGCCGCCGTGCCATGGGCTACTACGATGAAAATACCCTGAATTATTACTACGACATGGCTTCTCAGTTCGCGGTATCCGACCGCTGGTTTACACCGGTTTCCAGTAAAAGCATTCCGAACCGTATTGCCACATATACCGGCGGCACTACGCAAGGCTTGGTGCTGGATCCGTTCCGCGACGATGGAGTCACATCTCAGCTTGCTACCCGCTCCATTTTTAAGGAGCTTGATGATGCGGACGTTTCCTGGAAAATCTACTACACTGTGACGCTGGGCGGCTGCTTCGATGAGGATGATTGTTCCTCAGTCAATAACGCCAACTACCCCGCTACGACATTTTCATCCTTTCAGGACTCGTACAAATATCTATATATTCCTTCCAAGTCCGCTGACGGCACAACTTCCGCTTGCGTAGCTCCCGCAGTTGGCTCCAGCGCTGTCGGAGATCCTTCCAACTCTTTCTGTATCGACCCAAACCATATCGCGCCCCTATCCCATTACAAACGGGATGTTGCCAACAACAAGTTGCCTGCCTATTCCTTCATTGAAGCTGGATACGGCGTGAATGATGAACATCCGGGCTCAGGGCAATCCGTGCTGACGGGGCAGGCTCAAGTGGCGA
>CAXSFX010000198.1:0-5993 GCA_964236655.1 uncultured Acidobacteriaceae bacterium | reverse complement strand
GCGGCCAGCAACTCTGCGTCACTTTGGCGGGAGGCAGCCAGGGCGCTTGCCAGCTCCGGATTGCCCTGCCGGGCCGCTGCTTCAAAGTCGGCAATGTCCGGCAGCATCGGGGCAGGGGAGGGCAGTTCCACGGTAAACGGCTGTAGCGGATCGGCAAACAACAGCACCGCCAGCTCCAGCCGCGTGCGGTCCCGCGCGAGCATGGCGTCGGCAAGATCGCGGCTACGCCCCTGTAGCGTAAGCTCGGCCTTGATGACGTCGGCGTGTGCGACTTCGCGTGCAGCTTCGCGCTTTTCTGTCAGTGCTACAAAATCCCTTGCTTCATCGCTGGCGGTTTGCAGCACGGCCAGGCGACGCTCACCGGCAACCGTGCCGTAAAACAGGCTCGCTACAGCAGAGGCCAAACCGCGACGCGCTACCTCAAGCTCTGCAAGGGCGCGTGCCGCCGCGGCATCGGCCACGCGCACATTCGCTGCTTGCGCTAGCCCCACTGTTTCCGTAATCGCAGCCAGGCTCGCGTACTCGCGCACCGCGTTGTTGGCGATGAAGACAGGTGCCGGCTGGCCGCCGCCCGGCCCCGCCTGGTTGCCGACCCCATTGGGCTGGGTATACAGCACCTGGTTGTGATAGATCACGCTGGGCAGTAGCGCCCCGCGCGCAATGCCGCGGTCCAGCGCAGTAACTCGCTGCTCCGCGCGCACGGCGGCAAAGTTCGGCTCATTCTGCTCGGCGCGGTGGATCGCCTCGGGCAGCGTGATGGTGACTGGAACAGCGCTCACAACCTGTGCCTGCGCGAGGTACGGCCCGGCACAGCCGAGAAGCGACGGCACCCAGCACACGCCGCCTATGCAGATCGAAATTCGTTTGCGCACTGCAAGGAGTGTAGAGCCCCGAGCTTAAGAAAAGCTGAAGCGGCTTTGGAGCGGCCCCGAGCGGCCCCCGAGTGGTCCCGAATGGCCCCGGCACAACCCTTTCCGGCTCTCGCTGCAACCCCCCTGCGTGCAGGCGGTATCCTTAGCGGGTACCTGCAAGGCCGCGACGTAAGCAACGAGCGTTGCACAGAGAGATGGAGAACAGCATGAGTGGCCATAGAACGGCGCTTCGCCGTCGCGTCGTTGTGACAGGCATAGGGCTGGTAAGCCCCGTCGGTACTGGAACGGAAAAGACCTGGGCCGCGCTGCTTGCCGGCGATGCGGGTATCGCGCCCATTACACTTTTTGACGCGACCGGCTTTGCCTGCAACTTCGCCGGTGAGGTCAAGGACTTCGACCCGCAGCAGTTTGTAGAGCGCAAGGATGTCAAAAAGATGGCTCGCTTCATCCAGTTCGCCATCGCGGCTTCGCAGTTCGCCGTGGCGCAGAGCGGGCTCGACATGACAAGGGAAAACTCCGAGCGCGTCGGCGTCTACGTAGGCAGCGGTATCGGCGGCTTTGAGGTCATCGAGCGCGAGCACAGCAAACTGGTCGACAGCGGCACGGACCGGGTTTCACCCTTCTTCATCACCGCCAGCATCGCCAACCTGGCCGCCGGGCAGCTTTCCATCCGGCATGGCGCTTCAGGGCCGAACCTCACCGTGGCTACCGCCTGCACCTCCGGCGCGCACGGCATCGGCGAGTCCTACCGCATCATCGAGCGCGGCGATGCCGATGTGATGATCTGCGGCGGTGCCGAGGCAGCCGTCACGCCGCTGTCGATTTCAGGCTTTGCCGCCATGCGTGCCCTTTCTACTCGCGTCGATGATCCCGCGACCGCCTCGCGCCCATGGGACCTCAATCGCGACGGCTTTGTCGTGGGCGAAGGCGCGGGCATCCTGATTCTTGAAGAGCTGGACCATGCCGTGGCTCGCGGCGCGACCATCCTGGCTGAGCTGGTAGGCTACGCCGCCAACTCCGATGCCTTCCACACCAATGCCCCGCCCGAGGACGGCCGAGGCATCCGGCGCGTGATGCAGCTTGCCTTGAAAGACGCCGAGTTGCAGCCGTCGCAAGTGCAGTACCTGAACGCACATGCTACCTCGACTCCACTCGGGGACTTGGCCGAAGCACGGGCCATCTGCACCGCATTCGGCGAAGCTGCGAAAAACCTGCTGGTAAGCTCCACCAAGTCCATGACCGGCCACCTGCTGGGCGGCGCAGGCAGCCTGGAGGCCGGTATCACCGTGCTGGCGCTGCGCGATCAGATCGCGCCGCCCATCACCAACCTACATGATGTGGAAGCAGAGGCGAACGGCTTTCGGCTCGTGCGTGACAAAGGCGTGCCCGCGCCCATGGAGTACGCCATGACCAACTCCTTCGGCTTCGGCGGCACCAATGCTTCGCTAATCTTCAAGCGGTACACCCAGGCTTCATAAGTGGGTGTGCGAAGTATTTTCCTTCTAACCCTTCAAAATCCCGTCATCCTGAGCGAAGTCGAAGGACCTGCTTTTGCCTTGATCTTCACCCCGGTACCCAAGAAAAGCAGGTCCTTCGACTTCGCTCCGCTCAGGATGACCCAGGATACTAATTCCGAAACTTTGCACTCTCCCTGAACGCCCTGGTTGAAAATCGGACGCACGTCGCGCCTTTAAAACATGAGCTTACAAATTAGCCGGATGACTCAAACTACTCCAATCCCCACCCATAATGAAGCAGCGGTGCCGCCTGCCGCGCAAAGTCCGCGAGCCGATCCAGCACCGCGGGCGATCCAAGCGTCTCCGGCGGCAGGTCTTGCTTTACCAGAAAGCTTTTAAGCCGCAACAGCGAGGCAATCTCGGAGTCGGCATGCCGCTCATAGCCGCGCGGCATGCGCTGCAGTACATCCTCGGTTGCGAGCGGCATAGCCTCGTTGAAGTTGAGCAGTGCCTTTGGCTCGCTTACGATGCCGTCTCGCCAGCGGCGCAGGCTAGCCTTCTCGGGCAGCCAAAAACCGGCTGCTGCAAACGGTGTGTCCGCATCGAGATGCACGTACACAACGCCCTCAGCCGTTTTGTCGCCATCGCGGTGCAGGGCACTGCTGATGTGCGTCTGGAATGGTGTCTTGTCGTTGGAGAAGCGAATATCGCGGTAGATACGGTGTACCGGCGTCTTGCGCGAAGCCTGGAGCGGCAACTTCTGGTCATGCAGCCTGTCGGCCAGGTCGCGCACCAACAGCAACATCGGCGCTAGCAAAGTCTGCTCGTATTGCTCTTTGCGCGCAGCAAACCATTCCCGGTCGTTATTGCGCTTGAGCTGCTTAAAAAAGCGGAATGCACCCTTGGGAAAGCCTGTAAAGTGCTGCCCCTCCACCTCGCTCATCACCCGCATGGTTGCCATGGCTGCCCCTGAACGATCTTCCCATAACGGACCTGGAAGGTCGTTCGTGTAAAACATTGCGCAGGGCTGCGTGTTTCGTAACTATCTAACTACGAACCGGCAGTACCCCCAAGCTGCTCGCATCGCCGTACGCACTCCAATCCACGTTGATTCTCAAAGGTTTATTTCAAGCATGCCTGCCTCCCAATCTCCCCGTCTTACGCACTCCATCAACCTCGCCGCCCTCCCCCCTGCCGAGCGCGCACAGCGAGCCCTTGAGAGCGAGTGGATCGTCACCAACGGCATCGGCGGCTACGCATCCGGCACACTCTCCGGCATCAATTCACGCCGCTTTCATGGCTGGCTTATCGCCGCACTACCGGCTCCGCATGGCCGCACCATGATGCTCAACCGGCTCGAAGAAAGCCTCACGGTCAGCGGCGCACGCACCACCCTTGTCGCCGAAGACCTGCTCGAAGCCACGCAGCAAACACCGGCCAGCCCCACGCTGGTCGAGTTTCGCCTTGAAGATGGTTTGCCGGTCTGGCGCTATAGCTGTGACTCCTTTGAGCTTGAAAAACGTCTCTGCATGATCTATCGGCAGAACACGACATTTGTTCAGTACATTTTGCTGCGCGGCCCCAATCCCCGCACCGATGCTTGCCTGGAACTAAACCCCTGGATCGACATCCGCCCGCACGAGGGCAGCCTCGCCGGTCCTGCGATAGCCCGGTACCGCCTTACCGCGACTTTCAAAGGCTACGAAGTCTCCTGCGGGCGTGACATACCGCCTTTGCTGCTGGCACATGCAGGCCGCAGTGCTGCCTTCCACATGTCGCAGGGGGAACTCGGCAACTTGGAATACTGCGAGGAGAAGGACCGCGGCTATGACTGGAAGGGCAGCCTGTGGACCCCCGGCACCTTCTCAGCCACGTTGTCCGAGGGCGAAAGCGTCTCCCTGTGCGCCTCGTCTGAAAGCTGGGAGCACATCGAAGCCCTGCCCGTCACACGCGCCTTTGCAACAGAAGGGGAGCGCCGCCGTCGCCTTCTGCAAACCGCACCCGAGGGTGCCCGCGAAGGCATAGCCGGTGAGCTGGTCCTGGCCGCCGACCAATTCCTGATCGTGCCCGCAAGCCGCGCCGCCGATACCGTCCGCGCCCAGGCGCTCGACAAGGAGATCCGCACAGTCATTGCGGGCTACCACTGGTTTACCGACTGGGGCCGTGACACCATGATCTCGCTCGAAGGCCTGACGCTCGCCACCGGTCGCCACCGTGAGGCCGAGTTCATCCTGCGCAGCTTTGCCGAGCACATCGACCACGGCCTGATCCCCAACATGTTTCCCGAAGGCAATACCTCCGGCCTGTACCACACTGCCGACGCGACCCTGTGGTTCTTCCACGCAATTGAGCGTTATGTTGAGGTCACCGGTGACAGGGACATCCTGCGCTCCCTGGTACCGAAAATGGTCACGGTGGCCGATGCACACCTGCGCGGCACCCGCTTCGGCATCGGTGTGGACCCGTCTGACGGCCTGCTGCGCCAGGGCGAAGCCGGCTACCAGCTGACCTGGATGGACGCCAAGGTGGGCGACTGGGTCGTCACCCCGCGGCGCGGCAAGGCGGTTGAAATCAACGCGCTTTGGTACAACGCCCTGTGCCTTCTCGCAGGCTGGCTCGGGCAGCTGGGGCAGCACGAGGAAAGCTCGCGCTACGGCAAACATGCGGAGCAGGCACGCGCCGGCTTCGCCCAGAAGTTCTGGTACGCCGAAGGGCAGTACCTCTATGACGTGATTGAGGCCGTGATCGAGGCCGAACCCGGCACCACCAGCGTAGTCAACGGCAACGACCATACCTGCCGCCCCAACCAGGTGCTGGCTATCGCGCTCAAGCACCCCATACTGGACCGGGCGCGCTGGCAACCGGTAATGGAGAAGGTGCGTGCGGAGCTGCTCACCCCGATCGGTCTTCGCTCGCAAGCCCCGGGCAGCCCCGACTATAAGGAACGCTACTTCGGCGACCTAAAGGCGCGAGACGCCGCCTACCACCAGGGCACGGTATGGGCCTGGCTGATCGGGCCGTTCATCGATGGATGGCTCAAAGCCTACCCGGACGACCTCAAAACCGCGTCCAGCTTCCTGGCAAACTTTGACGAGCACCTGAACCGCGCCGGCATCGGCACAATCAGCGAAGTCTTCGACGCCGAAGCCCCGTTCACCCCGCGCGGTTGTATAGCACAAGCCTGGAGCGTAGCCGAAGTGCTGCGTCTGACGCTGCTCCTGCAATCCAAGGCAAGCCTGGATTGCTAAGGGATTTCCAATGGTGCATTCGCACATAGGAAGGAACCAAATGCAAGAGCTGGTCCCTACATCCCGTCTTTAGCGGTACTCGCTAAGCGCCACACCATAACATGCTCTAAAGTATTCAAAGCGCTTGTTTGTGCCCTTGAAAGTGTTGCTTGCGGGATTGAAGCCGGAGTCCAGAGTCGCCCTAAAAAGCGATCGGCCCCGGAGACGAGCCGGGGCCGCACTTCACAACAAGGAGGAAGAACACATGCTTATCCGCATGCGGTTCGACCTAGTGGTCCAGCTTAGACTTCGCTGGATTGTCGCTCTTCTCTACTGGCTTAGCCGGTAGCGTCGAGTTTTACCGTTCCCAGCCGTGTAGAGGCGACTGGGAACATGCAGCTAAGTATATCAGCGGACTAAACGTATTGTCAGATGCG
>CAXSFX010000197.1:0-6015 GCA_964236655.1 uncultured Acidobacteriaceae bacterium | reverse complement strand
TCCGCAATATCGATACGCGCCCTGCCTCCCGCGCGATTACCAAGGCAGTTGTTGCCATCTGCCACGATCTAGGAATTCGCCTGATCGCCGAAGGTATTGAAACAAAGGCTGAGTTTGAGGTCCTTCTCGATATGGGCATTGAGTTTTTCCAAGGCTACCTTTTTGCAAAACCCAAGTTTGAGGCCTTCGCATCTGCGCTATGGCCCACTGCCGTTGCCTCGCGGGCAGATGTTTTCACACCTCAGCGGCCTGAAGCAACGCATGCGGCCTGGTCGGTATGATGAATTAGAGGAAATTGTACCCAGATGATTATCGGCGTTCCCAAGGAAATAAAGGACCATGAAACACGCGTCGCCCTGACCCCTGCCGGCGTGAAGGAGCTGAAGGTTGCCGGGCATGTAGTCCTGATCGAGCAGCACGCGGGTGAGCTTTCAGGATTTCCGGATGACGATTATCAGTCAGCCGGCGCGGAGATCGTGGGCGCAGCCGCCGACGTCTGGGCACATGCCGAGATGGTCGTCAAGGTCAAGGAACCGACAGAGAAGGAGTACATCCACTTCCGCCCGGGCCTCACATTGTTTACCTACCTGCATCTGGCCCCGCTGCCGGGGCTGACCGAATCCCTGATGGAGCATGAGGTAACGGGTATTGCCTATGAGACGGTACGCGATGGAACCGGTACCCTGCCGCTGCTCACTCCCATGTCTGAAGTTGCAGGTCGTATGAGCGTACAGGTCGGCGCAGCTTACCTTGAAAAAGGCAAAGGCGGTCGCGGTTTGCTGCTGGGCGGCATCCCCGGCGTACCCCCGGCTGAGGTTTGTATTGTCGGCGGCGGCATTGTCGGCACTAACGCCGCCAAAATTGCGCTCGGCATGGGCGCGAAAGTCACCATGGTAGACCGCAACCTGCACCGGCTGCGCGAGCTGGACGACATCTTTGCGGGCCGTGTATTCACGCTTGCCTCCAACCTGCACAATGTCACTGAAGCGGTACATGCGGCTGACCTGGTGATCGGCGGCGTACTCATCCCCGGTGCCGCAGCTCCGAAGATCGTGACCGCCGCCATGGTGCGCGGGATGAAGAAGGGTGCGGTGATTGTCGATGTTGCCATCGATCAGGGCGGCTGCATTGAAACCGCTCGACCCACAACCCACAGCGACCCTTCGTATGAGGTGGATGGGGTTGTGCACTATTGCGTTACCAACATGCCCGCTGCGGTACCCAATACCTCAACGCTGGGGCTGACAAATGCAACGTTTCCGTATGTGCTCCGGCTGGCTGGGGGTGTAAAGCAGGCATTACTGGCGGATGAAGGATTAGCCGAGGGCGTAAATACCTACGCAGGTGCATTGGCCTGTGAGCCGGTGGCTATCTCCCAGAACAAGCCGTGGAGACCGATTCAGCAACTATTGCGCTAGATGTACATGCACCTTACTGAGAAACATTAGGAAAACAGGTACCCCCACATCTCTCTTCAAGGCGTGGGGGGTTATCGTGGCTCAACTTCCAGGGCTGGCAGCTTAGTGACTGACCGTTACCGAGTGCTCCAGGCGAAAGGTCAGGGTTGTTTCTGCCGGAATTACGATTGCTTTATTCCCGGTAAAAGCACCGCCTGCCGCACCGCCTCCGCCGCCGAGCAAACCGCCCAGCAAGGCGCCTTTACCGCCACCTGCGAGACCACCGATCAGCGCACCGGCACCGGCACCACCGCCTGCAAAAAGGGCAGTCCGCTTCCCTTTGCCTTTCTCTATGCTTTCAAAGGCACTGGTTTCTACCTGGAGATCACGCCCGCCTGAATGGATGCTGTCAAGCCGCAGCGAAAGTTCACCCTGCCCTTTGATTTTGCCTTGGTTTTTCGCGCTGACTACTGTGCCGGTAGCCGAGGAGCCGGCCCGTACAACTATTGCACCGTGAACCAACACATTGCTGGCAACCGTCGCCGTGAAGCTTTGGCCGGGCTGGCTGGTTTTTGAGCTGAGCTCTTCGCGCGTCCTCACACTAATGTGAGTTCCAACAGGAATTGTGAGGTCAACAGGTACGGGCGCTGCGCGGCGCACCGGCGCACTTTGCTCTGCGGGTGGCGGAGGAATGCTGTTTGCCTGCTGGGCCTGCTGCTGGGTAGGTACAGCCTGATTGATCGGTGACTGTCCCGAGGCCTCTGGGTTCGTCGCCTGTGTCGCGGCCGCATTGGGTGCCGCTTGATTTGCGGGCTGCGCGGTAGATGCAGCCTGCTGCGGCGAGGGTGCTTGCTTGCTGCAGCCACCAAGCACGAGACAAGCGGCCAAGCCCAGGGGCATGGTCGCTGTGGCGAAAGACCGGGCAAAAGGTGTCCTTTTCATAGCAATCAGTGTAAACGCTTCAACCCGGCAGCCAAGTTTTAACTCTCAAGCATTTTGTGAAAGAGGTTCGCAAGCTTCTCGCTGATACTCTGGGCACACCGGTTACGCCGGAGGCGAGGCATAATGGCATTGGCTGCCGAGGGAAACAAAGGGGCGCGCACCCGGCGTTTGACGCTGCCTGTATTGGGCGCATCCTTGCTGGTGCTGCTGCTCGGCATGAGCGCCCTGAACGCTTTCAATCAAGTGCCTCCCTACCACAGCAGCCCCCTGGCTTTGTTCTTGTTTGCCGGGATTACGGTCGTGCTCTTCCTCCTGTTACTTCTGCTGCTGGTACTGCTGGCCCGCAATATTCTCAAGATGTACGGGGATGGGCGCTCGCGCGTCCTGGGCTCACGCCTGCGCTCGCGCATGCTGCTGGGGGCACTGCTGCTTTCCTTTGCGCCCATCGTGTTCATGGCATTGTTTTCATTCCTGCTTATGAATCGCTCCCTCGACCGGTGGTTTTCTCAACCTGTGGCCGCACTGCGCGATCAATCGCTGGGGCTTGGGCTGCAGTTTTCACGCTACATCACGGGCAACGCACGGGCTGAGGCAGAGTCGCTGGCCCGCTCGCCCGGTCTGTTGGTTGCTTACAACACCGCCGATGACGTGACGATGGCTTCAGAAATGCGTCGGCACCGCATCACGCTCCAGGGCGGCTTTGTGTTCGTCTACCGGGATGCACAGCCTGTAGGCAGCTATCAGTTGCCGCAGGCACCGCCGATGCCGGTAATGCATACCTGGCCCCAGATACCGCAAACGTTCAGCAGCGCATCTCCGCCGCTGCCTGCTGAAGACCCGCACCACGCACGGCACAGCTCCGCTATTTCAATCCTGCCGAGCCTGCCGCCAAGCATCGGCCGCTTCTCATCCGCGCAAATGGCCCTTGCCGCCGCGGCACTACGCGGTGCTGAAAGCTCCGACGGTCCCATGCTCTCACTGGGGGCAGGCAATGACTTCGCGCTGGGAGCAGCAGCCTTTGATGACGGCGGCGTCGTTGTGGTCGCGCTGCCTTTGCCTACTGACTTGGGAACATCCATTGACAGCATTGCCGCCGGCGCACGCGAGTACTGGGTCGTGTACCGCGAGCGCCGCGCTGTGCGCAGCACCTTTGTGCTGCTGCTCACACTGGTCACTACCCTTACCTTTTTCGCCTCCAGCTGGTTGGCACTGTTCCTTTCCAAGCAGATCACGCAGCCTGTGGAGGCGCTGGCCGATGCCATGGACGCTATCGCGGCAGGTGACTACCGGCAGCGCATTGCGTTTTCAGGCACGGAGGAACTTAGCGAACTGATCGGCTCTTTCAACCAGATGGCAACTGATCTTGAAGAAAGTCGCCTGATTGCCGATACATCTACTGCGCAGCTTGAACAAGCCAACGGCAAGCTGAAGGAGCGCCAGCATGAGCTTGAACTGATTCTTGAAACCATCCCGAGCGGCGTGGTGGTGCTCGATGGCACACATAACGTGCTGCAGGTAAACCGCGCCTTTATGGATCTGTTGACAGATCGCCTGCCGCAACGCGGACAGATGCCCGCGCTCCAGCCGGAGCAGCCCCTTCCTGCAGGGTTGCAGCTCAAGGACCTGCTGCCTGCGGAAATTCTGGGTGAAGTGCTGCTGCTGGAACGGCGCGCACAGCGTATGGGCATGGCCGGCGTCGAGCTGGAACTACCGAAACAGGGCGCTTCCAACAAATCCTCGGACTCGGAAGGCAAAAGCGTCTCCGTCACCATTGCCATGCTCAACCTGGGCCGTGATCCGCAGGGGCAGCAGCGTCGAGGCTCGGTTCTGGTGGTTGATGACATGTCGGAGGTACTGCAGGCGCAGCGGCAGGTCGCCTGGAAAGAGGTGGCGCAACGCGTCGCTCATGAGATCAGGAATCCTCTCACGCCCATCTCGCTTTCTGCCGAGCGCATTTTGCGCCATATGCAGCGAATAGAAAACGGCAGCGCGCCTTCCGATTCCACGGCCGTGGTTCGCCGATGCGGCGAAGTCATCCTGTCATCCGTGCAAAGCCTGCGGCTGCTGGTGGACCAGTTCGGTACGCTGGCCGAGTTCCCGGAGGCGCAGCCGCGCGCAGCCTCTCTCAACGAGATTGCGCAAAGCGCTCTCATGCTCTTCCATGGGCGGCTTGACGGCATCCGCGTGGAAACTGCTTTTGCCGCGCTGCCGCCGGTGCTGGCAGACCCTGAAGCCCTGAAGCGTGCGCTGGCCAACCTTATCGACAATGCAGCGGAGGCCATGAACGCGAGCTTCCACCGGGTGCTGCGTCTCCAAACCGCGATGAGTGAGCGCACCGGCATGGCAGAGCTTCTGGTGAGCGACACAGGCCCCGGCCTGAGCCCGGAGGTACGTGAGCGGCTGTTCCTGCCCTACTTCTCAACCAAGCAGCGCGGCACCGGGTTAGGCCTGGCTATCGCAGCCAAGATCGTGCAGGACCACCATGGAAGCCTGCGCGCAGAACAACGCGGATCTTCAGGCGCATGCTTTGTCATTGAGCTGCCGCTGGCCAAAGTGCTTGAGCCGGTCGAAGCCTGCCAAGGCGAGAGCGTGACTGCTTGACCCACATCCTTATCGCTGATGATGAGCCTGCCATCCGGGAGACACTTTCAGAAATCCTGACCGAAGAAGGCTATGCGGTTGCTTCCACCGGCACGGCGACCGAGGCATTGCTGCTGCTGCGCGACGCCCATTACGACCTGCTGCTGCTGGACATTTGGCTTCCGGACCGCGATGGGCTCGATGCTCTCAACGAGATCAGCAACTTTGCCCTTGAAGGCAGGCCGGAAGTCATCATGATCTCCGGTCACGGCACAATTGAGACCGCTGTGCGCGCCACCAAGCTGGGTGCGTTTGACTTCCTCGAAAAGCCGCTTTCTATCGAGCGCACGCTCATCACCATTAAAAATGCTATCGAAAAGCGCAACCTGCGTGCCGACAACCGCGAACTGAAGCAGCAGCTAGGCGGCAGCACGTCGATTACGGGCAACAGCGTATCGGCCAAGGCACTGCGGCAGCAGATTCGGCTCATGGCACCTACCAACGGTCGTGTGCTGATCTTCGGTGAGTCCGGCACCGGCAAGGAGCTGATTGCACGCGCCATGCACGGAGAAAGCCTGCGCGGTGAGCGCATCTTTCTTGAGCTGAAATGCGCCGCGATCCCGGAAGATTTTATTGAAAGCGAATTGTTCGGCCATCGCAACAACGCAGTACCCGGCGCGCCCCCTGAAAAGCGCGGCACCTTTGAGCGTGCCGACGGCGGTACCTTGTTGCTGGACGAAGTGGGCGACATGAGCCTGAAAACGCAGGCCAAGGTGCTGCGCGTGCTTGACGAGCAAAGCTTTATTCCGCTGGGCGGCCGCGAGCCGCTGCAAGTCGATGTCCGCGTGATCGCAACCACCAACAAAAACCTGGAGGAGGAGATCGCGCACGGTAACTTCCGTGAAGATCTCTTCTATCGTTTGAACGTGATTCCCTTCTTTGTACCGCCGCTGCGCGAGCGCCGAGAGGACATCGCTCCGCTGGTCACCGGCTTTCTGCATGAGATTGGCCGCGAGTACGGCCGGCCGCATGTGGAAATTACCTCCGATGCGGTCGACATTATGAAAGGGTACACATGGCCTGGGAACGTTCGTGA
>CAXSFX010000196.1:0-6035 GCA_964236655.1 uncultured Acidobacteriaceae bacterium | reverse complement strand
GGCAGAGCGTCGAAGAAATGGGCCTTCAAAAGGGAACTGAAGTTACCGCCCTCATCAAATCCACCGAAGTTCTCCTCATGGCTGACTGAGCCGGGGTCCCAGTGCTTAGCCGCCCCGTCCAATCAAAGCGCAAACCCATGATTCCGAACGCGGCTCCTTCCCGAGTGCATCGCATCCAGAAACTCCGTTGCCAGTACCTCCGTTGTAAGAAAGTCGCGCGCGAACAACCTGCACGCCTCAAACGTGTCGTCGCGAATGGCCCCGGCCACCCCCGGCCACCGGCGCGCCTTCAGCAGGAACCGTTTCGGCAGGTTTGTCATGGTGTGCGACGGGCAGTGCTCCAGATCGATGAAATGCGGCACGCACCCGTTCGCCAGAATCTCGTAGTGCCGCAGGCAGTCCCATCCGGCCTTCTTCATGGTGACCGCAACCATGCTTACTGCATAATCTTCGTAGTATGCCGCTTCGTCCTGAAACACATACGTTTCAGTACGGCCCGGAATCACCGTAGCAACTGCCTGCGTCTTTACCGGCACTGTTGTTCGAACAGCGCTTTTTGGGATCGCGAAGTGGATCGGCAGGCACTGCCTGCTGTCGCGAGTACACTCGCGCTTGAAGTAGCGGCCTAGGCCAAGCAGTTCCGAGCGCACCGCCTGGCTGTCCTCGCCATCCACAAAAGCAATCCGTGAGGGCGGATACGCTTCCGTTACCAGTGAAAGACAGTCAAGATTGCGCCACGCGGACCCGTACACGATCAGGTCGAAGTACTTGCTTCGTATCTTTCCCTGGAGGTCTGTACGGTCCACCTCAGGCTCCTCCAACCTCCCGTAAACAGTAAATCCCCTCCCATATAGCTTCCTTTTCACCTCAGGCGTTACCTCGGACATGTACATATACCAAAGCCGCTGCGCGTCGATGACCTCAGCGCCGAGCAACTCACGAAGTCCATGGAAAAGCATGTCACACTGGTAGTCCGGCCCAGCCGCACCGGAAATGTACAAAATCTTCATGGCACTCACCGCTCAACTTGCCGACCTGCATGCATACGGCTATTCGCATCATGCATGCTTCAACACCATCAAGCCGTTCCAGAAGGTCGGATGACAGTTTTCGCAGGTCTTTGCGTCAAAGAGGACCTCATACTTCCCTCTACCTTTTGCGACGAAATCCAGCGTCGCCCGGCGCGGATCGTCGCAGTTCGTGTCATCCACAAAAATCAGGCAATCCTCTGAAAAGAAGGGCTCGGCAACCTGCAAACCCTCAAGCTGGTTGGCATAGCTATGCTCACCGTCGTAAAGGTACACACCGATCTTTCCAGTGTGAGTTGTTTTGAAATACTCACGGTAATCCATGTCGTGAAAGAAGTGATTGGAACTGCGCTTCTGCTCAAAAGCTTCGAGAAATGCCGCGCGTGGGCCGCCAAACTCTGAGAAATTGTCGATTCCGATGCAGTGCTTGTCAGGATTATTGACCATAGCCGAGAAGAGCGTGAAGCCGTGCCAGACGCCTACATTGACAAAGCTGTCTTCCGCCTTCATTCCAGCTACTGCGCGGTCAAGAGCTGAGGCAATGGCGAGGGTAGACATCCTCGGCATGTTCAGCAGCTCCCAGATGTTGCTCGTTCGCGCGCTGTCTTTGCCTGGAATGTAGGTGTTCATCATTTCAAGAATGGTTGTCGGATACGTCCATGACATCGCAGAGACAAACTTTTCAAATTGCATTTCAGGCCGCAGCAGCGTAAATCCGATGCCGTTTACAAACTCCGCATATTGCATGTCTTCCTTCTTGGCTTACATTGGCTTACGGTTGTGGTTCCGCTTCTCGATCCCGCATGGCAAAATGACAGCCGCGGCAGAGTTCTCTCTTAGTAATGACTGAAAGCCATAGCACCTGCTCCAAATGAAGGCACACTTACGGCGGTGCTCGCGTGTTTCAGGGGTCGCTCGGGCCGCCTCAAGTACTTTGCGACAAACTGAGCTTCGTCCCAGGTCAGCATCTGCTTCCGTAGGTGTGCCCGCATGCTGTCCACCGCGCGAGGGGTCCGGATCAGCTCTTCGCCCGAAAGCTTGCTTTTCAGGCTTTCTCCCAATGGGCTAAGGATGAAATCAAGCTTATGAACATGGAATCGGGCCTCCGTCCAGCCCAGGTACCAGAACCACTCTGTGTAATACAACCAGCTACGCTCGTTGAAGGCGCGGACATGGGTAGGATCCTGCCAGGCACCGTGGGATAGGTCATACGGAACATGGATGTTAAATATCCCGCCCGGACGGAGCAGGCGCAGCGCGACGGTCATTGCTGCCGTGAGGTTGGGGATGTGTTCCAGCACATCATTTGCAAGAATCTCGTCGAACCAGCCTGAGCTGATCGGAACCGGGCCGAACCGTTCCGTGAGCAGCTCCAGCATCTTCGGGAGCGGCTGCGAGATGTCGAGCACTGCATCAGGCCGCCAGTAATCGTTGATGTCGATGTTGAGGCAATCCTCCCGCCAGTCCTTGCCGCTGCCCAGGTTAAGGCGGCGTGGAAAGCCATCCCGTTTTAACAGTGGAACGCCAAGTGCCTTCAGAGCAGGCTTCAGCAAGGTTGCCTGGTTGTACTCCCTGAAAAGCATCCTCGCGCGAAATTCGAGAACCTTGCGGGCGTTCTCGTTCGCAAGCAGATCCAGGCAGCCCTGCACGAGTCCGTCATACTCAAACACGGCAACAGCGCCCGCGAGCTTGCCAAGGTCCGCGGAGGGTTCTGTCACTACCGCTTTGCCATTTGTCAGAAGATACGAGACGCGGACGATCTCAAATACCTTGGATTCATAAAAATGTATGTTTAGGATAATCTTGGAGCGCGCTATCAATGCATCGCGCTCTTCCCCATATATCCCAAATGCGTGATGTACTTTGATGTGCGCTGCTTCGAGCTCCACTAAAATGCGCTTGCGCCGCTCGTTCATCGAGCCATAGAAGAGCACATCAATGTCCTGCTCCGGCGCACTGGAAATCCTGTCCAGCACGTTTGCATGCCCTACCGGCACCAGACTCACAGGCGTAATCGTTGCTACCTGCGACCAGTACGGCAGGTTCAGCTCAGAATATTCCCAAATTTGCACCCGCGAGGCAAGCGCCGGGTACCAGGCCGGCAGCTCCGCACTGCCCAGTTGCTCCAGGTTGTAGACAATGGCAGTTGGCGGCAGAGCAAGCGCTTCAGCCTCACTGAGCAGGTGCGCTCCCAGCACGATGTTTGTAGCCGCGGGATCGAGGGTGTTATCTCCTATGGCAACGGCGTGACCAAGTTCCTGGAGAGCCCACTCAAGCCCTTCGGCAATCTCGCAAAAGCAAGCACCATGTTGGTAGCCAGGCGGCCGCACCGAAACGATATGGAACTTGCTCATGACTTTCCTTTATGCGGCCAGGATGGATCTCCCTTTCAGTTTCTGTTCAGACCAAAAAAACGACAACATCACGGAGGTAATGTTTGCCACAGAAAAGTGGCGCATTTCTTCTACGATAAACTTAGAGGTAGAGGAACACCATGGCGGACGCGGTTGCAACACCTGAACTTTTGCAAAGCACGGATGCTGGAGAACAATTCGCAAAGCGAGGCCAGCCGGCCGTTCGGCGCCAGATCATCGGTTTTACTTTCTACAAGGTGCTGCCGGAATGGCGACGGTTACCTGCGGCAGAGCGCGCCGAGCACAAGCAGCAATTTGCCGAGGTATTCCATCGCTGGAACCAGCCGAACCGCTTGCTTACGCTTTCCTACTCGACTGTAGGCCTGCGCGGCGACTGCGATATGGTGCTATGGACCATTTGCTACTCGGTCGATGATTTGAACCAGATGCGTGCGGAGTTACTGGCAACTGCCCTCGGCGGCTATCTCGAAACGCCATATAGCTACCTGTCCATGACCAAGCGCTCGCAGTACCTCATCGACGGCGAGGATGATACCCAGGCTGAAACACGTACCAAGCTGCGCCCCGGCGGCCAGAAGTACATCTTCATCTATCCGTTCTGGAAAACCCGCGCCTGGTACCTGCTACCGCTTGAAGAGCGGCAGCGCTTGATGAACGAGCATATCCGCATCGGGCAGGCGTACCCGCGCGTCAAGCTCAACACGACCTACTCTTTCGGCATTGACGACCAGGAGTTTGTAGTAGCGTTCGAGACCAACTACCCGGAAGATTTCCTGGACCTGGTGCAGCAACTGCGCGAAACCGAGATTAGTCCATATACGCTGCGGGATACGCCGATTTTTACCTGCATCCGCATGACGCCGGAAGATATGCTGGAGCGTCTGGGCTGACAAAGCTATCGAAACGGCCATTGGTAGAGAGTGCCATGTATGGAAAGCATACGGCACTCTCCTAATGATTAGTTAACGGTTAAAAACCTGCTTAAGCAATGCAGTAGACCTGGCTGCCGGATCTGTACGAATTTGTTTCTCCTGCTCGCCCAACATGTAGAACAAGCCGTCGAGGGACTTTTGCACGACGTAAGAGTTGATATCAAATTGCTTTGATCCAGTCTGGAACGGCAGGGACGGCGCTTTGCTTGCCAAGGCTTGATACTGCTGCGTTGTGCCATTCGCGTTCATCGCAGTCTCAACGTGCGGTCGAAACGCAGTCGTAAGCTGCGCTGATGTTTTCGATTTGAAGTAGTCGGTAATTGCAGTGTTATTGCCTGAAAGCAGGCGGCGTGCATCATCGATGGTCATTGCCTTAACCGCTGCAGCAAAAATATCGGAGGCCTCAGGAGCCGCACTTTCGGCAGCATGGTTCATGCTGCCGACAAAATCGTCAATCTCGGGACCCTGGCCGGCACCACGCAGCACGGATTCCACGGGCCGAATACTGGGCGGCAGAAGGATTTTAATCGCCTGATTATCGAGGTAGCCTCCAGGCTTCGCGACTGCTGTCACAGCCCGTCCGGTACCCACAGAGAGCTCGTCTTTAAGGCCCGAGGCGATCGTACTGTCACTAAGGCCGGGGGTGCCTTGTTGAGCGCCGCTGCCAACATGTGGAAGCTGCGGCAACTGGGCCGGGGATGCTGTAGCAGCGATCCCCGCGCAGAGCAGGGCGAGTGACAGCATGGATTTACTAGACATGATCGAACTCCTTGGTGTGACAGCCCTGAGTCTATACTTGCCGCTGCAGGTTATGAGTCAATCAACATCCAGTAATGTAAATCGTACCGTCCGCCCTATGAAGGGAAGTGTGAAAATAGGGATGTGACCGACCCTAACTCAGCGCTATCCTCGCCACCCGCAGCCCTGCCGTACATTGATCTGCAAGCACAATACCGTGAGCTGAAAAGCTCTATTGACATGCGCATCCATGCCGTTCTGGATCACGGTCAGTACATCCTGGGTCCCGAGGTTAAGCACTTAGAGGACCGACTGGCGACGCGGGTCGGTGTTAAACACTGTATCTCCTGCTCCAGCGGTACGGATGCTCTGCTGCTGGCAATGATGGCACTCGGTATCGGCACGGGTGATGAGGTCATCACTTCACCATTCACATTTTTCGCGACCGGTGAAATGATTGCCCTGCTCGGGGCCACACCGATCATGGTCGATATTGACCCGCGTACCTGGAACATTGACCCATCCCTTATTGAAGCCGCGATCACATCGAAGACCCGCGCCATCATGCCTGTTTCGCTCTACGGTCAACCGGCGGAGATGGACGAAATCAATGCTATCGCTACCCGGCATAACCTTCCGGTGATTGAAGACGCAGCGCAGAGTTTCGGAGCGATCTACAAAGGGCGGCACTCCTGCGGGATGAGCACAATCGGCTGCACCAGCTTTTTTCCTTCAAAGCCGCTGGGTGCATACGGCGATGGCGGCGCTTGTTTTACAAGCGATGATGCCCTGGCATTGCGCATGCACCAGCTGCGCAACCATGGTCAGGAGGCGCGCTACCGTCACACAGAAATCGGCATCAATGGACGGTTCGATACGCTTCAAGCGGCTATCCTGTTAGCTAAACTCGACGTGTTTGACCGCGAACTGATTGCACGGGGTGAGATTGCAAACGCCTACAA
>CAXSFX010000195.1:0-6057 GCA_964236655.1 uncultured Acidobacteriaceae bacterium | reverse complement strand
ATTTCCTTTTTTATCTATGGCCCTGGCATCTCCAGTGCATTACATGGAGATGATGCTGTTCGCGCTCAATTTCAAGAGTTTATCGATCATCTTGGCAGTCGCTCGCGTTACGGTTCGCTAGGCATTGCTCTCAACTATGACTATGCCGCCTATGTAACCGGCCACGCCCCGGCGAGCCTTGCTGTCGATGCAGATCGAATCAAACTTTATGAAGCAAACGTGCGTGTAGCTCACCAAATGGGCTTGCCGGTCCTCGTGGGCTTCAACAGTGGTCCTTGGGGCAATCCTGACGGTCCTTTCAATTCCTATTGGAAAACAGCTCAGGGCGGGCGTTTTCTCGCTCGGTATAAGGACGATCAGGTCAATGAGTCTCTGCATTCCAAGGGCTCTTTGACACAAAAAGAGCTTGCGCCTTTTCTAACGGTTCATCCTTACGACTTGAAGCGCAGACAGGACGCGCTCTTTTTCACGCTTTCGCCGAATGCCACCAAGTATCGGCACGCACGCTTAAAGGTTCTGGACCTCGCGCTGGCCGAGTGGCAGCGGATCGACCGGACTTACCCGGGAACCATACAGGTGTTTTCGACCGATAGCGAAGTATCTGACTTCTCATTCCGCACTCTGCCCTCGGGTGACGCCCTACCCCTTGGATATGAGAAGGCTATGACCAGCTCTTTTTGCGCCCGTTACGGGATAGCTGACTGCGGCGCATTCTTCCGAGGCCGTCAATTTACGTACCAGACCCCAGGGGAGCGCAATTGGTTTGATTTTCGAGCGGCAGCCCACCGGCAATTTGTCTCGGACACTGCCTCCACTATTCGCAAACGTTTCCCATCGACGCCTGTCTTTACGCATCAATTGGGAACCCTGGACGAAAAGCTGATCGAGCCCTTTCGCAGACAAGATTTCGCATCGCCGCAAACGACTGCATTTGTAAACGGCGCAAATCCTGGGGTGACGGCTAACGTCTACGGAGGACGAAACTTGGAATTTCGGGAACTCGTTTCACAAGTTAGCAACAAAGCAGACGGCCAGGGATGGGCCTTGGCAGAGTTCAACCCAGGGGTGGATTGGCATAGTAGTCGGGCCGAGGTGAGCCGCTTCAGCTTTGACTTGCTTCAATTTCTTGCCGTTCATCAGGTGTCCATGATTGCGCTTCTGGCATGGGAGTCCAATACGCTCGATAGCGGCATAAAGGATTCTGGTGTTGACGATGCTGTAAAGCGGTATCTCGCGGAGGGACCGAATGCGAGAAGTGCTCAGTAGCCATCGCTACTAAGACCCACGCCAGCCTTTTTACATTGCAAAATGCTGTTGCAATGCTTCTCTTAAACCTGACCTACACCCACTCTCCGCCCCGCATCAGCGGCTCCTCCCGCCCACTTTGCGTCACCCCATCAATATCCAGCTCCCCAGACCCGATCATCCAATCCACATGGATCAGGCTGCTATTCGCCCCGCGCTCGGCAAGCTGCTCCGGGCTCAGACTATCCCCGCCCTCAAGGCACGTGCTGTAAGCCTGCCCCATGGCGATATGGCACGCCGCGTTCTCATCGAACAATGTATTCGAAAACAGCAACCCGCTCGCTGAAATCGGCGACGAATGCGGCACCAGTGCCACCTCGCCCAGCCTGCGCGCGCCCTCGTCTGTATCCAGCATGCGTTGCAATACTTCCTGGCCGGTCTTGGCATGCGCCTCGACAACCTTGCCGTCTTCAAAGCGCACAGCGATCTCCTCGATCAGCGTGCCTTGATACGACAGCGGCTTGGTTGAGCGTACCGTGCCACGCGCCCGTGTACGGTGCGGCGTCGTAAACACTTCTTCAGTCGGGACATTCGGCAGGCAGTCAATGCCGTTCAGTGCGGTCGCTCCGCCGCCCATCCACAGGTGCCCGTCCGCCAGGCCCAGCTCAAAATCCGTGCCCGGCCCGGTGTAGCGCAGAGCAGCATAGCGTTTTCCATTGAGCAGGGCTGCACGAGCTTTCAGGTTGGCACTATGCGCCTTCCATGCCGCCACCGGATCGTCGTTGTCCAGGCGCGAGGAGGCCAGGATCGCGTTCCAGAGCTTTTCAAGCGCAACCTCTTCCGGCTCCCCCGGAAACACAACCTTGGCCCACGCAGGTGTGGCTGCCGCGATGATGGACCAGTTGATCTCATGCCGGGTAATGAGCTCAAGCGCGGGACGACTCGCCTTGGACACAGCAAGGTTGGCCCGCGATACTTTCTGCGCATCCTGCCCGGCCAGCAGCGAAGGGTCGGCACCCGTAATACCCAGCCGCGCAGCACCCGAGCGGTACGCCGTGGCAATGCCGTCATGCAGCCATGTCGGTGCTTTATCAAAGCTTGCATCGGCCGCGAACCGGTACCGCGCCAGCGTCGTCTCATCATCGGTGTACATCGTGGTCACCAACGATGCACCCGCCTGGTAGGCATGCTCAGTAATGCGACGTACCAGCGGGAGCGCGTCGATGGGTGCGGTAATCAGCAGCTCTTGACCCTTTTGAAGCCCCAAGCCTGCCTGAACGGCTACGCGAGCCAAGGTATCGATACGGTCGGAGAGAGACGGAGAGATGGGGGAACCGAGGATGGTCGAAGAAGCCATCCCTTTAATTTACGCCGCAAAACTCCCTTGCGGCATGGGGGATGCATTCAGTTTGGCACTGGAACCGCTGCTTGTTGCGGTCCTGCGATACGCCCCCTGCGGCAAAGCGGTGCCGCAATGGAGAGCGTGGCGCTAAGCAGGAGCAGCACCCAAAAGATGCTTGGCAGCCCGGCCTTGTGCGCCAGTATGCCCAGCAGCGGCGGCCCAACCAGCAGCCCGGCATAGCCTACGCCGACCGCCGTTGCGAGCCCCTCGCCCGGTGCAAAGCCGGGCAGCGTGGCAGCTGTGCGATAAAGCACCGGTGAGGAGTTCGCCAAGCCGAGACCGGCCAGCGCGAAGCCCACCAGCACACCCGCAAGCGGATGTACGAACAGGATCATCAGCATGCCTGCCGCGCTTACTGCGCCGCCTATTCGCAAGGCACGCATCTCACCCATGCGCGCCACCATGGCATCCCCAAAGAAGCGGCCTACCACCATCAAACCGGCAAAGCAGGTATAGCCGTAGCCTGCGGTTCCGTTCGGCAGGTGACGAACGACACGCAGAAACAGGGCACTCCAGTCGCCCATGGCCCCCTCGCTCACCATGGTTGAAAAACAAAGAACGCCAAGCAGCAGCAGGCCCGGGTGGGGCAGGTGCGCCGGCAGCAGGGCGCGCAGGCCTTTATGTTCCACTATTTTGGGTGTGGCGGTATTTGCTTCCGTTGCATTTCGCGCGTCTTCCACGGTCTTCGGCAGCAGCAGTGGAATGGCGACAAGCACCATGGTAAGCAGAACAGCGCCGGAGCAGGGAATCAGTATTGCATCAGCGGCATGCCGTGCCATGAAGAAGCTGTGAATGCCCGCGCCGGCAAAGCAGCCCAGGCTGAAGAGAGCATGAAACAGTGAGATGGTGCGCTTGCGCAACGCAGCCTCCACCAGCACCGCGTGCGAGTTCATTGCTACGTCCATGGCTGCCGCGGTCAGTCCGGTCAGGAACAGGACGACCACCAGCAGCGGCACGGAAGGCAGCAGGATCGCCAGTGTCAGCAGGGCCGGGAACAGCAGGCCGGCAACGTTGCAAACCCTGTGTGACCCGAAGCGGCGCAGCAGCGGGCCGGAGATCGGCATGGCGAACAAGGCCCCGATACCTGCCGCCAGCAACACTTCTCCCAGCTGGGCCGGGTTCAGGTGCAGCGCCAGGGACCGCTCCGGGATGTGCGGCACCCAGGACCCGATAGCCGCCCCATTGACCATGAACAACGTTGCCACGCCAAGCTGGGCACGCTTGGCAGCAGCCCCAGTCACCTCCATGGAGGACATGGGAGCAGGCGCGAGAGGTGTAGATGGAACCGCAGGTGGAGCAATTTCTTCAAGCATTGGCTTTGAGATTTACAGCGGAAGCAAACTTATGGGTACCGAAGATGCCACTTGGAAGCGCCGCTGCGCACGTACACTCGTTTCTATATGAAGTTTACGACGAGCCTGCGGGTGCGTTACTCCGAAACCGACCAGATGGGCGTTGTATACCATGGAAACTACTTTGTGTGGTTTGAAACAGGCCGTGTCGAGCTGATGCGCGAGCTTGGATTTTCATACAAGGAGCTTGAAGCGGAAGAGGACTGTGTGTTGCCGGTTGTGGAAGCTACATGCCGGTATCGCAGGCCTGCTCGTTTTGACGATGTATTGAAGCTTCAGACCACGGTAAAAGCACTGCGTGGTCCGATTTTGGTCTTCAACTATGCCCTGTACTGCGGCAGCATCCTGCTGGCTGAAGGTGAAACCAAGCATGTGGTGGTGGACAAAGCTTTGCAGCGCAAACGGCTGCCGGAGCGGCACCACCTTGCCTTGTTGCGGATTCTTGAGGGTATCGATGAGCTGGCGGAGCAGCCCGAACCAATAATCGCCTGAGTGTATGTGGAGGTATCCCACACCCTGCCCGTTCCATCGATGAAGCCATTCGGCGTGTCATTGGTTCCATCGAAGACAATCTGTCCCGGTAATGCGGAACGCGACTGCACGATCGTGAACCATTCCCATTGAATCTCTTAATACAACAAGATGAAGCTTTAAAACTCCTTCGGTTGCGGGGTGGCCGGAGGCACGGCAACAGTGGTGCGGCCCGTTCCTGGAATGACATTCCGTTGCAAATCATGGTGCAGCGAGTAAAGGGCAAGCTCCAGCCGGTCAGACACACCCAGCTTGTCATAGATTTTGCGCAGGTAGTTCTTGACGACTTGCTCGCTGGTGCCGATGTGGTGAGCAATCTCCTTATTGCGCTTGCCCTGGCTGATGTAGTTGATGATGGAAATTTCTTTGGGCGAAAGCCGGGGCGCAACCTTGTTGCTCAAGCCCTGCGTTGCCTGCAACCGGTAGGCATCAATCAGCAAAGTGAGCGACTGATTGTCGATCCAGGTTTCACCGGCCGCTACCTTGCGCACGCAGCGCAGCAGCAGGTCCGGCGAGATCGCGCGAGAAATTGTTCCGCGTACACCATTGCGGTACAACTCGATCATGCGCGTCTCGTCGGCGATGGCACCCTGCACGATCATCTTGATCGGGGAAGGACCGGTCTTGATCAGTTCCGGCACAAACTCGGTGTGGCCGCCCAGGATGTTCCAGTCCAGCAGCAACACATCGGCAGGATGCTGCTTGAGTGTGGAGCGCAGGTTCGACAAGCCGTCAGACTGTGCAATGACATGGATATCGGGTTCTGCGGCGAAAACCTTGCTCATGCCGACGCGAAAAATCGCCTGGCTGTCGGCAAGGATGACGCGGGTCGGGTTTTCGCGGTGCGCGACGGTGGTGTTACCGGGGCTGGGCGCGACAAAGCCGCCGGGAGGGCGCGGGTAGGAAGGCTGGCTGCTAGGGGGAATAACAGGGGTACCGGCAATGCGAGTCTTATCGTAAATAGGGTTCATAGATGGGGGTTACTTGAATCCTTTCGAGCTCTCTACTGGAACCGATAGTCGTCAATTACTGCGGCGACGTAACAGGATCCATTTTCCTCATAACTGCGAGTGACATGGCCGAGGCAGTGGATGGCTGCGGTTGACTCATTCAAGGTAACTTCCTTCGGCACTTCCAAAAGGAACTCGAGTTCAGCCTGCATGGGCATGCCGTCCGGTACCTGGAGCAAAACACCATTATGAGAAATGTTGACGGTAACTGCCTCTACCTGTTGCCCCGAAATCATCAAAAGTACGGGCAGGTGTATTGGAAAACGGACGGCGCTTCGAAGTTCTTCCCAAACCATTAGCCTCAGCTCGCTTTCACCAAAAACTGCAAATCTTGCAAGTACAACAGCGTGGATGTTTTTTGCCGCAGAGCTACTATGAGCCATGCTGTACAACACCGCTATAATTCAGCACATTCTACACCGCGCTCAATCAACTCCAGCTACACCAAAGTTTAGCTGGAGTTGGATACCTGTTTCATTATGAAACAATGTCGCGAAGTCGATTCGAGAAGTTGCAC
>CAXSFX010000194.1:0-6137 GCA_964236655.1 uncultured Acidobacteriaceae bacterium | reverse complement strand
GGACGCTGTGCTGAAGGAAGTAGGCAATACAAGCAAGCTGCCCGCATTGCCGCGAACCGGCGATGATGTACCGCTAACGTATTGGGGCCAGCTGGCACCGGGCGTTTAAGCACACCTTAGCGTAAGGCAAGCGTCTGCTTGATACCTTCTGCATACGGCGTTTTACCCAGATCACCGAGCAGCCCTTGCAGTTTGCTGTCATCAAGCAGGACCGGCTGCTCCAGCAGGTACTGCATTTCATGCAGCTCCCGAATGTACGGGTTCATGGAACGGACAAAGCGCATCAACAGCTTGCCCGGCACCTTATACTGCGGCGGCTTGCCTTCAGTGGCAAACACCAGTTCCACCATATCGCGGATAGTCGTTACAGCAGGTCCGGCAAGATTCCACACCTGCGCAACCGGCCCATCCCAGGCGGCGTCTGTTGTGAGCAATCGTGCCGTAATTGCCACAGCATCGGGCACAAACACAAACTCGTGCGGTCGGTCGATCGGCCCAAGCACCTGCGCGGTCGTCCCCTTGCGTGCCGCCTGAAACGCACTCCATATGTGGCTCGCCTCCACACGCGGCCCGTACAAGTCGGCTATGCGCAGTACCGCCGTCGCAAACTCCCCCGGAACATGCGCGGCAATCACCAGGTCTTCCTGCTCACGGCGGATATTGCCTTTGATTGTGATAGGGCTACGGGGGTGCGTCTCATCTATCCGCTCCATTTGCGGGCTGCCGTAGCTCCAGTTGGACGAGAGCAGTAGAAACCGCCGCGCCCCGGCTGCTCGTGCAGCTGCAAGGGCCTTTGTAATCAATGGAATGTTGTCCTTGAACTTCCACAATGCCACGCCGATCAGGTACACCACCGTGCCTGCTCCCTCGCATGCCCCGGCAAAAGCCGCATCCTCAGTCGGGTCCCACTGCAAGTGCTCGCACATAGGGTCCTCGTGGAAGCGCACCTGCAAGGCCAGCAGCGACCGGCCTACTACGCGGTACGGGATATTCTGGGCACTCAGCAGCGGCCCAAGCCCCCTTCCGATAGCACCGTTCGCACCTAAAATCACCACTTTGCCGATTTTGTTCTCAATTTCCATACGCCTCTACGCTACCTGTGTCGCTGTATACCGGCAAGCCGCGCGTCCATGCCTTGCTTGATCGTGTACAGGCTCAAGTCTGCATCCTACGCAGTGCGGCCGATAGCCAGGGAGCCCACAGGAGACATGCATGCAGCTGGACACGCTTCGTACCTTTTTAATTGATGAATTACAGGAGGTGTACGCCTCGGAGTTGATGATTGAGGACGTACTGACGCGCCTTGGAATCGGTGCCAGTGCTCCGCAGTTAAAGGGGATGTTCCGGCAGGAGAAGGATCAGGCCAAGGCCCATACAGACCGCCTGGAAACCGTGTTCAGCAAGCTGCAGGACAGTCCGCGCGGCGGCCACGGCGCAAGCGTCAAGGCCATTCTGCGCGAGGGCGAGGGCCGCCTCGGGGTTGGCGGCGATGACAACGCGGTGGATGCAAGCCTGATCACCGCGGCACGGCGTCTTGAGCACTGGAAGATCGCTACCTATGAGACCTTGAAGATCTACAGCGAAAAGCTGAGTCTCAATGAAGTCGCCGGCCTGCTGAATGCGACCTTGACGGAAGCGCGGGACATGGACGCACGTCTTACCGAACTGGCACGGACCATGAACGTAGTTGCCGCGCAGGAACGATAAAACCCGGTGCCTATGCTCAACGAGATTCGCTTCATGGGCCTTCCCCACGTAAAGCGACTTTCATGCGGCAACCATTTCACCCTGCCGACATCCGACAAGGGGCACGATTT
Organism: uncultured Acidobacteriaceae bacterium; assembly: GCA_964236655.1. Taxonomy (GTDB): domain Bacteria; phylum Acidobacteriota; class Terriglobia; order Terriglobales; family Acidobacteriaceae; genus EB88. The sequence continues at coordinate 4,320 of CAXSFX010000194.1, read as the reverse complement.
TAGCGTTGTCTCGCCATTGTGCGAAGGAGAAAGACCATGTTCCTTATTATCGGTATTGTTCTTGCTGTGGCGTGGATACTTGGTTTCACGGTGTTTCATGTGGCCGCTTTTGGTATCCACATCCTGATCGTTCTTGCGATCATCTCGATCATCTTCCACTTTCTGCGTGGATCACGAGCGTAGGCACTGGAGCCACAAAAGAGCCGCACCCAAAAGGTGCGGCTCTTTTGCATTTGAATAGCTACTCGCTGTAGTGCAGCAGGCTGAAAACGTCGTACTCCGGAAAGCGCTCCCGGCCTCTCAAAAAATCAAGCTCTACCGCAAAACCAAGCCCGGCAATCACACCACCCAGTTGCTTTACCAGCTTGATTGTGGCCTGCATGGTACCGCCTGTTGCCAGCAAGTCGTCCACAATCAGCACACGTTGCCCAGGTTCAATCGCATCCTTGTGAAGTTCGAGCGAGTCCGACCCATACTCCAAGTCGTAGCTCACACGGATCACCTCGGCCGGCAGCTTTTTCGGCTTACGCACCGGCGCAAAACCGGCGTTAAGCCGGTAGGCAAGCGCAGGTCCAAAGATAAAGCCGCGTGCCTCAATTCCCAGCACCAGGTCGATTTCCTGGCCCACGTAGTGTTTTGCCATACCGTCAATCAACTCAGTGAAGCCGGCTTTATGTTTCAGCAATGTTGTGATGTCGTAAAACAAAATTCCCTGTTTCGGAAAGTCCGGTACTGTACGCACCAGGCTCTTCAAAAAAGTTTGGCTTTCCACTTCGCTCGACATCGTTACCAGGCTCCTTCAATCGTGAATGTGCCCAGCGCATCGGCTTCGTGGCTGGGCAAGTCTTCTTCTGCAACGCTGTCTACGCGGCTGCCGCGTGAACCTTTCTCAAGCACGGCACGCAATCGGCTGAGTTGTTCCGTTGTGCCTGCCGCTGTTACTTCTACCGCTCCGCTTCGCGTATTGCGAACCCAGCCACGCAGTTTGATCTCTGCCGCCTCACGATGCACAAACCAGCGAAAGCCGACCCCCTGCACCCGGCCTTCCACGCAGTAGTGCCGAACCATGACCTCATCCACCCCGTTTTCATTCGCACTGTTCATAGGGGCTCCATGTCGGCATCGGCAAGCCCTAGTCTCACAGATGGCTACCGGGAGCGCAAGCTGCCCTTCTCCCGCAGATCTGGAGCAGGCAAGCGGCTTCCTGCGCTTGAGCTGCGTCCTAGTGAAAAGGAAAATCCATCATGAAAAAATTAGTAAAGCCCCTGCTGAACAATCAGGAAGCCCCATCGCAGCCAGCTGTTTCAAGGCGTGCCTTCGTCGGTGCTGCCGCACTGGCGGGTGTCGGCATAGCCGGCATGCAGGCTATGGCCCAAACACGCACTGAAGCTAAAAAGGGCCGCACCGGCAACAATGCCAGCGACCCGGGTGAAGAAAACAAGGTTCTGCTTGCCGAAAATCCAAACTCGAACGATCCGCCGGTGACCGATCACGGCGACGTCGGGGCTATCTGGTACTCGTTCGACCTTACAAAAAAGCGTCTGCAAGGCGGCGGTTGGACCCACCAGGTTACAGAACGCGAACTGCCCACCTCCAAGGATCTGGCCGGCGTCAACATGCGTCTCACCGCCGGTTCCTTCCGCGAACTCCACTGGCATACGGCAAACGAGTGGGCCTACATGATTACAGGCAACGCGCGCGTTTCGCTCATGCAGCCTGACGGCAAAATGTTCATCGACGACGTGAAAGCAGGCGACCTGTGGTTCTTCCCGGCAGGGTACCCGCACTCCATCCAGGGCCTTGGTACTGCCGGTGCAGGCGAGAACGACGGCTGCGAATTCCTGCTTGTCTTTGACTCCGGCGACTTTTCCGAGGACAGCACCTTCCTGCTCTCCGACTGGCTCGCTCACACCCCTCCCGATGTCGTGCAGAAAAACATGGGCTGGACGCAGGCCGACCTGGAGAAGCTGCCGCCTACCGAGCTCTACATCTTCGCGGCACCATTACCCAAGTCGCTCGAAGACGATAAAAAGCATATCGGCGAGTTTCTGGAAACCGAGACAAAATACACCTACAAACTTACCGACCAGCCGCCGACAAAAAAGACATCCGGCGGCGAAGTTCGGATTGTCGATTCAGGAAATTTCCCTGTCTCCAAAAGCGTGGCTGCCGGTCTGGTTCGCATCAAGCCCGGAGGCATGCGTGAACTGCACTGGCATCCCAGCGGCACGGAGTGGCAGTTCTACCTTGCCGGCAAGGGCCGCATGACAGTCTTCATGCCCGGCGGCAAAGCCCGTACCCAGGACTTCAACGCCAACGATGTAGGCTACGTCCCCGATATGGCCGGCCACTACATCGAAAACACCGGCACCGAAGACCTTGTCTTCCTTGAAATGTTCAAATCAGGCAAGTTCGAAGATGTCTCACTCAACAACTGGATTGCCCGCATACCGCCGGAGATGGCCGAAGCCCACCTAAACCTGACAGCAGCCGCCATTGGCAAGGTACCTTCCAAAAAGAATGAAATTTTACCGGGGTAGATGAGCTGAAACGAACCTTATAGTAGCGAAGCTCATCAGAAACTAAAACATGTCCTAGAAAAGGTCGGCTTGGCCCCCATATATAGCAAATTTATAAACGAATAGGAAGAAAACCGTATTCCTTAGTAAACTTGCTATACATGGACCCGGTACAGAACCCGTTTTCCCCTGGAGCAGGAAACCAACCTCCTGAGCTTGCAGGTCGCGCAAACATTCTGGCAGATGTTGATACTGCCTTACAGCGAGTGAAAAACGGTTCGCACAGCAGAAGTGCCATCTTCGTGGGACTTCGCGGTGTCGGTAAAACCGTCTTGCTGAACCGCGCGAAAGAAATGGCAGAGGATTACGGCTTCCTCACCGCGGCTCTTGAAGCGCACGAAAACAAGCAGCTTCCGGCTTTGCTGATTCCGGAGCTTCGAAAAATTCTCATAAAGCTAAACTCCGGAAACTGGACTGAAGTATCGAGGCGCGGTCTACGCGTACTCAAAAGCTTTGCAAGCAATTTCAAAGCAAAAATCTCTTTCGGGCAGGAGTTGGACGTAGAACTTGGAGTCGCACCCGAACTGGGTTCTGCCGATAGCGGCAATTTGGAACACGACCTTGTCGAACTTCTAATAGCTGTGGCGGAAGCAGCCAAGGCCCAGAACACGCCGATAGGACTATTCATCGATGAACTGCAATACCTGACGGAAGACGAGATGAGCGCGCTTATCATGGCATTGCATCAAGTCAGTCAGAAGAAGCTTCCTCTCATCATGTATGCCGCCGGCCTTCCGCTCGTTCTTGGATTAGCCGGACGTTCCAAGTCGTACTCGGAACGACTGTTTGCGTTCCCAAATATCGGCATACTGGACGCGGATGCAGGGCGACAGGCAATTGTCCTTCCCGTGGAAGCGAAAGGCATGCGCTTTGAAGCGTCTGCCGTCGATGCCATTCTCGAAAAGACCGGACGCTATCCGTACTTCTTGCAGCAATGGGGATATGAGACATGGAATATCGCTTCCTCCTCTCCCATTACGCTTCAAGCAGTACAAGAAGGCACGAAGCGGGCAATTCACCAGCTTGATACCAGTTTTTTCCGGGTTCGCTTTGATCGTCTGACAAAACGTGAGAAAGACTTTATGTTTGCCATGGTGCGGGTAGGCGGAGAGACTCAGCGTTCTGGAGATATCGCAGACGAGTTAGGCATCAAGGCAACCAGCATAGGACCTGTGCGAAGCTCCCTCATTCGCAAAGGCATGATCTATAGCCCTGCCCATGGCGATAACGCCTACACGGTTCCGCTTTTCAATGAGTTCCTCCGCAGGCAACAGTCCACGGTGGAACCTTAATGCTGCACTGCCGTACATGGCAATGCACTACAGCATTTTACGGCAGCAAAGCTACGAGCTGGTCTCCAGTTCCGATTGCGCCAGCGTCAGGCAGCGAATCGTATTCGCATCCGCGTTTTCACCGAAGCTCCGCACCTGGGCCAACGCGCCCGCAAGCGCCCCACCCAGTTTCGTGCTCTCCGCATGCCCAAACCGCCGCACAGCATTCAACAACGCTGCAGACGCATGAAAAAACACAAACGGCTGCTCGACACGCATCCGCTCTACCAGCCACGGAATAGCGCGCATCTGCGGCTGCATTTGCAGAATACAAATCGCTGCCAGCCTCTTGCCGGGTGAGTCATCGGCAGCCATCAGCTCATCGAGAAACAAGTCCGCCGCCAACGCAATCGTCCGCATTTTGGCGACAATCGCATTCATCGCCCTTGTCCGGTCAGGCCCCGCATGCA
>CAXSFX010000193.1:0-6264 GCA_964236655.1 uncultured Acidobacteriaceae bacterium | reverse complement strand
GGCCCCAGCAGCATGCGCACCGCGTTCAGGTCGTTGGTCATGCGCGCCATGATGTCGCCGATGCGGTTGCGCTGGAAGTACGAAGCAGGCTGTTTTTCAAGCGTCGCAAACAGGTCGTTGCGCAGGTTGAACTCGATGTCGCGCGAGATGCCGATCAGAATCCAGCGCGTCCAGAACAGGAAAAAGCCCTTGGTCAGCGCGAGGCCAACCAGCATGCATGCATAGCGCAGCAGCTTGGCGCGTGTTACTCCGTGTGAAAAGTCATTGACCGCCGCGCGAATGACCAGCGGGAAAAAGATCCATACAGCATTGGAGAGCACGGTAACCAATGCGCCCCATGCATACTCCCGCTTGTAGCGGCGCAGGTAGGGGATCAGCGGTTTCAGTTCAGGCAGCATAGAGTCCTTAGACTGGAGCAGCGGCAAAAGCAGGTCCTTCGACTCCGTTTCACTTCGCTCAGGATGACACGGTTCTTCTACGTGAAATTAACTTTGCCTTTGCTTTACGTGGGCGTGCGCAGCAACAAGTAGCTGCCCACCAGTGCAAACAGCAAATCGGGCGACCAGGCCGCCAGCATCGCAGGCAGCACATTTACGTTGCCCATTGCTTCGAGCGTACTACTGGTGACCCAGTACACAATCGCTACGCCGATGGCCACGGCTACCCCGGCAAGCGACCCGCTGCGCCCCATCGAAAGTGCGAACGGCACGGCCAGTACCGCCATTACCAGCGTGATGAGCGGGTAGGCGAGCTTATGGTTCAACTGCACCCGCAGTCGCATCGTGTCGAACCCGCTTTGGCGCAGCCCGTGAATGTACCGGCTCAGTTCGGCAAAACTCATCTCGGAGGACTGCCGCGGGTCACGCTTGAAATACTGCGGCTGCTCCACCAGCCCCCCTACCGTGGTTGAAGTAAATGTGTTGTAGTCCTGTACTTCGTCCCCGGCAAAGCTGCGCTGCCACCCTTGCTTGAAGACCCACGCACTTCGGCCCGCGTCCCAGGTCGCGCTCGCGGCAAAGAGGCGTTTTTGCAGCTCAAACGTCCCGGGTTTGAATGTAAATACGCTGATGTTGGCAAAGCGGTCATGATCCGGGTCGAAAAACTGGTAGTAGAAAATATGCCCCGGCAGCCCCGGTTTTTCTATCCCGAACATCCATTTTTCATCTGGGCGCTGGAAGGTCTGCGCCGGGCGTCCCTTAATGACCGCCCGCAATGCCTCCTGCCGCCGATTTGCACCAGGGATGTAGGTCTCATCGAAGAAGAAAAGTGATACCGCCAGCACCGACGCAATTGCCAGGATCGGCACCACGATCCTGTACACGCTGATGCCGGTGGCCTTCATGGCCGTCAGCTCATTGGACCGGTTCAGGCCGCCGAACACCACCAGCACCGTGATTAGAACGCTCAACGGCGTGATGAGGTACACCATGCTCGGGGTCAGGTTGAACAGGTACTCGCCCACCACGGTAAACGGCGAGCGGTTGCGGATGATGTCACCCAGCAACTCAAAAAAAGTAAACAGCAGCATGAGCATGACAAACGTTGCCAGCACCAGGCCGAAGGTCTTTAGAAACTCGACGATAACGTAGCTGTCGAGCAGCAGTGGAAAGTGCCTGCGCTCGCTGCGAACTCGGCCTGAACTCGTACGGCCGCGCGCCATGGAAACGGTAGCTTGCCGTTTGGGAAGCCACGCCGTGAAGTCCGGCAGGGAAGGCACGCCTGCGCCGCCCCGCGATAGATGCCGCAGCAGCCATAGCCCGCCCAGGCCAAATAGCAAATTGCCTGCCCATATGCCTAGCGCAACCGGCAGCTTGCCTTGCCGGGCCAGCGCCTTGCCTGTGGACGAGAGAAAGTAGTACAGAAACACAAGCACAATGGTCAGCACAAAGCCCGCGCTTTTGCCGCTACGGCGCGAGCTGATGCCCAGCGGCACCCCCACCAGCATCAGCACCACGCATGCAAACGGGTAGCTGTAGCGCTCGTCCAGCTCAATCTGGTACCAGCGGCCGCCGGGTTTGGAAATCAATGCTCGCAGATCAGCGTTCGACATGGCGAGCGTAGGTGCGGGCGCATGCGCAGAGTGATTTGTATTGTCGCTTTCTGACAGCAACGGCAAGTCAGTCTGCGAAAAGGTCGACACGTTGTACTGGTTGTCATTCGACGGGTCTACCTGCTGCTCCACCCCATCGCGCAGTCGCATCAGCACAGAGTCCTCAGCATTGTTGACTACCGTGGCCTGCGCGGCGGTGGTGATGCGCGGCAGCACCGGGTTTGACAGGTCCGCGAGAAACACCTTGCGCCATGACGATGCTCCCGTGGTGGCGCGCACATCGTCCACATACAGCACGATGTTTTTGAAATCCTCGTAGAACACGCGCGGCTGCACTTCAAACGAAGCCTGCGAGTTCCGCAGCTCGTCGCTTAGCCGCAGCGACGCCCGCCAGGCCGCCGGTGCCACGTACAAGGAATTCGCCAGACACACCAGCAGAGCCGCAAGTGCCACCACGCTTGCCGTGCGCACAAAGCTCCACACGCCTACACCCGATGCCCGCATGGCCGTAATTTCGCTGTCGGCTGCCAGTCTGCTGAAGCCCAGCAGTACACCCACCAGTACAGCCATCGGCACGGTGAACACGAGGGTGTTCGGAACGGTGTACAGCACGATCCGCAGCACCGTGCCCATGGAGCCTGTGTTGCGAATGATCAGCTCCAGCAAGTGCCCAAGATCCTTGGCCACAAACAGGACGAAGGTAAACAGAACGCCGCCCAGCAGGGCATGCGAGACAATTTCGCGCAGGATGTAGCGGGTCAGGATGCGCATGGGCTGGATTTCAGGAGGAAAAGCAACATATCGGCTATATCTGGATTATGTCACTTCAGGCGTTAGAAACTTTTAGGTGCTCTATGTCTTGCCCTTAAAGCGTGGAATTTTCTGTGCGAAAGCACTCACTTGGAGGCGCAGGAATTCTTGTGCCGTGTCCATCAGCGAGTGCCTTGCCGCCTTGCGAGCTCACCCTTACAGCGCATCGGCTCTCACAATAGAGGTACTGCCGTCATCCTCAATGCGCGTAGGAACCGACTTGATCCCAAACAGGTACATGAAAGTCTCCACATCCCTGGGGTCCTTTGTGCAGTCAGCATGTGAGGGATCCGGTTTCACACCTTTGAGAATCGCAGCCTTCCACGCTTGTTTCGGATCGGCGCTGCACCGGATTGCATACGCCTCTTCCAGGCGTTGCGCGTTACTGGTGTCTAGCGTCGAGGGAAAGACATATACGGTCATGTCCGGTTGTTTTTGGTCGAGCGTGCGTTCCAGGTTCCGGCAGACAGGGCAATCATAGGCTGAAACAATGATTTCCCGTTTCGCGCCCGTTCCATATTGAAAAGCAATGGCTTCTGAAAGATTGATGTGCTCTACCATATACTTGCGGATTTCCAGCTGTCTTGCTGCCGGCAAGGGCTGGCCGCTCGCCACATCCATCCAGGGTCCTGGGCCACTTTTAATGATCTTTACGTGTTCATCGACAAAAATCGGTTGTGTGCGACCGGTCGGATCGACAAGGGCATACATGCCTTGCAAAAGCGTTGTACGCGCAACACGGCCCTGCGCCATCGGTTGATAGGGGCTACGTTGAAAAGTTTGCATCACTTCAGCTGCCGAGCTGAACCTGGCAGCAGTATTCTGTGGGGGAACCTGCGCGGCGAACGATAGCTGGAACAATGAAACAGCGACTGCTATGGATAGAAAGAGATTGCTCACCGGTATTTTTCCTTGCGTGATGGTGAGTGAAGGCTACAGTGCTTTAAAGCATGCTGTAAAGCATGTCGGGAACACTGTCAGACTTCCATCAAGTCGGTTTGTGTAGGTAAAACCTCGTAGCAGTTATCTACTCGCCAGCCGGTAGAAATCGATATCCAACTCCGCGAACGGTCTTCAAATACACAGGGTTGGCGGGCTCGTCCTCGATGTAGCGCCGCAGACGCACTACAAAATTGTCAATCGCGCGCGTATCCGTGTCTTCGCGCACGCGCCACACCTGCTCCAGCAGCTCGGTACGCGGAATGATGCGGAAGGGGTGCTCGAAAAGGTAGCGTAGAAACTCGGCTTCCATCAGCGTCAATCGCACCCTCTGCCCCTTGGCTTCAAGCTCAAGCAGGGAAAAGTCGATCAGACGTCCCGCGAACTCGTACACCACCGGCTTGCCTTCCGTCTCAACCGGCTGCACCGGATCAGCCGCTTTGCGCACCCACTGCATGCGGCGTAGCAGTACGTGCAGACGCGCCAGCAAGATGTTCAAATCGAATGGCTTGGGCAGGTAGTCGTCCGCGCCTGCCTGCAAGCCTTCAAGCACATCCTCAGGCCGCCCGCGCGCGGTCATCATCAAAATGGGGACGTAGTTGCCGCTGCTACGCAGCTCGGCGGCTACCGCAAAGCCGTCTTTACCTGGCAGCATCACGTCCAGCAACACTGCCTGAAAAGCAGGAGCCTCGCGCAGCAGTGTCAGTGCAGCCTCGCCGTCGTAGACCAGCTCTACCTCGTAGCCTTCAGCCTGCAGGTTGAACAGCAAGCCCTCAGCCAAATGCGCCTCATCTTCAACCACCAGAATCCGGGAAGGCGTGCTCACACACGGGCCTTTTGCGGCAGCGGCTCAGGCTTTGCTGCAGGCGGTGCTTCCGCTACCTGCGGTAGACGCAGCGTAAACGTTGCGCCGTGTCCTTCGCCTTCACTTACCGCAGCAACACTGCCGCCGTGCTGCTTTGCAATTGTCCGCACCAGGAACAGCCCCAGGCCTGTACCTTGTTTTTTTAGAACAGCCCGTACCGGTACTCTGTAAAAGCGCTTGAAAATTCGCTTCAAATCACTCGCCGGAATGCCGATGCCATGGTCAGAAACCTGCAGGCAGGCGCGGTTTTGCTCATCGGCAAAGACATGCACAGACACCGCCAGGCCCTCGGCAGAATACTTTACGGCATTGCTGAGCAGGTTACCGGCGGCAGTGTGCAGTTCCTCCAGACTGGCGTGGACCAGTAGGGGAGCCGGTGGAACGGATAAAACAATTGCCTCGGGCGGCAGGTGGTTCCGCTCCAGCATGCGCGCCACAGCTTCCTCGGCAATACTGCGTAAATCGAGTGATTCATACGCGCGGGTATGGTCCTGGTGCGTCACTTCGCCCGCTTTCAGTACCTGCTCCACGGTTTGGAGCAGCCGATCACTGTCGGCCAGCATGATGCGGTAAAACTCCTGTCGCTTTTCCTCCGGCACCGGTCGCCGCTGCAATGTTTCAAGGTACAGCCGGATAGAGGCGATAGGCGTCTTCAGCTCATGGGTAACAGCGTTCAAAAACGAGTCCTGCCGCTCGTTGCGGTGCATTTCCCGTACTAGAAAGATGGTGTTCAGCACTACGCCGGCAATCAGCAGTGAAGTCACAGGAATGCCGATAGCCAAGGGCAGCAGCAACTGCCGCCAGTTGAGCACAATCCAACTCACATTAAGCGTAATCGCCAGCCCCACCATGAAGATCCCCAGCAGGATGGTGAGCACAATGGCGGGACGTCGGCGTTGCATGCGCATAGGCGGAAACGGACTCAAATGTGGGAACCCGTGAGAAGTATAGACTTGTGGATTCAGTGATTACGAGGATTCCGTTGCATTGGCGGCTCTTGCCGATTTTGCCTAAAAATGAAAATGGTTTTCAAGCAGACACGTAGGCTACCCGGCATGCAGCCGCTGCAAATGCGACTACTGGGCAGCCATCTCCGCGAAAAACTGGGGGAGGCTACGAGGTTCGCGCCCTAGAACAGTACGGAGAACAAGTGCATTGCCTCCCGGAAAGCCGTACCTGTCATAATCGTTGTACATGCGTGCCATGCCGTCGCGTATCGGGCCTTCCGATAGCTTCGCCGCTTTAGCCCATTCGTCAAACGGGATTTCACCGGCCTCAATGGTGCGGCCGAGCGCCTTGCTCATGATGGCAGCCGTTTCCCGGCGATCGACCATCCCCGGGGCGCACAACTCGAAGGTGCCATAGCTGAGCATATCGCCGGTGAGAGCCAGGGCAGCTGCTTCGGCAACATCGCGATAATCGACATAGCAGGATTTCGCTGCAACGGAGTAGGGCAGGGCGAACCGGCCTGTTGCCAGCACCTGCGGCCAGCTGTTCTCAAGGGTTTGCATAAACATGGTTGGCTGCAAAATAGTGAAGTCCATGTCTGATTGATAGAGAGCTTCCTCGACGGGGCGCTTCTCGGAGTGATTGCGCATTT
>CAXSFX010000192.1:0-6353 GCA_964236655.1 uncultured Acidobacteriaceae bacterium | reverse complement strand
CTGGGGTAGCAGACCTTCGTGACTTGTCTCGTAAAGAGCAAGTAGGCGCTGACGCATCAGGTAATAGGCTGAAGCTGCTTCCTGCAACTGGAAGGGAACCGACACCCAATGTTTACCCGTCACCAACTGTGAGAGCATGCCCATGCGAACCTGGCGTAAAGCGGTACGCAGACGGAGCGCGTCGCGGCGCATACGCTCAGCCACGATGACACCTTCCTCTTCATTCCATTGGGCGGCAAACGCAGCCATACGGAGCAGGAGATCGGCATTTGCACGCATGCGGCGCAAGCCAAGCTCACCGCCTAGCATATGCCAGATCACTTCCGGTTCCATGGCAGTCTGGCCCGCCTGCGGCTCAAGAAAATCTTTAGCAACACAGTGAAGGCCGTTAAAATCCACTCGCTCGATCTTGGCGAGCAACGAATTCCATGAAGAGTCGTCGAGCCGGATTGAGGAGCGCCGCGCGTAAAGCGCAAGGGCTGCAAAGGTTGCAATAGCGAGAAGGAACAAAACGAATGGAGCGAGTACGTGCATATTCGTGGACCTCAGTGTCCTGCCTTGCCGAGATCGTATTGCACCTGGTCGTGAAGCGCAACGATATATTTACGCCAAGCCGGAGAAATCGGTTTACGGGCTGGTTCTTCGTACCAAAGCGAGACAGTCCAGTAGAGAACGGTGAGCGGGTATAGCAGAGTTCGAAATGTCTCAAGCCCCTGGTAGGCCAATCCGTGCACGTTTACAAGGCTCTCAAGACCATAAACACTCGCAATTAACAAGGACCAGGCAGCAAAGCCCTGTCCAATTGAAAGCACATGGCTTCTAATCGGTAAACCTAACTGTCCTGCAGCAAGACTGATTGCAATGACTATCTCGCATATAGCTAGGCTGCTAAAAATTTGCAGATCGTCTATCGCCAGCGACCATGAAAAAGCTCTTCCACTATTCACTATCAAGGTGGTAAAGGCGGCGAAAAGGACTCCGAGGAACCCAAATGCCCAAAGCCGCTTTAGAGCAGTGGCATTCCAGTGATTTGGCTGCTTTAGCACAGCTCTTGCTATCTCTACAAGGATATATAGCTGAGTAATAAAGCTCAGCACGCTACTTATATTAAAAGCATTCTGGTAGAGCTTTCCATGACCACGCGGATCAATTAAAAAAAGAATTATGCCAGAAACGGCATCAACAACAACAAAAACTGACAATGCAGGAAAAGCTTTCCAACGACCTTTATGCAGCATAACTACAAAGAGAAAAATATCCAAACCGGGAGCGATCAGCCACAAACTGGTAGCCAGAGTAGACAGCATGCTCATCTCCCGTTTAGAGATGTTAGCAGAAATCAGGAGCCTACTTCATCCCTATACCAAGTTGCTGTTAGGACGCGGGTAGGAGCCGGACGGCGCAACAGCCAGGTTGCTATTGGGACGCGGGTAGGAGCCGGACGGCGCAACAGCCAGGTTGCTGTTGGGACGCGGGTAGGAGCCGGACGGTGCAGCAGCCAGGTTGCTGTTGGGACGCGGGTAGGAGCCGGACGGTGCAGCAGCCAGGTTGCTGTTGGGGCGCGGGAAGGAGCCGGTCGGTGCAGCAGCCAGGTTGCTATTAGGACGCGGGAAGGAGCCGGAGGGAGCAGCAGCCAAGTTGCTGTTAGGACGCGGGTAGGAGCCGGACGGCGCAACAGCCAGGTTGCTATTGGGACGCGGGTAGGAGCCGGACGGCGCAGCAGCCAGGTTGTTGTTAGGGCGCGGGTAGGAGCCGGACGGTGCAGCAGCCAGGTTGCTGTTAGGGCGCGGGAAGGAGCCGGAGGGAGCAGCAGCCAGGTTGCTGTTAGGACGCGGGTAGGAGCCGGACGGTGCAGCAGCCAAATTGCTGTTGGGGCGCGGGTAGGAGCCGGACGGCGCAGCAGCCAGGTTGCTGTTAGGGCGCGGGAAGGAGCCGGACGGCGCAGCAGCCAGGTTACTGTTAGGACGCGGGAAGGAGCCGGAAGGAGCAGCAGCCAAGCTGCTGGATGGACGCGGGGCGGAACCGAACTCCATGGAAGCCAGGCTGCTGTCAAGTTTTTTGTGGTCACTCACTTGCACAGCGAAAACGTTACTAACGGGGGACACGGCGAAACCACTCATCGCAACAGCCGTAGACCCTGTCTCTAAATTCTTTTCCCCTGTAAACCTATTGTTTACAGCAAAACATGACGAAGAAGCGGTTGCCATGGAAAGAACGATCACCAGAACATTGGAAGTTTTCATCGGGGGAGTACTCCTCATGCGCGGTTGCGCCATAAGAGGAGATTAGCCAATGTAGGTTACCTGTAAAAGATTAAAATCGAGCTGGCGCACAAAAGAAAGCAATCCAGTTCCACTTATTACACGTACTCATTACTATCGAAAATTTTCTTGTTCTCCACTAGCAACTTTCTCGTGTGCAAAGCAGAAACTTTTGCAGTTCGGTGATGTAACTGCCGCTTTCAGGTTTCAGAGGCGGTGCAGCAGCTACCTACAGTGGTACTCACTACGTTTTTGAGGTAGCCACTGGCTGGTGTGTGTCTCACAAAAACCGCTCAGGCACGGCCCAGCACCCGCGCCACCATCTCCCCAATCGCAGCCGGGGACTGCACCACATGAATACCGGCCGCCGTCAGCGCTGCCATCTTTTCCGCCGCCGTACCCTGCCCGCCTGAAATGATTGCCCCCGCGTGACCCATGCGGCGGCCCGGCGGCGCGGTCTGCCCGGCGATAAACCCGACCACCGGCTTGCGTACGTGCTCGCGTACATACGCCGCTGCCGTTTCTTCAGCCGTACCCCCAATTTCACCGATCAGGATAATGGCCTCCGTTTCCGGGTCTTCATTCAGCAGCTTCAAAGCGTCGGTGTGCGTGGTGCCGATCACCGGATCGCCTCCAATGCCGATTGCGGTTGACTGCCCGATACCGCGCTGCGTCAGCTGGTACACGGCCTCATATGTCAAGGTGCCGGAACGTGAAACGATGCCGACCGAACCCTCCTTGTGAATGCGCCCCGGCATAATGCCGATCTTGGCTTTACCGGGCGAAATTACCCCGGGGCAGTTCGGTCCGATCAGCACGGACTGCGAATGCCGGAGCACCGACCAAACCTGCACCATGTCATTGGTCGGAATACCCTCTGTAATACAGATGATCAGCGGAAGCCCGGCCGCATTGGCTTCAAGAATAGCGTCGGCTGCAAACGGCGGCGGTACAAAGATCACCGTTGCATTGGCACCGGTTTCACGCACTGCTTCCTCCACAGTGTCAAACACCGGCCAGCCCTCATGTGTCGTGCCGCCCTTGCCCGGCGTCACGCCACCGACAACCTTTGTGCCATATTCGGCGCAACCTTTCGCATGAAAAGTGCCTTCCTTGCCGGTGATTCCCTGCACAATAAGGCGCGTATTCCGATCAACCAGTACTGCCATGCCATCTCCCTCGCTGCCGCGGCAGCTTTACGGCGCTCTTACGCGCCCAGTTGTGTCACCAAGTCCTGGAGGTCGTGCGCCACAAAGTCATACCGGCCCGTTGGTTGCGGGTCTTCGGTCTGCCTGTGAATGAAAGCCGTGCGCATCCCGGCTGCCTGCGCACCTTCCAGATCGTAATTGTGCGCGGCTACCATGACCACTCTCTCGGCGGGTGAGCCAACCAGCGCGAGTGCATCCTCGTAGACCTTCAGCGCCGGTTTGTAATTGTGAAAAATATCGGCCCCGAGAACCAGGTCCCAGGGCAATCCGCCGTGCTTGGCCGTGTTGGTCAGCTGCCGCACGGTGCCGTTTGAAAGCGGAGCGAGAATGTAGCGCTCCCGGAGCCGGTGGAGCGCCGGTACCGCATCGGGCCATGGCTCAGTCCGGTGCCAGCCGTGTACCAGAAATTGCCGGTCTTCGTCAGAGAGCGTGTTGAGCCCGTATCGCGGGAGCAGCGTGTCGAGCTCTTCCCGCTGCAACTCGTCGAAGTCTGCCCATGGGCGCTTGCCCTCGCGTACCGGCTCAATGGCCGGCTGGTAGCGTGAACGCCACTCGACCACCAACGCTTCCCAGTCAACGGTAAGCCCACGCTCGGAGCCGAATTTTTGACAGCGCGTGGTGAGCGAACCTTTCCAATCCGTGACTGTGCCGAAGACGTCGAACAGCAGCGCTTCGATCTCCGGATGGGTGTCTGGATGCACGTCCGGGCGCGCGCTCATTGAGCCGCCCCAACGTGCCGCTTCGCCGCCGCTACCACTTTCTGTGCCGCGTCCAACATTGTCTCGCCGACTTCAAACGCCAAGCCGGACTCGGCCAGAATCTTGCGGCCTTCCTCTACATTCGTACCTTCAAGCCGCAGGACGATAGGGATGGTGACGTTCAGCTTCTTTGCCGCTGCGACTACCCCGGTCGCCAGCGTATCCACTCTCAGGATGCCGCCGAAGATGTTGATAAACACCGCCTGCACGTTCGGGTCCGATAGCAGGATTTGGAACGCATTCTCAATCTGCTGCTGATTTGCCCCGCCGCCCACGTCCAGAAAATTGGCCGGGCTCCCGCCTGCATACTCAATAATGTCCATGGTCGCCATGGCGAGGCCTGCGCCGTTCACCATGCAGGCAATGGTGCCGTCCAGCTTGATGTAGTTCAGCGCGTACTTTGACGCTTCCACTTCCAGCGGGTCTTCCTCCGCCAGGTCGCGCAGCTCTTTCAGCTCCTTGTGCCGGAACATCGCGTTATCGTCAAAAGTCAGCTTGCAGTCGAGCGCGAGCAGCTTGGCATCCTGCGCATCAGGCGAGCTCGGCTTGGTCGTGATGAAGGGGTTGATCTCCAGCAGGGAAGCGTCTGTCGCGATAAACACGTCATACAAGCCGCGCATGAACTTGACCGCTGCCTGCAGTTGTGACGGCTTGAGCCCCAGGGCAAAGGCAAGCTCGCGCGCCTGGTAGGGCTGAAAGCCGACCGCCGGATCAATCGTAACCTTATATATGGCGTCCGGGTCCTTGGCCGCGACCTCCTCGATTTCCATGCCGCCGGCCTGCGACGCCATAAAGACCAGCCGGGCCTGCGCGCGGTCCAGCACGATGCCCAGGTATAGCTCGCGGTCAATCGCAGCAGTCTCCTCAATCAGCAGCCGCCGGACTTTCTGCCCCGCGGGCCCGGTCTGGTGGGTCACCAGCTGCATGCCCAGGATCTGCGAGGCATACTGCTCTGCTTCCGCAACCGTGCGCGCTACCTTGACGCCGCCGCCCTTGCCGCGCCCACCCGCATGGATCTGCGCCTTGACGACGACCCCGGTTGCGCCGCCGAGCATGAGCCGCTTGCTGACTTCAACCGCCTCATCCAGCGTGTTCGCAACCTCGCCCTGCGGCACAGGAACGCCGTGCTTCCGCAGGATGTCTTTGGCTTGGTACTCATGAATTTTCATAGGCTTGGAAGTCGCCGCAACCAGCCCGGCGAACCTCTCCATAGTACAGGCGCTCCGCCCGCTTGTCAGAGGGATGCAGCCTCTATTGAGTACCGAAATGGAACTGTCGCTGCTTCACGGTAGCGCTATTCCGTTGACAGCAAGTTTCCACTTTCCGATACTTGATCCATGGACATTCACATCCAGCCCGATCAGGAAGCTTTCATCCGGCAGCAAATCGGCAATGGCCACTCTGCATCTGCTGATGAGGTCGTGCGAAAAGCAATTTTTTTGTTAGAGCAGCACGAAAAACATTTACCTGCTAATCCTCGACCTGAAAAGAAAAGCCTCGCTAGGATCTTTGCCGAATCTCCTTTCAGAGGCCTCAATTTGGAGTTTCCACGCTCGAAAGATGGATTGCGTTCTTTTTAATCCATGAATGGGTTTCTTCTCGATACTAACGTTCTCTCCGAAATAACAAAGGTCCGACCGGCAGTTCAAGTTGAGCAATGGCTTGAGAACACCTGCGAATCAGAGCTTTATATAAGCGTCATAACGCTTTCGGAAATTTTGAGAGGTATTGCTCGTCTGGCGGAAAGCAGACGACGCACCATGCTTGAGCAATGGCTGGACAACACGTTGCGACCATGGTTTGAAGACCGCATATTACCTGTGACCCAGCCGGTTGCCGAACGCTTGGGGCATCTTGCCGGGCAGCAAGATGCCCTTGGTTTCACCATCCCGATAGCTGATGGACTGATTGCTGCAACCGCTCTGGAATACGAACTCACCCTAGTGACTCGAAATGTTAAAGACTTTACCCGGATGCAGGTGCCGCTTTTCAATCCATGGGAGTTGCAGGCTTGAACCGTCTCATGTCGGAGCGGCTATCTTGCGCCTGCTCCAGCGTAAGCGCCTTGCGCCTGCTTTCCGCCTCAT
Source organism: uncultured Acidobacteriaceae bacterium (assembly GCA_964236655.1). Lineage (GTDB taxonomy): Bacteria > Acidobacteriota > Terriglobia > Terriglobales > Acidobacteriaceae > EB88. Next base: position 39 of record CAXSFX010000192.1, on the reverse strand, counting down.
CGGCACGCCCTGAATCCACACTGAAGTAATGCAACTTCT
>CAXSFX010000191.1:0-6391 GCA_964236655.1 uncultured Acidobacteriaceae bacterium | reverse complement strand
AGGGTGCGAAAGCGCCGGGTGATGGCATGCCCGACATTCTCTACGTAGTCGCCCCGGATTTCAAACGCGGACAGCTCCTCGGTAACGGGAACGGCACCATAAAAGTAGTCGGCATGCGTGGTGCCAAGCGGGGGAATGGGCCGTGCGGCCTGGGCCCAGGCTGTTGCATATTCGGAGTGTGTGTGGACCACGCCGCCGATGTTTTGAAAAGACAGATAGAGCCGCAGGTGTGTGCCCAGGTCCGAACTTGGTTTCAGGCCGCCCTCGACAACATCGCCGTCCATGTCGGTCACTACCATGTCTTCAGCGCGCATCGTGCTGTAATCCAGGCCGCTCGGCTTGATAACAACCAGGCCCTGCGCGCGGTCGATGCCGCTGGCATTGCCCCAGGTGTGCAACACCAAACCGCGCCGCACCAGTTCCAGGTTGGCTTCGAGTACCTGAGCTTTCAACTCTTCGAGCATGTCCGCTCCTCGTAGTTCTGACGCTACCCGGCAGACTGCCGGCGGTCAAGCTTCTATCGCAGCACTGCGCTTGGCAAAACCAAATCGGGACAAAGCAGCCGAGGCATTCCCAATTGCTTCTTAGAAACCATGATCCGCTCTGTCGCAAAAACCGTCGTCGCCATGTCGCTATGGGCGCTTCTGCACAGCCTGCTTGCCACCGAGCGCAGCAAGCGCCGTGCCTCACAGCTATTAGGTGAGCAGCGTCGCAACGGCTTGTACCGCATCGGGTACAACGGGATTGCCGCTGCCGCGACTGCTGGTACCTTGCTCTACATCCACCGGCTACCCGACCATAGGCTCTACAAGCTCAATGGCATGGGTGCGGTCGGTGTACGACTGACACAGCTTGCATTCGCGGCTTGCCTGCTGGCGGCGATTGTTGAAGTCGGCGTCGGCCCGTTGACCGGCTTTACCGATGCATGGCGATTTCTTCGCGGTCGCTCCCCCGAAGGCGCGCCGGAAGCGCAAGGCCCGTCTATGAACAGAATCGGTCCCGACGTAGGTGGATTGCGCACCGGCGGCCCCTTCGGGTATGTGCGGCATCCGCTCAATGCGAGCGCCACGGCCATGGCGTTCCTGGTGCGGGAGATGACAGTGGTCCGGCTGACTGTAGCGCTGACGACGCTTGTCTATGCGCTGATCGGATCGCGCATTGAAGAAGGCCGTTTGCTGCACAAGTACGGTGATGCCTACCGGCATTACATCGATAGTGGAGTGCCCTTCTTCCTACCTTCGCTGCGTCCCAGGGTGCCGTCGGTTCTGCACTAGCCTGTGGACCTTTACTTCTCATGTCCGAAGGTAAGCCGCACACCCCCACGCGCCGTCATCGGTGAGGAGAGGTAACCGACCGGGCTAATGTGCTGCTGACTCAATACGTTATCAAGCTGCGTATAGACGCCGACATTACTCGTAATCTGATACGTGGCACCCCCGTTCAGGCTGGCGTAACCATAATCCAGGTTGCGGTTAGGCAGCAGCAGGGTATTGCCGAAGTTTGCGTCCGAGCCGCCGAGCAGGGTGGAATCATCCGCCCGGCCCGCGAATGCCGTGCTGGCTACGCCGCTCCACTTTTTACCGGTGTAGGTAATAGACACAAAGCCGGTGTGCGGCGGACGGCGGAAGGGCCGCGCGCCTACAAGCGGAGAGAAAGCTCCAATAGCCACATTGCTAAAGTTGACCCCACTGTTTATTACAGGGTTTAGCGCGTCTGATGAAAACGAGTGCTGCACCACTGCATCGAGGTAGGTGTAGCCGCCGCGCACAAAGATGTTCGGCTTGAAGCTGTACTGCACCTCGGACTCAGCACCTTGTGCTTTGAAGGCAAGCGAGTTGAGGTCGATACCGAAGGCATTGGTGAGCAAGCCCTGAAGCGAAAGCTGCTGTGCCTGGCTAAGCTGCGGCAGCAATTGCGGCACCGCGCCGGGGGCAACACTTTCAATCTGGTTGCTGAACTCATTGTGGTAGTACGTCACTTTAAGCAGCGCTCGCTCGTTGGCAATACTTTGCTCAAAACCGCCGTCGTAAGAGCGGGTGAACGCTGCTCCAACGGGTTGTACCTGGTACCCGTTGATTGCCGAGCTCCCGCCATTGCCCTGCAAAAATGCCAGCAGCGAACCGGTCTGTTGGCTTAAGGTCGGCTCCTTGTACCCCTTGCTGAAGTTGAAGTTGAGCCGGGTACCCTGCAGCAAGCCGCGCCCCGGTCGCGCCAGGTAATACGAAGCACCCAGGTGCGGTGTGCCTACAGCGCCGTACAAACCGTTTTGCTCAACACCGCCGCCAAGGGTGTAGAAGAAGCGGTCGCCGAAATCGCCCTGGAAGGTCAGCGTGTAATCGTAATTGGTGCGCTCAATGGACTGGGGCTGGGCGGCAAAGGATGAAGCGGAAAGCCCACGCTCATCCTCATACCGAAAACTGAGAACAGATAGCAGATGCGGTGTAAACGCATAGCTGGTTTGTGCATGAAGCGAATCGCGGTTTGAGGCAAGGTCGAAGCGAGACTGTTCAGACCCGACAAACCCGGTCAGGGTCTGCCCGCTCACGGTAAAGCCATTGGCCCCGGTTACAGATACAAGCTGGCCAAGATACACGCCATTAACGGCGTCGAGCGTGCCGGTAGCCCCAAACTGCTGAAAGCGCTCTCGCTTGCGCGCAAGACCATAGGTCACATCCCCATTCCAGTTGTCAGAAAATGTATGGTCCAGTGTTGCGCTGACATATAAGTCCTGGTCAGACTGCTTCTGGTCAGTGGGTGTAAGGGTAAACGCATACTGCCCCGGCGCGCCTACAGCAGAATCGCTATTACGCGCGCTGCCGCGCAGGTGGGTCGCTGTCGAGAGAGCATAGCCGAAGTTCAGGGCCGAAGTCACATCGTGGTAGCTGTCGTTCGGCGTTGCATTGGTGGTCTGCATATCGCCGAATGCGCCGTAGTAGTCGATGGAATTACGGGTGCCGCCGCCTTGTACCTCGTTGCGGTAAGTACCGAAATTGCCGCCGTCGCCCTCGTAGAACAGCGACGGAAACGGCGTGGACCCGCGCGGAGTTGAGAATGCGACTACCCCCGCACCGGCATCTGTGCCATACACCGCGCTGTCCGGCCCGCGATACGCTTCTGCGCTGCTGATGCCGGTAGTAGCTACGTTGGCAAAGTCGAAGGTGCCGCCGATGTCATTGATTGGAACGCCGTCGAGCAGAATCTTATTGTCATCAGAGTTGCCGCCGCGAATGAACAACGAGGTCAGGCCGCCGCGTTGACCGGTAGTGGCCAGGCTGAAGCCGGGAACCAGGCGCAGAGCTTCAGTCACATTTGAGAAATTCTGAAAGTCGGTTCGACTGAGCTCGGTAACAGAGGCGCTTACCTGCGACTGCGGCAGCGGGGTGCCGGTGGCGCTAACCACGATAGACTCGCGTACGGAGTCAGGCTCAAGCGTAACGTTTTCTTCTACGCCGGCCAGGGCTTCGCCGTAGAAGCTTTCTATAGCGAGCTGGCGAAAATTATTACCTGTAGCTAACACATAAAAGCGCCCGGAGCCGGCGGTGGAGAGAGTGTAGCTGCCGTCCGTTTGTGTACGGGCGGTTATGATGACCTGCCCGTTATTAACCAGGGCGACGACTGCACCGGAAATCGGCTGGTTGAGCGGAGCGGCAACGATTCCATGCACTGTAACCGCATAAAGTGAGGGCACGCATACCAGCGCGGCTGAAGCAGCAAGCAGCAAGCGCCGTGCCTGGGCGGTTGAAATGCGTACACGGGGAGACTCAATCATGAAATGCGGATGTTCCTTATCTGCTTAGGGGGAGGATTTAACACGATTGAAAAGGCCTGCAGTTTAAGGAACAAGCCGTTAGTAGCGGCGATGCCTCAAAAACTCACCAATCACGTTATACACTGCATCCCCAGCCAGATTGAGTCCAACTGTTTTTACCAGTACAGAGTTCGTTGCCAGTGCCGGGGTTCCCAGCTGTGGGTAGTAGAGCTCCTTGGCTGCAAAGGCGGCACCGATCGTACCACCCAATACAGGCAAATTGATCGTCTTGTTGCCCGCATCGGTATGCGTCACCGCCAGACCTTCAAAGGCATGGGCCAGGCGTTGGCTTCCGCTGTAACCTGCACCCAGTGGGACATAGCGGGGGTCCATGTCGAATGCTATGGGGATGACGAGGTTCTGTAGTAGCTGCTGCGACTCGGATGCTGCCAGGCCGCCATAGAACCGCCGCTCATGGTAGCGCAGGTTATCTTCAAGGAACTGCTTCCAGCCCAGCAGTGTGGTGCCGTAGTTTTGATACGCGAGATCATAGTTCGCGTAGCCGTTCCAGGTGGCCGGGTTCCCGGTGGGCTCAACCGGGTAATCGGTGTACTTCGGTAGCCCGCCGGTTAGCGCGGCCTGGATGAAATTACGCGGCGCGTAGGTGCTGCGCACCCACAGCATCACCTTGCCGCCCAGTGAAAGCGGGTAGTAGGAGTCATCCGTAGCACGGCCATGAAGGTCATACATGGTTGCATCCGGTGCCACGGCAGCCCGAAATACCTCACGTGCCGCGTTGGTTGCAAAGTCACCCAGCAGGCTGTAGCCGATGTAGTGCATGACAAAGTGGTTGGAGTTAAGCTCGGGCGCATTGAAAGCATTCGCGTACAACGATTTCCCAAGATAGGCCGCAATAACCGTGCCGCCCAGCTTGGAGTAGTTCGGCACCAGGTTGCCCGCATCGTTGCGCGTCACAACAATGGACGCAGCTGCATGTAGAATCCGGGCGTCAAAATCCTCATTTACCGGCGAAGGCATATACCGCGCTTGCTGGTGCAGGGCAAGTGGCAGCAGGAGATTGCTGGCTAACTGCCGCGTCTCCGCAGTGGCAAAACCCACTTCAAAACGAGCTGCCTTATATCGCAGCTCCCGCTCGTTGACGCGACGCCATGTGTCAATGTTCTTACCATAGGCGTCCATCGCATCTTCGTAATTCTGCTGAGCCACGGGATCGTCACCCGTTGGGGCAACAGGCTGGTGCCCCGGAACAGCAGTGATATTTGGTACACCGGCAATAAAACCGGCCTCAAGAAAATTGCGGATCGACCAGGTACTGCCCAGGTAGTACGCAACCTTGCCGGGTGTCTTAGACTTGCCGGATGTGGGCGTGATGCGGAAATTGCGCGGAAGCACCAGGGCCTGTTCACTTGGTGCGGGAGCGGCAGCTCGTATCAATGCATGGTTTTCAGCAGGGGCTTCCGGCAGGGACTTTGCCGATGCGGGCAAGCCGGCGAAGGAAGAAGCCGAAGCTACTTGTGCCTGCGCAGCCGCTCCACCCGCGACAAAGCCGACGAGTACAGCGATGCCGAGCTTCAGCAACGATTGCGAGACAAAATACATGGAGTTCTTGGCTGTGATACCTACGAGAGTAACGCAGCTTCAGGAGCTATCGGCCTGTCGCAACACGCTTTGGTACTGCAGGGTTTTCCCATAACGGGAACTTCTTACCCACTTTCCAGTAGTTTTGAAATGTTCAGGTACCTGTTGTGATCTTGACCCGGAAAGAACCACCCGATTCGCAAGAAAATCTTTGTCCAAAATTTGTTTTTAAGCATAAAAAGGCCCCGCTTACGCGAGGCCTTTTACAAAAGGTGCAGTGAAGCTTAGTACATGCCGTCCATGCCGCCGCCACCGTGTGAGTGACCGCCGCCTGCCGGTGCTGACTTCGGCTCCGGAATGTCGGCAACCATGGCTTCAGTGGTCAGCATCAAGCCCGCAATGGAAGCCGCGTTCTGTAGTGCAGTCCGCGTCACCTTGGTCGGATCAATGACGCCGGCCGCAACCAGGTCCTCGAACGTGTTTGTACCTGCGTTGTAACCGAAGTGGTTGTCCTTCGACTCATGAATACGGCCTACAACCACGGCACCCTCTTCGCCGGCATTACCGACGATCTGGCGCAATGGCTCCTCAATGGCGCGGCGGATGATCTGTGCACCGATCTTCTCATCGCCCTCAAGGGTCTTAATCAAGGCATCGACATCGGGAGTGCAGCGAACCAGGGCCACACCGCCGCCTGGGACAATACCTTCCTCGACAGCAGCGCGGGTTGCATGCATCGCATCTTCCACGCGTGCCTTCTTTTCCTTCATCTCGGTTTCGGTAGCCGCACCGACCTTGATGACGGCAACGCCGCCAACCAGCTTCGCAAGACGCTCCTGGAGCTTCTCGCGGTCGTAATCAGAAGTGGTCTTTTCAATCTGGTTGCGGATTTCCTTGACGCGGCCTTCAATTGCAGAAGACTCGCCGCGGCCTTCAACGATGGTCGTGTTGTCCTTGTCGATGGTGACGCGCTTGGCGCGGCCAAGATCTTCAACCTTCACATTTTCGAGCTTGATGCCGAGGTCTTCCGTGATAGCCTTGCCG
>CAXSFX010000190.1:0-6397 GCA_964236655.1 uncultured Acidobacteriaceae bacterium | reverse complement strand
TCCGCCAGTGCCGAGTAGATGTTGAAGCCGATCATTTCTGCCTGCCAGTTGCCTTCAATGGACTGGAGCAGGCGCTTTTTGCTTGCCGGATTGAGAGCGTTAGCCATCTTGCACTATTGAAGGTACAAGACCCGCGCAGCGAAGCCGCGGAGCAGCGGGTTTGGGCGTTCATGCAGGATAGACAGCCTCATTGTGCTACGCTACCGAAATGCGGTTCGTTGCCTCCAACTTGCATCAATATTGTTCCTGTTGTTGAGGCCGTGCTGTCCTGCCCCTGCCGCTATCGCAAACTGAAATCTGTGAAGTTCTTCCGAAAATTTGCCCGGAATCCTTTATGACCGTACATGAGAGCAACTGCTTTTCCGATGCGACCGCTCCCATAGCGGCTGGTTGTTGTTGCCCGGCTGGAGCCTGAAAGTCCTCCGCTTTTCACTGGCACATACAGGCATATTTCAGGAGATACAGGCATGCGCTCATCAGCTTTCAAAAGCTTTTCACTAATTCCTGTTCATGCGGCGCTGGCGGCAGCGGTCGCGAGCTACGCGCAGGTGGTCGGAGGCACCATCACCGGCGCGGTCACCGATGCGAGCGGGGCTGTTCTGCCGCAGGCAAGTGTAGTCGTCCGCAACGAAAACACCGGTACGGAGCGGCGGCTCGTCACCGACGGTGCCGGTGAGTTCGCGGCACCTTCCATCTCCGCTGGCAGCTACACCGTGACAGTGGATGCGAACGGCTTTGCCGGTTTGCGGCACACTGGGATTTCGGTTGCCGTGGGCCAGGCCGTGCGGCTGCCGCTGGTGCTTGCGGTGACCGGAAGCGCGGAGCAGGTCAACGTGGTGGACACACCGCCTTCCGTTAACCTGACAACACAACAGACCGCAGGGCTGGTGAGCGCGCGCCAGGTGAAAGGCCTGCCCCTGAATGGGCGCAGCTACGACCAGCTACTGACGCTGAACCCGGGCATTGTGAACTACACGGCAGAGCGATCCGGGTCGATCGGGACGTCCAACTCCGCGGTCGGAAACCTGTTTATAGCCTCGGGCAGGCGGCCGCAGGACAACCTGTTTCTGCTGAACGGAATTGAGTACACGGGGGCGTCGCTGATCGACCTGACACCTGGCGGGGCCAGCGGGCAGCTGCTGGGCGTGGAGGCGGTGCGCGAGTTCAACGTGGTCGATAGCACCTATGGCGCGAGCTACGGCAAGCGCGAAGGCGCGCAGGTCTCGATCGTGACAGAGGCCGGCAGCAATACGGTACACGGGTCAGCATATGAGTTTTTACGCAACTCCGCGCTCGACGGGCGGAACTTTTTTGACCAGGCACGGATTCCGGAGTTCCAGCGCAATGATTTCGGAGCCGCGGCAGGTGGGCCGCTCCGGCATGACAAGCTGTTCCTGTTCGGCAACTATGAAGGCTTTCGGCAGAACCTGGGGATCACCGATGTGACGCTGGTACCGGACAACCAGACGCGGCTGGGTTTACTGCCGAACGCGGCCGGTATAGAGGCCCCGGTGCCGGTGGGGGTCGGCATGGCACCGCTGTTCAACTTGTGGCCGCGGCAAAACGGGCCGGAGCTGCTGGACACCAACGGCCGGTTGACCGGGATCGCCGAGGCGTTCTCTTCGCCCACCCAGCACATCCGGGAAGACTTCGGCACGGCACGCTTCGACGCGAACCTGACGGCGAACGACCTGCTTTTCGCCGTGTACACAGCCGACGACTCCGCGGCGAATACACCCACGCAGAACCCGCTTTCGCTGATTGATGAAGCATTACGGGAGCAGGTGGCCAGCGTGCAGGAGCAGCATGTCGCCTCGCACCTGCTTAACACGGTGCGGTTCGGCTACTCGCGGGCGAGCTTTTTCTTCAACGGGTCGGTGCCCGCGGCGGTGCAGGCGGTAACGCCGACCTTCCTCGCGGGCAGGCCGACAGGGGCGGTGGTGATCGCGGGCAGCACGGCATCGAACGGCAGCTCGCAGATCACCGGAGCGGGGGCAAATGTGGGGTCGCGGAACGCGACGACTCGCAACCTGTTCACGGTGGACGACCACATTTTCTACACACTCGGCAGGCACCAGATCGAGGCCGGGGGCTGGCTACAGCGCATCCAGTCCAATGATGCGCTGGCGCAGAACCAGTTCGGGCAGGCGAGCTTCGCTTCGCTGGCGACGTTTCTTGCCGGGACGATTCGGACTTTTACGGTGGTGCCGCAGCCGACGGAGTTGCAGTGGCGGGCGCTGTTCGGCGCAGGCTACCTGGAAGACACCTGGAAGGCGGTGCCGCGGCTGGAGCTGAGTTATGGGCTGCGGGTGGAGTCGACGAACGGGTTCAACGAGGCGCGGGGACGGGCCGGGGTCTACAACTTCACCAATGGAGTAATTGCCACAAATCCCACGGCCGGGGCGGCGGCGCTGACCGACAATCGGGCACGCTTTTTGCCGGAGCCGCGGGTAGGATTGGCGCTCGATCCGTTCGGTAATGGGCGGACGGCGGCCCGGGCTTCGTTCGGACTGCACCACTCGCTGCTTGACAACCTGGACTATCGGCTGGACCAGTCGGCACCCTACAATACAACGCTGAACTACAGCAATGTACCGGTAAGCGCGCCTACCGGCGGGGCGGCGGGCCTGCCGTCGCCCTCAAACATGCAGCCTAATTTGTTGACTCCGACGGTGCTGGCCTGGACCCTGCGAGTAGAGCAGCAGCTTGCGCCGTCGCTGTCGCTGACCGTGGGCTACGTGGGCTCGCACAGCTATCACCAGATTCTGTCGGAAGACCAGAACGAGCCTGCGTCGGTTGTATGCCCGTCTAGTGCATGCCCGGCCGGCGCGGCTTTCGGGACGATCTACTATCCGACGACGACGCGGGCCAACCCGGCAGTGGCGAACACGACCTCATGGATTTCCGGCGGGAGCGGCAACTACAACGCGTTGCAGGTGGATGTGCGCCGCGACTTTACGCGGGGCTTGCAGCTGCGGGCGAACTACACCTACTCGAAGAACCTCGATGACGGCTCGGCGCTGAATACATCGGTCTCGGCAAATACGCCGGCGTATGTGTCATACCCGGCGAACCCGGCGCTCGACTACGGCGCGGCGGCAACCGATGTGCGGCACCTGCTGGCGGTAACCGGCACATACGACCTGCCGCTGGGAGTCGGGCACCTGCTGCTGGGGCATGCCGGGCCGGTGGTGGACCGGGCGGTCTCCGGCTGGACGGTGGCAGGCATCGCGAACGTGCAGACAGGCTTTCCGTTCTCACCGCAGCTCGGCTATAACCCGACGGGCTCCGGCGATACGCGCAACCCGGTTCGCCCTGACCGCAACCCTGCATTTCAGGGTTCGCTGTACACGGGCGGCGGCACGGCGGCACGGGCAGCGCGGTACTTCAACCCGAATGCTTTCTCCGCACCGGCGTACGGCACGGTCGGCAATGCCGGGCGCGACACGTTGACCGGACCGGGCTTTACAGAGCTCGATGTGTCTGCAATCAAGAACCTGCGGCTGACAGACCGCTACCGGGTGCAGTTTCGATCGGAGTTCTTCAATGTGCTGAACCATACCAACCTCGAAACACCCAATGAGGTTGTGTTTTCGTCCGGGCCGACGCAAGGCACGGCGGCGAACCGGCAGGCTGCCGCGGTCGGTAGCCCGACTGCCGGAGTTGTGACCGCGGCGGCGGCTTCGCGGCAGATTCAGTTTGGCTTAAAGGTGCTGTTCTAGGAGCTTGTTGAAATAGCTGGTCTTGGTTGCGCTGCTGGGTGTCGGGGGGATGCTGGCTTGGCGGTCAGGTGGTTTTCGGCTGCTCGGTTTGTGACCAGGGGCCCCATTGATGGCCCAAACTCAACATTGACACTGGTGGCGAAATCACATTGAGGGGAACTGAAGGGCCGCGAAGTGGGAGCAGCGGGTTGGAGCCAGAGGGGCACCGTCCAGCCAGGCGGCGATACGCAGCAGGTTGATCGCCGTGGCTGTGAGGACGTGCTGGAGATGGGTCTTGGCGAGCCCGCGATAGCGGGCACGGCGTAAGCCGCTGCGCCGGATCGCCTGTGCGTGGGTGCTCTCGATTTCGACTCGCTGCGCATAGGCTTCGCAGAACTCAGGCGTCTTCTGGCGCACCCGCATCGCTTGTAGTGCTTCGTGGTATTTGCGGTTCTGTAGCCCGACGATGCGCGGCTCGACACGCGACCGTGTGCATTGGCGGCGTCAAGCCCAGGGCGTGCAGTCGGCGCGGGCGAAGCGCGCTTCGAAGGCAGTGCCATTGGCCAGATAAGTGTTCGGCAGCCAGGAAATGCTCTGCTTGCCCGCTGGGCAGGTGACGGTTTTAGCTTCCCAGTCGACGGCGAAGGCGCTTTTGTCAAAGCCCGCGTTCTCGCGCGTTTGCCAGCTCGGATCCTGCGCTATAGGGCCGACGATCGCAACACCGTGCTCGGCTCGGCTATGGACCAACACCTTGGCATCGGTGTAGCCCTTGTCGACTAGATGCTCGGAGGGCAGCAGGCCGCGGCGGCGGAGCGAGCGGTGTACGACCTCGACCATGTTGTCGTCCGACGTCGTGGCCGGCGTCGTTTCGACATTGGTAATCAGGCGTGGAGCCGCATTGTCGCAGCTTTCCGTGAGGTGGACCTTGTAGCCGACCCAGGAGTTGCCGCGCTTGGTGCTGTACTGGGCTTCCGTATCGTAGGGCGAGCTGACCAGCTCCGCCGGGCTCTTCATACGGTCCACGTCGCGCAGGCATGGCTGCCCACCGCCGTTGTCGATGAACTGCTCTTCCCAGATCCGCTCCAGCAGTTGAACCGCCGGCAACGCTGCCAGTACGGAACGTACGTCCGCTTCACCGACGGCATGCAGCAGCTTGCGCCCGTCCAGCCCGATGACGGCCGCGAGCTGCTTACGCCCCGCTTCGGTCTTGGGCAAGCTGAAGTTCTCGACGCGGCTGCCGTAGCGGGTGAACCAGTCCGGTTCCGCGACGGCGCGCAGCCACTCGGGAGCCGTCACGGCAAGCGCGTTGAGAGCCGCCCGCAGAGTCTCGCCTACCCGCTCCAGGCGGTTCATACTTCTAACCGCGGCCAGAACGTGCGTGGAGTCCGTGCGCTGCCGGCCGCGTTGTTTCAGTAGCCCCAGCGCCTGCGCCCGATCCAGCAAGGCCTCCAGCAAAAGCAACTCCAAGCCGCCTTCGACCAGCCGGGTGCGAAACTCGCTGAGCACAGTGTGGTCGAAGCCTAAATCCGTCAGCTTCAGGCCGAGCGCATACTTCCAGTCGATCCGGGCACGCACTGCGTCGGCGGCTTGTCGGTCCGGCAGCCCTTCCATGAACTGCAACACAGTCGCGAGCGCCAGCCTTCCCGGCGCTTTGGCTGGCTGACCGCGGCGCGGGAACAGGGTCGCGAACTGCCTGTCCTGGTACACGCAGCCCAACACGTCAGCGACGCGCAGGCAGGCACACCCTTTCGGAAACGCGGTCTGCGCTACGCACTGCGTCTGCTCGGGAATGCTGAACTCGTGCTGCTGTTTAAGAGACATGGCCGCATCGTGCTCGCTCCAGCCCCGGATTGCATCAGCCGAATTCCCCTGCGTACCCGCATCGGCAACACTCGCCGGCTGATTTCGCCACCAGTGTCAATGTTGGGTTTGGGCCATCATTGCCCGCGGCCATAGCCCTCATCACGCGACCATTGGTGAGATGAGGGCAGTGCGTGGTTTAGCGCGGAGTCAATGGTTATAGAAGTGCGATCGCTGTCGTAGAACTGTCCGCTGCGACTATCAATGTGTACGTTCCTTTGTGTCTCTGTGTGCTGGTATGACTGGATCGACCCGGTTTGCGCGAGCCACCGGAATCCCTGAGCCTCTTCCGGCGCGAGCGCCTGGTTGAGTGGAGCGTAGCGCCGTTCGTGCTGCTTGGCTACGTCGATGGTAGAAAGCTGTCTACCTTGAGTTTCATAAAGTTCCGGGGCTGCGTACTTTGTGTTTGCAAGGGTTCGCTCGATCCAAGGGGCTACACTTGGGGCCAGCTGCGCAATGTAGCCGCGCTCAACAGTGATTTGGGGAATCGGACGAATACCCGAATTATCGTAAACCTGGAGGGTCGTGATTTTGCCCTGTTCGGATAGCTCGAAGATGCGGGGCACATTCGCAAGACTCTTATTATAAATATCGCGGATCACTTCGGGCGGCGCAGAATGTCCGCCGCGAAGGGCCCGCTCCTCGACGCGTGCAATATGGATCTCGGCGCTGTCTGCGGCGACGTAGACGACACGAGTCTCAAAACCGCGCTCAGCAGCGCGCTCGACCCAATTTAACAATGCAGGATGGCGAAGGGTGGTCTCAGTAGACAAGCTGCGGCCTTGCTCAACGTGCGTCTTGATAAAAGAAGCAAGCTCCTGATTTACCTGGGGTCT
>CAXSFX010000189.1:0-6423 GCA_964236655.1 uncultured Acidobacteriaceae bacterium | reverse complement strand
GCTCAATGGGCAGGACGGTGGTGATTGGGGCGGGGAGTACGGGAGCTTCAGCCATCATGTACCCTTCAAACTTCGTTGAGGATTGCCGCCGTAGAAACTTTATTGCACTGTCGAAAGATTCATAAGCTAGTGCTGTGCTACTTTGTCCTAATACTTTGCAAGGAACTTAACTCCTAGTCTTGAACTTGTAAAGATTACCTTCGTGTTCCCACAGAATTTGGTGACTTCTTGTAATTTTCTTGAAGATTAAGCTCATATACCCAGATGTGTGCACCAGGTGTTGCAGAGCTTCAGGATCATCTACGATGCACAGTGCAAGATCATCAATCGACATAAGCACGGTGGGCAGCTCAGCGGGTTTGTTGCCGGCGAGAGCGTATGAACCAAATTGCCCCATAAACAAGGTCTGTTCTGGAAAGCTGGTTAGAAGAACAGTCGGATCGCATACTAACTCATTAATGTATTTGTTAGATATAAGGTTTCAAGGCTTAATGGTATACCCTTTTACGCAAGGGAAGGAGGCTTATGGGTCAGGTACCGCATGGGTGCGTTGGTCAAGTAGATGGACTTGGAAGATTGCTATGGTCTACATGCGAACGCGGAAGTGAGGATCTTCACTGCAGCCATCAATTCGGTTTTCCTGTGCTCGCAGTTTAGGCACCTGCTTCAGCTTGCGTCCCGAGCCCTGACCATGACAAGGTAGGCTTCTTGTGCTTCAGCACACAACATGCAGCGGCAGATGATGGAAACTATGCTGTTGTTTGTAGCTGGTCAGGAAGGAAACTGAGCATCCCATTCTGTCGCAGGAGAGCATGTAAGATTTTCTAGTCAATTAAGCTGCCGGTGCCGCTATAGCCGTCACAAGAGCCACCCGCTATAGTCCATTTTGTAATCCCGATGTTGACTGCATTTGCATCCACTGTGCCCACTGCAGTAATCGTCACCGTTTGCCCAGCTACCGTCGCCACATACGTAGCTGAGAGAGCGCCGCCGGACACTAGGCTCTGGGCGCTATCGATCATAGCCGTGTTAAGGCAGGTTGAAGTGGGAAAGCTGACAGAGCCGCTTAGAGCGTAGCCACCGCCTGGCCCCGCATTGCTGCTTTGCGACAGTGTTGCCATCACAGGGATGCTAGCTCCGTCCGCACCGATAAAGTGCCCGGTGTAGTTGCCCTGTGCTGGCGCGTACGCCTGCGCGGTGAGTGCTTGGACCGCAGACAAGCTGCAACCAGTACCCGATACATCTAGAGTCACCTTGCTGAAGCTTTTACCATCAGTATTAAGTTGGCCGTGGAATGCCAATGACGCGCCCCCGACAAGCGCGCCAGTCTCGAGTGTCAGCTCGCCACCCGAGCTTACAGTCCCATGCAGCGTAGTTTGCTCCGAAGTGCCCGAGCAGCCGTACACGGTTCCAACTCCCGTAATGGCACCGGTCTTTTCTGACAACCCGGCGGCTAAAACCGTCTTAGCTCCAGCTCCCGCAAACAACCAACTACCTGTGATATCAGAAGAACTTTGGGCTAGCGCAGGAAAGCTTTTACTGGAGGTGCCGCAACCAGCTATGCCGAACAGCAATGTGGGGATCAAGGCGAGAAGAAAAGCAATGCGAGGTGATGTCATAGGGGAAGTGTGTAAACCCTACTGTACCGAGAAGTGATTCGCCGTTCACCTTACCGAAGTCACGTTAGCACTTCCCTTACATGAAGAAGTTACTTGCTGGACTGCATGAACAGACGAGCGGTTAAGGGCCTTATGGCAAAGTTCCCCCCTCATGTACGAGATGAGGAGCAGCTTGCGGCTATTCTGACGAATCCGACCCAGTGTTCCCGCCGCAGAGGTTTCTCGGCTCCCTGCCCCGCTGCACGCCGTCGCCTTGGTACGGCCCTATACCGACAGATCCGGCCCTAGCTCAACGCAGGATGTTTCAAGCCTTTTGATTGAGGATATGCGCTTGTTGCTACATGGGTTGGCTCGGAAAGAAGGCGACTCTTTTGCATTCATTAATGCGTTGTAGTTTGGAGCCTCTAATTGAGGAGCTGTTCATGTTTAAACACCGTTACTTCCTGTTGAGATTACCCTAGTATGGCTTCCCTATAATTGAAGTACAGGATCTCGCGGCACATTTAACGGAGAGGCTCCAAGGGCGTGGTATGTAAGTAGACCTTTCCAAAATTCTACGCCGGGTTCAGTGCAATTCACTGGGGCTAGACAAGCCAGGTGCTAGTGTCAGAGCTACTATGTGATCTTCTGCATGGACGAGGCGTACGTGAAGGTTGGCGGCAAGTGACACTCATTATTCCGGGCCGTCGATCCACAAGGACGGCTGATGGACTTCATGCTGTCGGACCCGCGAAACACATGCACTCATACTTTTAGAAAAAGCGTTTTCTGTACTGCACCATCTGTCACCATCGCTGAACCGATGAAATTTATATCACAAAACCACTAATCGGCTGCGGCGCAAATCAACAAATGCTATACCATACGAGCAATACCGTACCGACGCGATCCACTCAGATTTTTTATATAAGAAACAGCATCGGACAAAGAAGTTTTCAGCCCGGAATCGCACTCGCAAGCCCACAATCCCTTATTTCGTGAGAGTTTAAGTTTCCCATCTGGAAGTAGGAGAACTGTGCGTCGAAGGGAGTGTAGCTGCGTTTCTTCAGTCAAGGATCTACGGTACTCAAGGGCAAGCAGTGCCTGCTGCTCATTATCTGATACAACCCAAGCCATGTTGGCATTGCCGCGGAAGAGACCGTCACTTCGGCGGCCCCCTAAAATGGCATTCCGGTCACTCTCAAGAACATTCGGTAAACTAAGCCACTCCCCCCTAGCAATCATGCCGTTTTTTCGATACCGCTTAGAATACCAATTCTTTTCACGTTCTACCAACCGCCGAGCCCGCCCTATTTTGTGACGCTTCCAATGAATTATCCAGTATAGTGCGAAGAATGTCTCTGTTGCATCCTCTTCTAAGCTCTGCCAGTACTCTACAAGCAAAGCTAAATCAGCTCTTATGTCTAAAGCTATATATATGCTCATCTCGACAAGAAGAGATGTGTCCGATAAATCTTTTTCCTGAGCATCAGAGTACATAGTATTCACAAGGGCGCGAACTTTAAGGCAGTCCATGCAATTGAAAAGTTCTCGCCCGTAAACCAAGAGAATTTTAATGACACCATACTCTTGGAGTTCGGGCATAAGCTTCAATTGCAATGAATATTTATAAGGTTTTTTAGGATTGCGTGAAACGCTGCCCGCTTGGTTTTCCATCAACGAAATTGCATAGCGGTTCATGAGATGCTCCATTTTAAGTACCTAAAAGTGTACGTTGAACATTTTGAGAATACGCGAATTATTTCTATGGTTCAAGGCTCGCGTGTCCATAACTATAATTTTCGCATGCTTTACATGGCAGATTACGTCGAGCAGCTTGCGAGAGCTGCGCCACGGTCAAGTAGAAATCGTAGCCTTGGACATGCTTTTCAATCGCCTGGTGGCTGGGGTACTCTCCGTCAACCAAGCTGGGGCGTGCTCAGGCTGAAACATGTTGTTAAATTCGATAGAAGGTCTTTGCTAACAGTAGATGGAGCTCAAGCGCTGATTACGGTCATGGTCTACAGCTTCGCCGTTGGTCGGCCGCTGGCCAAGAATTGCTACGTGCACGGAGGCAGGAGCTAATTCCGGCTCCATGAAAAGGTGGCAAGCATCATCAACTACCTCGTTCATCCTAATGCCGAAACTTACGTGGACCCCTACCTCGAGGCAGTCCGTCCCTGTTCCGGGCTGATCACCGGCAGCCTCTTTCCTGCTCTCGACCGAAGCCGCGCCCTGAACAATCCTTCAACCACACCCAGATCTGGGAGACAGTGCAGCGCCGTATGAGCGGCTAGGCTCAAGCCCGAAATCTTCTGTCATACTCTGCCAAAGACTGGCACAGCCTGCCGCAAAAATAGCGGCACTATCGAGCGGACCCGGCAGATCGCGGCCCATGAATCATCTATTACCACCAAGCTTTATGGCTGGACTCAGGATATCGTGACGCTTAACGCGATTGAGCGCAATGCTATCTGAGCCAACAAAAGCACTGTTGAGTTTTGGCGCGCCTCCTCTTATTCATAGCCTTAAAGCGCTCAGGCAGTCGTTAAGCAGCAGCAGAGTATATCTGCGAAAACAATAATGACAACTTCCGTCTCAAACGAGAGCACAGCCGACGTGGACTTCCTTGAGATCATCTTTTGATGGATGATAGAGCTGCGTTGCCGCCTATGGCACCGTCTTCTAGTTAATTCCTTAGACGAGTGCCAAAACCCTGGGACTTTCTTGACTCTCTTTACATTGTCCAATGGATTGTTTTTGTTGTTAGGGCCCTGCCGTGTAAAATATCACTTACGATATATTCTGCTTCTTCCTCAAACAACATGCACCACCAAGTAGTGATGTATTACATAAGCGTCTGTTATGTCTTTTGCTCTGGTTCTGGACTTAGCTGGGAGCAAGGCATATCTGCGCGACGTGTCGGCTGAGGAATGCGTATTTGCGTTGCAGTCTCTGCTGTGGAGCCTGGAGGACAATTGGCGCGGTCAGCATGATCTTCGAGCCTTATTTAACAGTGTTCGCTACGTCGTCCCGACCGCAAATCAAGGGCGGATAATGCCGCACGATCTGCCGCCCTGTCTAGCGGTGTACCAGTACATACGGCGGTGGATGCGAGCCGAGTATTTCGAGCTGCTGGTCGAGGACGTGCAAGGGCCTGCGCGAGTTCGGCGGTCGCGGAGCGACCCACGGCGGTGGCCATCGACAGCCGCACACTGCAATCCACGCTCCATCCGGCGCGCGGGTCGGCTAGACTTCGCCAAGCAATGAAAAGTCAGTAAGATTTACATTGCAGTCGATACGCTCGGCCACCTGATAGCGCTGATCGTCATAGCTGCCGATGGGCTGGCCGGGTGCAGGTGGCAGCACTTGCCAAGTAGTTACAAGAGGTGACTGGGAGCGGGGTCGAACTAGCCCTATGTGGACTAAGGCTACACCGAACCAACTGCGGCTGCAGCAGCCCGGGAGCACGGTATCCAGCTCGAAATAGTCAAGTAGCCCCATCGCCAAGTGCGGCTATGTGCTCCTGCCTCGCCGCTGGGTAGTCGAGCGAAGCTTCACGTGGACCGCACGCTTCCGCCGTCTGGCCCGCGACTACGAACGGCTTGACACCAGCCTTAAAGACTTTGACTACCTCTGCTTCATCTCACTCATACTCGCCGGCATGTCCCACATGCTCAGAACAACGTCACAAACAGGCCCTAGAGACTGTACTTAACTTCATGAGAGCGTTTTCACCAGGTTGCGGAGCATAAGGCGAGGAAGGCAAGCAGGTAGAGGCCTTTGAGGGTAGCTTCAAGCCGTTTGTAGTAGCGGGTCAGGCGGCGGAAGCGCGAGGCCCAGCCAAAGCTTTGCTCAACCATCCATCGCCTAGACAGCAGCAGAAAGCCACGCTTGGCCATGGGTGCTTAACCATTTCAAAGCGTACATCATGCTCCTACGTGGCTTCGGCGGCAGCCAGACCGGTATAGCCCTGGTCCACATAGGCCGGCTCGATGGTGCCCCCGGTCACCGCCTGCACCTGTTCAGCCAGCGCCGCTACCTGCGCGCGGTCGCTTTATCAGCCGAGGTGACCTTGAGCACGAGCAGGTGCCCGAGCGTTTCAACCGCGACATGGATCTTGGAGCCTTTGCGCCGCTTGGCCCGTCCCAACCCGCTCGAGCGTGGACTGCAAGGTGCGCCTGTCGATCACTACCGCCGTAGGCTGGCCTTTTCTCCCTGCCCATTCGCTATAACGGCGAGCGGATATCCTCAACCAGCAGCTCGAACCAGCCCGCATCAAGCCGTCGCATCTGCCGGTACACCGCGCGCCACGGCGGCAGGTCGTGCGGCATACATCGCTACGGTGCCGGTCTTGGCAATGTAGCGCACCGCGTTGAACACAGCCCGCAACTCATACTCGCGCTGCGCGGTGTGCTCGCGGCACAGTAGCAGGTACGGCAGCACAAACAACCACTCTTCGTACATCACCTCGCTTGGATAGCCTGTTTTTTGCGCCATCCAGCCATACTGCACCCTGCCATGTGTGCCGCAAAGTGCCTAGCCGGATGCAAAGTTAAGTACAGGCTCTAGTTTCATTTTGTAGATAGCTCCCTCAGACAGCTACAATATTTTCTTATTCCTATGTTCACATTTACCTCTAATATTTTCATAAGTAGCAGAGGGAGCGAACTTGGTGTATAGCTCTAAAGAACTAGGGTACCAATACTCTGTCTAATTATGTCCTAATAACCTACAGAAATTTGAAGCTTTATAGCTACCATTCCCATTATGGGATTTTTTACCTTACACCATGTAAATATTACGAATTTGGTTGCATTTTAGG
>CAXSFX010000188.1:0-6479 GCA_964236655.1 uncultured Acidobacteriaceae bacterium | reverse complement strand
GCTCTTCAGATGTCTTAGCCGCTTGTTTGAAGCCACGCACTGCACTTACGAGTAAATGTGCAACCCTGTGTGCGGTCCAGGAACTCTCTGTGAACCTCGCATGGGCAATAGGATTGAGGAATCCTTCGAGAGCATTTTCAAATTTGCGATACCCATCATCAAGAGATTGTTGGGCGAAGGCATAACTGGATTCCACTAACTCCTTGAGTTCGGGTGAGGTCTTCATTGCCTCAAATGGCAGGACTACCCCTATCTCAAAAGCGACGCGTACCTTTTCTTTGGGCGTATTGAGGGTCGCCGCCTTCTCTTCTATTTCGAGCATCGTCTCATTAACCCACTGCTCATAAGCACCCTTGAAAATCTCTTCCTTATTCTTAACGACCAAATACAGGGCAGGACGAGAGATGCCTGCAGCTTCGGCGATGTCATTCATATTGACGCGTTTATAGCCATACCGCAGGAAAAGACCCTTTCCAGCATTCAGGACTCTGCTCTTCTTTGCATTGCTCATCAATCAAGAATTGACAAAAACTATCTAAATGTCAATATTGAACAAGTAGATGTTTTTTGTCATGTGTCAACGGGAGAACTCCAATGTCTTTGTTTGCAGCGTTCAAATCAGAAGGGCCAACCGGCTTCGGGTACGGTTCGACGGCGGAACATGTCAGTGAAGGGCTCTCGCTCAACGGCCAGACAATTTTAGTGACCGGCTGCAACTCAGGCATTGGGCAGGAGACGTGTCGCGTGCTCGCGCTGCGGGGTGCTTTGGTGCTGGGAACCGCGCGCACCAAGGAGAAGGCTGCGGCGGCATGCGCGACGTTCCCCGGCAAGGCGGTCGGCTACTCCTGCGAGCTCTCAGACCCTTCATCGGTGCGAGGGTGCGTCGCAGCGGTCAAGGCAGATGGCCACCGGCTCGACGCCATCATTTGCAATGCGGGCATCATGATGCTGCCGAAGCTCGAGAAATCACACGGCTATGAGCTGCAGTTCTTCACCAACTACATCGGGCACTTCATGCTGGTGACGGGCCTGCTGGATCAGCTCAAAAACGAGGGCCGGGTGGTGATGCTCAGCAGCGAGGGGCACAGGAGCGCGCCCGTCGGGGCCATCGAGTTCGACAATCTCTCCGGCGACAGCGGGTACAAGCCCTTGACGGCCTACGGCCAGTCCAAGATGGCCGACCTGCTCTTCGCCAAAGAACTGCAGCGGCGCTTCGCAGGCGCCGGGAAGACCGCCTACGCGGTCCACCCCGGCGTAGTCAATACCAACCTCGCCCGTAGCCTGAGGCCGGTACTCAGTCGAGTGCTGGCGGCCATCGGGCCACTATTTCTCAAGTCCGTCGGCGAGGGCGCCGCGACCGAGGTCTTTGCCGCAGTAAGCCCGAAGGCAGTGCCTCTGGCGGGCAACTATCTCGCCGACTCGAACGTGCTGAAGCCCCGTGCCGATGCAGAAGACGCTGCGCTCGCCACTCGGCTGTGGGCGGAGTCAGAGAAGATCGTTCAGACGCTCTAAAGACGAAGCCTCTGCGCGTATAAGATTCAAAGCACTTTACCTATGACTAGCTGCTGGAACTCCAAAGATTAGTCCTGGTAATGTATGGTCCGCCGCGCGACTGCAAGGGTTAGTTCGGGCGAGAAGACAAGTCTGCGTAAATGTATTCGGCCTTTGAGTGGAGATGAGTCCTCCTGGCCATGATGAGATGCGCGCGTGTCCGGCCTTATAAACGCCTCGGTCGTTGAAGACCATTATCAGGATCAGGCTCTTAGACACGCCGTTGTGACTGTTCTTTCGTCCTTACTGTCCTATGCAGACTTCGGTGGGGAAACTTTATAGATCCGTCGTCGTAGTGAGGGAAAGTGGGAACGCGTAGCGTTTCCAAGCCGAAGGCGTCTTTTCCTCACTTGCTCAGGCTGGCACGGCTGTCGGCCTGTAGTCGTTGCCGCTCGACAGCACAGCCCAAGCGATGCGGGCGAGCTTGTTCGCCATGGCCACGACGACGTTCTTATGAGCTCTAACGTCCAGCTTGTCCAGCCAGGCTCCGATGGGAGCGCGGTCTCGCCTGATGTGCAGCACGGCAGCTCGTGCGCCGTGAATCAGGATCTTGCGCAGGTAAACGTTACCTCGCTTACTGATGCCGAGCAGCTTCGCCTTGCCTCCAGTCAAATACTGCCGCGGCACAACGCCCAGCCACGCTGCGAATTTGCGGCCCTTGCGAAAGGCAGCGCCGTTGCCGATCGCCGCAACGATGGCTGTCGCAACCACTGGCCCGATGCCTGGGATCTGTCGAATGCGGGTACAGCCGGCATCCGCAGCAGAGATCCGCTCCAGTTCGTTGTTGAGTTCCTCAACCTGCCGCTCGACGGTCTTCCACTCATCCCATAGCGTGTTGATCAGGTTGCGCATCAGCGGCGTTAGGTCGGCCTCCGCGTTCTCGAGGATATCGGCCATGGCAGCTTTAAGCTTCGCCGGCGTCTTTGCAAATACCAGACCTCTTTCAAGCAGGAACGCCCGCAGCTGGTTGATCACGGCAGTCCGTCGAGAGATCAGGCGGTCGCGAACACGATGGATCGCTTGCAAGTCCAACTGGTCATCGGTCTTAATGGGGACGAAGCGCATGTTCTTGCGATCGACTGCCTCTGCGATGGCCTCGGCATCCACAAAATCGTTCTTGTTCGACTTCACGAAAGGCTTCACAAACTGAGCCGCAATCAAACGAACATCATGCCCTTGCTGGCGCAGCGCTCTGCCGAGGAAGTGAGCTCCAGAGCAGGCTTCCAGACCTATCAGCGAGGTCTGCAGGTTGGCCGTGTAGGCCAGCAGTTGCTTCTGGGTGAACTTCTTCTTCACCAGCAGCTTGCCGGCTGCTCCCAGAGCCACAAGGTGAAAGGTCGTCTTACCCAAGTCGATGCCAATCGAATGTATCTGCATAGCGATGATCCTCCTTGTCACAAGCTGCCTCTACCATCCTCCTAAGAACAAGGAGGAATCAAGCAGCGGACCATCTCATTAACGCCTTTCACGGAAGTTGAGGCCTGCGAGGCGGTTCCGAGGCCGGATCACTTCCCATACCGGCGGGCAGCAGGTGTTCTTGCTTACGGATAAGGGGCTTACTGTGGTCGACCTTGGCGCGGCACCGCTCTCGGTAGGCCGCCTGGCGCAGAGCACCGGGGGCCGCGGCTTCGGTGCCGACATTACGGCTACGATGGGCGGTAAGGTTGCTATGGTCTCCATCACTGACAACAGCACGCTCACGCTTACCATGCCGACACTTGGCAGCGGCCTGCAGGATCTCGGGCTCTCCAGCCCCGATGGACCACCTATACCCTTCAAAGCGCGATCGCCGTGCCATAGTTCCGTCGGCGTACAGGAGATCAGCTCACGCAACAGGGCCCGGCTCAGCCCAGCTTCTCGTTCAACTGCACCCCGACGATGGTTTGCTCAAGCTCCTTGCGGGCCGCGTCGCGCTGCGCCTGCAGAGCCGCGCCGTCCCGTCGCAGTCCGCCAAGCCGGTCCTCATCTGCGTTCAACTCGCCTGTATACCGGCGCACCAGCGCGCGCTCTTCACTCGAGCCCTTCAGCGCCGCCAGGTTCGCCCGCAGCCGTTCCTGATCCTTTACAATCTCACTCACCGCTGCTTGATTGCCTTGCACCTGCTGGTCCAGCGCGGAGACCCGCCGCCGGGCCGCGAAGACCGGCTCCAGTGCCTCTCGCAGCTTCGGATCATCGCCATCCGAGCGCAGCAGTACCTCCATCTGGTTCTCGTCAAATTTGGCCACCTGGTATCGCGCCTGTACAGTATGCCGCTCTCCGATATGCAGCCGCACAGTTTCACCGGGAGCTGTGCTCACGCGGAACCGGTACACGCCCGGGGTCGTCTCGACCGGCTTTACCTCCGAGTCCAGCTCCCAGCCCTTGCGCCGCGGCTGCTCCACGATCACCATTCGCGGCTCAGGCGCCGCATTGCGCACCAGGTACTCCTGCTCGGCCACCTCCAGCCGCCGCTCCAACAGGATGCCGTCCGCAATCGCAACGCTCTCGATCCGCCGGGTGTCGTGCTGGTAATCGGTCGAAACCCGCACCGCCTGGTCCGCCGCATACGAAAGCAGCCGCTTTTCCTTCGGGTGTACCGGCTCCAGCAGCCCCTCGCCGCCGAAACGGCCGTCCTCGACGATCGAGAAGCTCCCGCGGTCCAGCGTCAGGTCGCTCGTGTTCGTGAGCCACAACGCCCGCAGCGCCGCCGGCTGCCCGGGCGACCAGAGCGTGACCCGCTCCGCCTCCACCTTTGCCTGCAAAATCGGCACCAGGGCCGAGCCGTTCTTCGGGATCGTGATCGGCTGTGCCAGCCGGTACTCGAAATAGTCATCGAACGCGGTCGCTGTCGTGTTCGGAGTTATTGACTGCGCTGCTGCCTGTTCGTACTCGAGCTCCGGGGCTGGCGCGTTGCTGACAGTCACGTTTTCGGCTTGCGACTGCGCCAGAGTATCCATGGCGCGGCCGTTGATCGGCAGCGATGCGCCCGTCCCTCTCCCGGAGCCGGTGCCTATACCCCCCAGGATGCCTCCACCAATTGCGCCTACTGTCTCCGCCCGAGGCGGCGCCGCTTTCACCACAGGCGCCGGTCCATCTGTGATCTCGCCGCTCTCATGCGTCTGCGGCGTCAGTTGCGCCTCCTCAGGCAGCCCGATCTCCGGCCGACGCGTGTAGTACGGCTGCGAAAGCGGCTGCAGAAAGCTCTGCGGCGCGCCCGCGATCAACGACAGCTGCACATGGTTCCAGTCTGTGCCAACGGTGTTGTCCACGATCGCCCAGCCTTGCAGCGTTGCTGTCTGCGCTCCAGCCGCGCCTGCCGTCTCGCTCTCACTCCCGAACAGAATCCGGTACGTCGCCTTCCACACCGGCACCTCGCTGATGTAGGACACGCGGAACTCCCGCTTGCCCGCGCCGTCAGTCTCGATCGCCAGATGCCGCAGACCCTGCCCCTGCGCCGACGCCATCGCCTGCAGGTAGCCCTCCAGGCCGCCGTGCAGCACCGAGTCGAGTAGCCGTACCTCCGCCCCGGAGCCCAGCTCCACTGTCTCTACCGCGCCGGCCTCGCTCACCACGGTCACGTACCGCTTCGCCGTCACAGCTGCCGAGCCGGCCTCAGCTGCCGCCGTTTGCCGCTGCTCGACGTCGAGCAGCCGGCCGGTCAGCACCCGTCCGCCGGCCCGCACCTCCACCCGTGCCCCGCGCAGCGCCCCGTACAGCTGATCAACCGATGCACCCGCACCGAGGCTGAGCGGCAAGGTTTTCAACTGCTGTTCAAGTGGAGTCGCCGAGCCATAGTCCGCTCCCATTACGCGGCCGCCGCCTAGGTCGATCGCTGTCAAGGACTGCAGCACATCGTTCAGCTGCGCGCTCGTAAAGTCGATGGTGACCCGCTGGTCGCCGCTCACCGTTCCGGCGTGCTCAAAGAAGCCCACGCCGCTCTTGTACAGCAGCACCCGCGTTACCGGCAGCTCGCTTAGAGCGCGCTGCTGCCCGGCACCGCTTCCGTGTCCGCCCTTGCGGTTCAGCTCCGCCCCACCACCATCTCGGCCCGCACTCTGGGGTGCGTTCTGTGCCTCGGCCATGCCCGATGCAAACAGCGCACCCATCATCATTGCTCCCATGCCCGCGATCCATCTGCTCCGCATCCGGCATTCCTCTCTGGAAAACATCTGTATAGACCCCGGAAACCTGTTTTCGTTCCCACACACACCCGGTCGCCGTCCGCGTCGCGGGAGTTACGAGCAGAGCCGATTCCTTAAAGAGCCTATTCCTAAGCCGGTCGAGTTGGTGCTTGCACTTCTAATCCTGTTAACCGCAGCTGGAGCAGGAGCACTGTTGATTCGTCACTTGATCTGGGGATGCGGCGAGCAAATATGTTCGTTTGTGCAGCCGGGCCAGCCGGATTACTTCCGCTAATGCGACATATCGATAACAATCCGAACCTCTGCCCCATCTGACCCTCTGGAATAGGGTGACCGGCCTAGCCGTCCTCTTGTACGCGAAAGCGAAAAAGCCGCCACCATCCACACTACGATCGCCTCGACCCAATGCGACCAAACTCCGGTCCAAGCTGCCCACACATTCGATCCGACATGAAACACGGTGACTGCCCAAAGACTACCGCCCGTGCGGTTGTAAAGCCAGGCCATGATGACCGACGTTGCGATTATTCGCAGCGCCCACCATCCAAACGGAATCTGCGTCATGCCACTCCAGTTTGCAAGGAAGAGTGGCACATGCCATCCAGCCCAAAAGATGCCCACTATCAGCGCCGCCAACCATGGCTGCATGACGTTTTCGAGCCGTCGCAATGCATAGGCTCTCCACCCAACTTCTTCCCACACATTTGCTCCGACTGCCATGGCCGCAATCCAAAGAATCTGCCACCCTCGCGCCGCACTTCGAGGATGCAAGCCCAGGAGCGCCCAGCTCAGTGCGTTTGTCATCAG
>CAXSFX010000187.1:0-6678 GCA_964236655.1 uncultured Acidobacteriaceae bacterium | reverse complement strand
GCCATACTTTTTCTGCGCCTCCACAAGCATGGCCCCCTCGGCCGGGTTGTGGCTGCAAGGCTTCTCAACATACACGTGCTTACCCGCTTGCAAGGCAGCGATGGCCATGGGCGTATGCCAAAAGTCGGGCGTGGCAATGGTCACCGCGTCAATCTCCTTGAGCTGCAGCACCTTGCGGAAGTCGCCGTCCATGGCCGGGGCTTCGCCCATGGCACCTCGCGTTTGGTCGGCAAACTTCTTCAGGATCACGCTGTCCACATCGCACACGTGGGAGACTCGCGCCGCCTTGCTATTGGCTTTCAACGAGGAAAGGTGCGCATACGCCCGGCTGTTGAGCCCGAAGATGGCGAAGTTCAGCCGATCGTTCGCACCAAGAATTTGGCCGTAGGACTTCGCGGTAGTGATAACGGCGGTGCCGGCAGCAGCGTGGAGAAATGTGCGTCGGGTCAGCATAGGTTTATATCCTTTCAGGCAGCGGTAGGAGGGGTAGCAATGCCGGCCGTGCCGAGAACTTTTTTGAGGCCGGCCATACTTGCACGGGAAGAGTCTTCCGGACCCTTGCCGCTTTTCCAGTGCGTTTCAAGGCTCAGGCCATAGTGGTAGCCATCGCGCTTCAAGGCCTCAAGCTGGCCGACCCAGTCCACCACACCGCCGCCGACGGGTGCCCATTCCGGCTTGCCGTCAGCACCGAAGACGACGTCCTTGGCATGGCAATGAGCAATACGGTTCTTAGGCAGCAGGTTGTAGCCGTCCGGGTACGGCTTGGAACCGGCAAAGGCAGAGTTGGCGGCGTCCCAGTTCAGCATAAGGCCGGGCACGGCGGCCAGCGTCGCTGCAGCCTCCGGGCCGGTGGCCGTGTTGCACGCCTGCTCATTTTCAATCATCAGCGTAATGCCGGCCTTGCGGCAGCGCTCCGCAGCCTCCTGCAACTTGGCATTGATGGCGGCACGATAGGGCTTCACGTCGTCCAGCCGCCAGTAATCGAAGCAGCGGATGCGGTCTGTACTGAAGCTCTTGGATAGAGCAATGCAGTGGTCAAGAAGCCGGTCCTGCTCTCCTGCGTCAAAATCCGCGTGGAACTGATCGCGGTGTTCACTCAGCTTTGACAGGGGTGCGCCGGGCCAATCGGCTTTGAATAGCGGACTCGCGATATCGGTGACCTTTAGCTTATAGTTCGCCAGGATTTTGCGCGCCTCCTCCACCTGCTTGTCGTCGAGCGCAGTCGCGCTTTTGCCCCACATTGACCGCAGCTCGATCCAACTGAGCCCAAAGTCGTGCGACGCAACGCGGCATGCCTGCTCAAAGTCCTGGGTAATCTCGTCATTAATCACCGCCAGCTTGAAAGGCGAAGTTTCCGCGGCAAACGCTGTTCGCAGCGGCCCCGGCACCATCGCCGCCGCTCCTGCCATCCCCAAACACGCGAGTACACTGCGTCTGCTTTGTTTCATGGTTCCTCCCGCAAACAACTTTCTGCGACGAACTTATTGTGAGCCATCAAGAGGAGGTTCGTCACGTCCAGCTCAGAACTTCCATGTTGTCGCAGCCTGGAAGGTGCTTGACCCTGAATGCGCGGTAGTCAG
Organism: uncultured Acidobacteriaceae bacterium; assembly: GCA_964236655.1. Lineage (GTDB taxonomy): Bacteria > Acidobacteriota > Terriglobia > Terriglobales > Acidobacteriaceae > EB88. The sequence goes on along the minus strand of CAXSFX010000187.1, from coordinate 5,098 downwards.
CAATTGCGCAAAGCTGGGGCCGGTGAAATCGACCACAAGCTTGGTAAGCGCCGGATGGTTCAACGCGTTCAAACTACCGGGCCGCTCGCGTCTGTCACACAGGCAATTTTTTGTACCAGCGGGACTATGGACAAGTCGGCGGACAAGCCGGTAACAAGTGTCAAGCGTCGGCATCCGTATCAGCGTCCACATAAAGCAAGTCATTTTGCCGCTGCGGACGCTTATACATTCAAAGTGCCCATCCTAAGATGGTGAGTACGAGAGGGACAGCTTGCAGCCACTAATCGAAGTCAAAACCCAGCCATCCCGAGGAGGCGGTCGGCGCAGCTTTGCGTTGCTTGCCGCAGCGGTATTCGTCGTTCTACTTTTCGGCCGCATTGCGCTGTCCTACTGGGTAGACCTGCTCTGGTTCCAGTCGCTGGGTTACGGGCAGGTATTTTGGAAGACCCTCGGCCTCCAGGTCGCAGTTTTCACACTCTTCACAGCGGCTACCTTCCTGATTTTGTACGGAGCCTTCACGGTCATCCGCCGCACGCACCAGGCAGACCTGCCAAACTCGTATGCCATCGCTCTCACGGGCAAGCCCATCAATTTGCCGGTAGCCCCGGTTGTGCGCTTTCTATCGTTTGTCGTCGCGCTTGCCATTGCCGGGCTTACCGGGCTAGCCATCATGGAGTCATGGCCTACCCTGGCACAATTTCTGTATGCGCCACCCGCAGCAGCAGGCGCGGTAGACCCAACCTTCGGCAAGCCGCTCAACTTCTTTCTATTCACCCTGCCTGTGTGGCAGTTGGTAAATCACTGGCTGTTTACGCTTGCGCTAATTGCCTTTGCCGTTTCCGTGCTATTTCTTTCGATTACCAGCGCTTCACGCGCACTTAGTAAAAGTGCGTATGCGCCCTCACCATGGCGTGGACTGTCATTGACCATGGCGTTTCTGCTGCTTGTCGCCGCCATGATGGTCTATGTGGACAGGTTTGAGCGTGTGCTTGAGCACCACACCATTTTTGACGGTGTTACATACACCGATGCTCACATCATGATCTGGGGCCTGCTCGTTGTCGCTCTCGCGCTTGTCTTCGGTGCTGTCGTCGCGGGGGTCAATGCGGCGCGGCAGGCACGAGGCTTGTGGCTTGTCATTGCCGTTCTGCCTGCTGCTTTCTGCTACCTCCTGCTGACCCTTATCGGCTGGTATGTGGGTAACTTTATCGTTAAGCCGAATGAGCTGGTACGAGAGCAGCCTTATATCTCGCACAACATCGCCATGACCCGGCAAGCCTACGGTCTGGATCGCTTTGTGCAGAGTGAGTTCCCCGCCGAAACTACCATCGACGCCACCGACCCCGCGCACAATCAGCCCACACTTCAGAACATCCGCCTATGGGACTGGCATGCGCTACAAGACACCTTGCGCCAGGTGCAGGAAATTCGTACCTACTACGACTTCCCCGACATCGACATCGATCGCTATAACATCAACGGCACAACCCGCGAAGTGATGCTGGCAGCGCGCGAGCTGAACGTTGAAAAGCTGCCGGTAAGCAGCCGTAACTGGATCAATGAGAAGCTGATTTATACACATGGTTATGGTGTAACCATGAACCCGGTCAATGGATTTACCAATGAAGGCCTGCCGACACTGCTGCTAAGTAACATGCCCGTACAAAGTACAGTAGCGAATCTGAAGGTCACGCGCCCCGAGGTCTACTACGGCGAACTGACGGATACCGATGTCTATGTCAAGACCAGGCAGCAGGAGTTCAACTACCCGCAAGGCCAAAGCAACAGTGTCACCTCATATAGCGGCACTGGTGGTATCGCCCTGGGCGGCTTTTTTCGCCGCGTTTTGCTGGCGATTGATCGTGGCGACCTTGGCACGCTTCCCTTCAGCGACGATGTCAACTCCGGAAGCCGGCTGCTGATGCGGCGCAACATACGCGAGCGTGTTGCACGGTTGGCACCCTTTCTTACCTTTGATCAGGATCCTTACCTGGTAGTCGGCGAAGATGGTCGTCTTTCCTGGATCATGGACGCATTTACAACGTCCGACACTTATCCCGATTCAACCCACTACTTCCTGGCCGATACCCCTATTAATTACATGCGCAATAGCGTCAAAGTAGTTGTAGACGCTTACAACGGCAATGCGGCTTTATACACTTTCGATGACAAAGACCCCATTCTCGCCGCGTACCGCCGTATCTTTCCGGCCCTCTTTAGGGACGCCTCGACCATGCCTGCCGACCTGCGCAAGCATGTGCGCTACCCAGAAGCGCTTTTCCGGTTACAGGCCGACGTGTACGGCTTGTATCATATGACAAATCCGGCGGTATTTTTCAATCGCGAGGACCTATGGACAATTGCCACGGAGACAGTAACAGACAGTAACGGTCAACAAGCTGTGCAGGTCATGCAGCCGAACTATGTACTTATGAAATTACCGGATGGCAAAGGCGAAGAGTTTGTCGAAATACTTCCATTTACTCCAGCCAACCGCAACAATCTCATTGGTTGGATAGCCGGTCGCTCTGATGGTGAGAATTATGGTACGACCGTAGTCTATGACTTCCCAAAGACACGCCTGATCGATGGCCCGCAACAGATTGAAGCTCGTATCGACCAGAACGCGCAGCTTTCAGGCCAGCTCACCTTGTGGAACCAGCAGGGCTCGCACGTCCTGCGCGGCAGCCTGCTTGTCATTCCATCCGGGCGCGCGCTTTTATATGCCGAGCCGATCTACCTGCAAGCCCAGCAAAGCCCCATGCCGGAGTTGCGCCTGGTAGTACTCGCATTGCAGGACAAGCTCGCTTATGGCACCACATTTGAAGCAGCTCTGACGTCGCTCTATGGCGGTGCGGCTTCGTCACTCAACAGCCCCACGAGTGGGGACGTGCCGCAAAACGCGCCCGCGCCTCAGACCGGTCGCCAACCTGCAACAGGAGCAACAGATAGCAGGAGTTTGATCTCAGAAGCCGCCCGAGACTTTGGCGAGTACCAACAACTGACAGCGGCAGGCAAACTGGGCGAGGCCGGGCAGAAGCTCGATCAGCTGAAAGGGGTAATTGATCGACTAAACGCCCAGGCAAAATAGAAGCTGCGACTGTAAACCAGCGCCACGACCTTATGAATCCATAGCGGAAGGCAAAAAGGTGAAAACACAAGGCAGTCTAAGTCGGGATTGCATTTCTGTGCTGACCATGAACAGCGAGCCATGCCGCCTCTCGACATACCTGTAAGATCACGCGCCGTCCGCCTGCTCGGCGACGAGCAGTATTTTTGGGTGCTGTTCACTGCCGTGCTGGGCACTTTTGCAGCGCTCAAGGGGCTGCGCCTTCCGGGTGTGTGGGCTTTTACGCAGTCGCTGGTTGACTACAGCCATGGCTTTGTCAAACGTGGTTTACTCGGCGCAATCTACGGCGCATTCGGCATCTACAACCGGCGCGGACTTACCATCATGTATTTCCTTGAGCTCACCCTGCTCACGGTTTTACTAATAGTTTTCACGCGTCGCAGCAGCCTGATAGAGCGAGTGGGCACCCCCGCAATTGCAGCATTATTTGCAGGCAGTTACGCCGTGACCTACCTCTTTCATCTCATCGGTTACAGTGACATCCTCAATGCCGCACTTACTGTCGCGCTGCTATTGGTGCGCAAGGCACACATGCGCTTTTTGCTGGGGCTACCGTTGCTTGCTTGCGGGCTGCTCATCCATGAGGATTTTCTGCTGCTCTTTACCCCCGTTTTACTGCTCAGCTTCTACCTGCAAGGCGTGGCAAGCCCGGTGGATCGCCGGCGTATTTGGAGCTTTGGTGTGGTGCTTGGAGCTGTCGCGCTTGGCCTCACGCTCTTCACATCACTGCGCACCCCCATGGGAGACGAGCAGGTAGATGCTTTTGCCACGTACATCTACGACCGAGCGGACTTCGAAGTACGTGAAGACTTTTTTCAGGTTTTTACCAATTCACTTACCGGCAACTTCGCCATGATGAGCCGGTTTGGCTGGCACGAGTATTTGTGGTGGGACTTCCAGGCCGTGTCGATCTGCGTGCTGGGGCCGCCGCTTGTGCTGCTGCTGCATTTTTGCATGCGCCTGACGCGGCAAGCTGCGCCGCAAACGCCCGGGCTTACACCGGCTGTTCTGGTAGCCGTGCTGAGCCCGCTATGTATGCACCTGCTGGGGCTGGACCAGGTGCGCTGGAACACCTGGGTCGTCGTTGATGCATACCTTGCCCTGGGAGTGCTTGCCATGCACCTGCCGGGGGAGCGGCTCCGCATTTGCGCATGGGAGCGTAACGCGCTGCTGCTCGCTATCGCCATCGGCATGGCCACTGGGCACGGCTTGTTCAATGGAACCCAGGTCAATCCATATCCATTCTTCCCAAAACTTATGCAGGGATGGATCGAGAGCCACGACGGTCCGTTACCAGGCTTCCACAAGCCGCTGCATAGTGAGTGACGGTATACACTCGGCTGCCACAGGCTACTGCGATCTCGCAGTATTACGTTAGGAATGCGAAGATGGTGACCCCGGGAAGATTCGAACTTCCGACCTGCGGTTTAGGAAACCGTCGCTCTATCCACCTGAGCTACGGGGTCAATGCAGCTTCACTCCCTCAACGGAAGCCAAGGGGAACGGTCTGCTCTTTGTGCATCATACCGGCTGAACCACCACGCAGAGAAGTACCCCCAAATTCAAGCACGAGGAACCAACGATCCATATGGTGGAAGCAATAATGGCTGAAGCGAAACAGGAAGTAAAACAGTATGTAGTGCAGGAAGGCACCTCCCTCAAGCGCGGCGCGCACTGGAATGGTCAGGGAGTGAACTTCGCACTTTTTTCGGCAAATGCAACAGCCGTTGAACTTTGCCTCTTCTCAGAGGATGGCAAAACCGAAACGCAGCGCATCATGCTGCCGGAGCACACCAACCAGATCTGGCATGGGTATGTGCCGGAGCTGGCACCGGGGCAGCGGTATGGCTACCGCGTCCATGGACCTTATGAGCCTGAAAAAGGCCATCGCTTCAACCACAACAAGCTGCTGCTTGACCCCTATGCCTATGCCCACGCCGGTGAGCTGGAGTGGAATCCGGCGATCTT
>CAXSFX010000186.1:1513-6717 GCA_964236655.1 uncultured Acidobacteriaceae bacterium | reverse complement strand
GCAACTCCATCAGTTCCGGAAAGTGCGGCGGCAAGTCCCCGGCCCTCATGCCCATGAAGATAAAGCGAGGGACGGCGCAAGTCGGCATCAACCAGCAAAACTCGTGCATCGCCCTGCGCAAGCGATGCAGCCAGAGTGTAGGCAATGGTCGTTTTGCCTTCTCCCGGCAGGGCGCTGGTAATGAGGATCACCTTCGGCAGCTCGCCGCTGCGAGATAGCAGCAATGCAGTGCGCAGCGAGCGCAACTCTTCCTCAAAAATGGAGGAACGCTTCTCCATAGTTGGTACAGGTTGCGGTGAAGTCGGCTTGACATTTTGCCGCTGCCCGAAGGGATTGCGCCATCGCCGTAATCCCCGTTCCTTGGAAGAATCACGCCAGGAAGCTCCTCGCATAGCCGGTAGAACGGCAAATAGCGGAGTACCTAGCGTAGCCTCAAGCTGCGCCAATGAGCAGATCGAAGTATCCGTCAGCTCGGCAATGACGGCCAAGCCGATACCGAGCATGAAACCCGCTCCGAGCGCACCAGCCAACCAGAGTGGAATATTAGGCGAGGTGGCGTGATCCGGCGCAGGCATCTCAGCCGCGCTTACGACAGATATGTTGTTCGCGCGTAGACCTTCGAGCAGGTTGCTCTGCTTAAGCTTGGCAAGCAGGCCTTCATACAGATCACGGCTGCTCTCAGCCTCCTGGCGCGCAAGAGTGTAGGCAATCACGGACTCGTTCTGCTTTGTGGCTGCATCTTTCTGCTTTTCGAAGGCAACACGCGCTCCATCTTCCTGCCGGGTGGCAATCAGCAGATCAGTGTGTGCTCGCTGGCCAAGCCGATGATCTTCTGCGGCAATGGCAGCAACAATACCGTCCACCTGGGCGTTGAGCTCACCGATTTTCGGGTATGCAGGTCCATAGCGGACACTATCCTGCGCCAGCTCGGAACGCACCTGCGACTCCTGCTGCCGCAAACCCTGAATAAGCGAAAGTGATGTTTGGATAGAAGCGACCGAACCGGTACTGGAGTTACCGGCCAAGCTCGAAATCAGCTCCGGACTGCCTGTCGCGGCTACCAGGTCGATTCCCTCTTTCAGGATTCGATTGCCTTCAGCAGCTGTGAGGTTCTGGTTCAGACTGTCTAGTCGCTCCAGGACAACGTTTTTGGATCCATTTTGGCCAAACATGCCGGTGCCGCGCTGTAACGCCGCAGCCCGCGCCTGCGCCTGCTCAGTGCGCTGCCGTAGATCTTCAAGCTGCCCAGAAAGCCATGTCGATCCCTGCAAAGCCGCTGTAAAGCGTTGCTGAAATGCCATGTCCGCCAGCACACGCGCTACCGTGTTCGCAACTATTGCGGCGCGGGCCGGGTCACGATCCATATAGGAAATATCGATCAAACGGCTTCCCGCAACCGGCTGCACCTTCAGGTGAGACTTGAAGATTTTCTCTGCCGCGTAGCGCCGGTTCGGTGCCTGGGCAAGCGGCACGTTTAGCGGCTCCAACGGTTTACCCCAGGGCAGTGAAATCTTCCAGGCTATGGGTGTTTCTCCCTGAACCGAGGGAGCGAAGTAGTCAAGTGTCGGTTCAAGGTGGACGGCCTCAATCACGGCTAGTGCAAGTGCGGGAGAGCGCAACACGCCAACCTCGGTTTGAAGTGTCATGTTGTAGTCAAGCGAGTCGCTTCCAGTTGCACCGGTAATTCCGGTTACAGTGCTTTCAAGGCCGAAAGCACCGCCGTCCTCCTTTTGAACTTGCACCTCTACCGTTGCGCGATAACGCCGCGTAGCAAGCAGAGCGCCTACCCCTGCGGCAAGTAGCAATAACAGGATCGGCCATGCAATCAACGCCCTGCGACGACGAAGCACGGCCAACACCGAGGCAAGTGTCAGCGAGTCATCAACCGGAGAAGAAACAGCAGCATGGTTCATCGGCACCAATCCGAAATCACGCGTTTGCACAACGCATGGCTCGTTTCAGATCAAGGGGATTTATGTGCCAAAGGTTAGCATTTACAGAGAGACGGTCAAAGTTACGTAAGTTTTTACACTTTCCTGATAAGAATTGACTTAATAGGGAAATTTCTGAGTAGATACATGTACAGTTTGCTCGATCAAAGATTGAGCAGCATGGAATGCGGCAGTTCAAAATGGTGCTGAAAGGAGGCGCATGAGAATGACTGAGTTAAAGCAGGAGCAATTGACCGTGGGGTTGCCGGTTCATAATGCGATGGCTTACCTCCCACAGGCAATTGAAAGCATTCTGCAGCAGTCCGAGCCGCGCTTCCAGCTACTTGCCATTGATGACGGCTCAACAGATGGAAGCCTGGAGTACCTTCATTCGATCCGCGATGCACGGCTGCGCGTGGTAGAACAGCAGCATTGCGGCATTACCTTTACGCTGAATCGTATCCTGCGCGAGTGCAATACCCCTTGGCTAGTGCGGCAAGATGCCGATGACGTTTCTACGCTTGATAGACTTGCGAAAATTACTCGCGCTATTGAAGAACACCCGGATGCAGGTATGTTCTATTCGCATGCCGCCTACCATCCCCGAGGCAAATCCGTTGGACTCTACCGTTGCACCCGAGGTACGCCGGAGCAGATTCGCTCAGTTGCGAAAGCCGGGTATTTACCGGCTATATGCCATCCCAGCGCTGCTTTGAATGTCGAAAAAACGCTGGCCATAGGTGGCTATCGACCTGGCATTCAATGTGAAGATGCGGACCTTTGGTGGCGTATGGCGCTAGCCTATGACATCCAATTTATCCCTGAAGTGCTGCTGCTATATCGTCAGAATGCAAATAGCCTAACTTCAAAAAATTTAAGTCAGCAGGCACTGCATGGCATTTACGTGCAGTACCTCCTACTGTCGCAACTGCAAAGCCGTGTGCCGGAAAGGCTTAGTGATGTAGAAACGGAATTACTGCAGCTCATGTCAAAAAGGCTCTTAATCGCAAAAGAAAAGTTGCGCTTGTTCAACATGCACCTGGGTCAGGGTGAGAGGTGGTTGGCTTTGCGCGCTTTACTCGGATCTTTTACGGCTTCTCCAAACTATTTATTGCAGCGCATGCGCGATGAGTTTCTGCCGACAGCGGAGGCAATCAGCAATGGTGTTAAACCGCATCTATTTCAGCAAAGAAAAGACTTGCTATGGCCACAACACTCGTAACTCCTGAATCTTCACAGCCGGAACAAAATATAGTTTGGAAAGTTCCGGCCCAGCGGACGCAAATCGGAGCGGCACCGATCGATGCGGTGAGCTTTGATACAGCTTCCGGCTGGCTGCTGCGTGCCTTGCAGGCCCGACACATCCAACCTTCTCAGGCACCTTTGCAGATTATGGGGCCTAATGCCTACCTGGTCACACTTGCAGGCAAGAACCGTCATTTCGCAATGGCACTCCAGTCCGCATCCCTATGCCTGCCGGATGGCATGTCGGTCGTCTGGGCAGCCCGTCTGCTGGGTACACCCATGCCGGAGCGCGTGCCGGGTGGCGAGTTCATGGAATGCATGGCTGCATTGTGCGCCGAGCATGGTCTTTCGCTCTACCTGCTTGGAGGGCTGCCCGGTGCGGCTGAAGGTGCGGCACGCACCTTGGTTGCCCGCTACCCAGGGCTCCAGATCGCAGGCACAGACTGCCCGGCTGTAAATTTTGAACAGGATGAAGCGCTCAATAGAGCAGTACTTGCACGCATCGCCGCTGTCAAACCAGACCTGCTCTGCGTCGCGCTGGGTGCCCCAAAGCAGGAAATCTGGATGTGGGATGAGGTGCCTTCTCTGCCGATTGGTGCCGCTTTATCAGTTGGGGCTGCCTTCGATACCTTGGCAGGTTTGCGCAAGCGAGCACCGGCCTGGACCCACAACATCGGAGCCGAGTGGCTATACCGGCTGGTTATGGAGCCTCGGCGGCTCTGGAAGCGGTACCTGATCGGCAATCTTGAATTTGCAGCAATCACTGCGCGGGAATGGGGGCAGCGTCGCAAGGATCGCGCTTTGGAAGAAATGCTGAGAAATCAGATGGTTACACGGCCGCCCCCACGAAAGGCTCTTTCTGCAACCGAGTTTGACTCGGAAATTCATACCTTGCTGCAGCCCGGGGAACAGGCGGGCGAGGAGGCTAGAAGCGACAAAGAAAATTAGCTGGGAAGTCCCAGCCGGGCTGCGCAGTGCTCAAGGCAAGCTGCACCTGTTCGTAGCCGTCGAGTGAATCTCGGAGTTCATTTTCGCGCAATTCCTAGAGCGCGCCAAGGTGGCTTATGCTTTGGAGTTCCTCAAAGCACTAATCGAGGCAGTTCCGGAGTGCACCCATACCATTCTCACAAAGCTTAGATACGTCCTGTTAAAACAGAGCTCAAAACGTTCGGTAGTGGGTCAGTTTGAAAATCTAAAGACTTGCAGGCTTGGCTAAATCGTCCGATGATGTGCTATGGATATAAACACGTTGGCGAAGTCAATAGTGGATCAGGCGATCGGCGACAAGCCGAAGAAAAAGAAATCGCCCGCAATGGCCAAAAGAGGCGAGGCGCGGGCGGCAGCTCTAACGCAAGAACGAAGGGAAGAAATAGCACTCAAGGCAGCTACTGAACGATGGGCAAAGAAGCTTTTATAAATTGTCCCTTACGCTCACGAGAGGCTTTTATACTGATCCAGGCATCCTTACCCTTATCGGAGATCACCCATCCACTCATTCCCGATGTGACCTCGCCTTTGTCGTGATTCATGCCGCTTAGCACCGCTGACACATTGCCGGCAAAGCTTTTCCCGTTAGAGGTGATTCCTGCAGCCTGAAGAGCTTCTGCAATCTGCCCGGTGGTCATAGGGGGAGTAGAATCTTCGCTAAGCAGCGCCAAGATTGCCCAACGGGTGCTCATTCCAGCGTACTTTCCTTCTGAACCTTTTACTCCTTCAGCAACGGGCAATCTTTGCTGAGATTCCTCTGCTGGAACAAGGGATTCTTCGGGCATGATTCGCCGCAAAGCCATAACGGCTGTGTCAATCTCTCCGATACGAAATTGAAGCTGACTTCTTTGCTTCACGAGATCGTCAAGCACAGCACGGTATTGTTCCGTGTTTGCCATTGTTTTCTCTTTCATACTTGAACCGTTAGTGGTAATTTAGACGCATGAGGGCCAGGACCTGCGTATACAGGCAGGTCCTGACTCAATGTGGTAATTTAGACGCATGAGGGCCAGGACCTGCGTATACAGGCAGGTCCTGACT
>CAXSFX010000186.1:0-1413 GCA_964236655.1 uncultured Acidobacteriaceae bacterium | reverse complement strand
CAATGTGGTAATTTAGACGCATGAGGGCCAGAACCTGCATATATAGGTAGACTCTGGCTTCATAATGGCTCAATGATGCATGATAAGTATTATCTTCAATTCCATTGCTGCACCTCCAAATCTGTTGATACGGGTACTCGCCCGTCAAAGCATTGCACCCGGTTCAACTAGCCTATGCATAAGAGTACACAGGGCATTGGCAACACGCAATGCCCTTTTACTTTTCCACAGATATTAGTAAATGTCATATTGCGTAAATGAACAAAATGCTTGATAATTAATGCATGAATCGTTTATGTACAGCAACCCGTACCCACATCGTGGCAGCGCTGGTAGAAGGAAATAGTATTCGCGCAACTTGCCATATGACTGGTGCTGCAAAAGGAACTGTACTTAAACTGCTTGCTTCTTTGGGTGACGCTTGCTCTGGCTTCCATGATGCGAACGTTCGCAACGTGCCTTCTAGGCGCGTGCAGTGCGATGAGATTTGGTCTTTCATCGGAGCTAAGCAGAAGAACGTCACAGAAGGCATGCCTAGAGGTTCAGGCGACGTTTGGACCTGGACCGCACTAGATGCTGACTCCAAACTGATGATTTCTTATGCAGTTGGGGGTCGCGGCGCATCTTGGGCAAACGAGTTTATGGCGGATTTAGCATCGCGTGTTTCTACCCGTATCCAAATCACTACAGATGGCCATCGTGTCTATGCACAGGCTGTCGAGGGAGCATTTGGTATGGACGTGGATTACGCGATGCTTATAAAAGTTTATGGCAATGACTCCTTTGACCACCGGTACAGTACTGGCGATTGCATCGGAACGCAGACGGCCGTGTTGGCGGGTTCACCCGACCCAAAACACATCAGCACATCGTTTGTGGAGCGTCAAAACCTTACAATGCGAATGTCCATGCGTCGCTTCACCCGCCTCACCAATGCATTCTCAAAGAAGATCGAGAACCATGAGGCAGCAATTGCGCTGCACTTCATGCATTACAATTTCTGCCGAGTTCATAAGACACTGCGCGTGACTCCCGCGATGGAAGCAGGTTTGGCGCAACATATCTGGACAATTGAAGAACTCCTAAGCTTGCTAGAAGATATAACGGTTCTTGAAAAAGCAGCATAAATAAGCTATTTTGTAACAGCCAAAACCCAACATTGATGCCATGAACCGCAAAGTAGCTATGGTTCCCGGTGTCAGTGTGGTTTTAAACCACTTGCATATTCATAGCTGATGCAGCATATCCAGTATAAAAAGTCGTTTGTGACGACACAGGCAATGCGAGTTCTTGACTCCTAGCAATAAGGAGCTGCGCTGCGTGACCCTGGAGACTTCACCATTCTTGTGCATGATGGCGGCTTCGAGTACCAGACCGGCATGCTGTTCCCCGATTCCGCCTGCCGGCTTCGCT
>CAXSFX010000185.1:0-6782 GCA_964236655.1 uncultured Acidobacteriaceae bacterium | reverse complement strand
CTACTTTTATGGTGCCGTTCCCGTTACCGAGGAGCTGTCCGCGTTTGAAATCCGTGGCGACTATGTAGAGAATGTCGGGCATGCTATCACCCGGCGCTTTCGCACCCTCAACCCGGATGGGATTCCAGCGGTGCTGGTCGCAGGCCATGCACCATTTACCTGGGGCGAGACGCCGCATGAAGCCGCGCACCATGCCGTGGTGCTTGAGGCAGTAGCCAAGATGGCGAGCGTGACCTTGCAGCTAAACCCAGGCGCTCGGCCCGTTTCGCAGGCGCTGCTTGACCGGCATTACCTGCGCAAGCATGGGGAGGCGGCTACGTACGGGCAGTGAAATTATTAGACGAATTTCAAAGGATACGCTAGTGCGCCAGCTTGGCGCAGCCAAATTGGGTCACCACACCAAACGTAAGAAGTTGTACGTTAGTGAGCTTGGTAGTAGCTCCTCAAGGAAGTGAAATTTGAGCTCCGGAACTACTCCTGTCTTAATGCCACTGACGGGCTGATTCTTGCTGCCCGTCTTGCTGGCAGCCAGCAAGCAAAAGCAGCAGCAAAAAGCACCAAACCCACCTCGATCCAGAGGTCAGCGGTGTTTTGGGAATCAAGTCCCAAAAGCACTCCGCGAAGTACGCGAATCAGCATTAGTGCCAAGCCAAGTCCAACTATCAAACCTATGGCAGCGGTGACAAACCCCTGCCGGAAGATCAATACTTGTACGTCGTGAGGAGTGGCCCCAAGTGCCATTCGCACGCCAATCTCTTGCGTCCTGCGTGTGGTAGTATAAGTGGCTACACCATAGACGCCAGCGATGGCCGTTGCTAGCGCAAGGCAGCCGGTGACCGCTAGAAGCGCCGTGATGAACCGGCGGTCTGCGAGCGAATCAGAAATGAGTTCTCTCATCGAAGCGCTGAGGAAAACGGGTTGATTTGGATCGACTCCCGCGATGGCACGCCGGATTGCCTTCTCCATTTTTCCCGTGGGTCGGTCGCTTCTTACCACGAGGAATGCCGCATTCTCCAGAGCGTTCGCGGAAAGATAAACGCTTGGCTGCTCCGGGCCGTCCATCGCCGCATGGCGTATGCTCGACACGATTCCGACGACGCGCTTCCAATTTGCCGGCTTGCCGGGTGAGCAATCCACACAAATCCGCTTGCTGAGAGCGCTTGTTCCCGCCCACAAACGCCGAGCTGCGACCTCGTTCACGATGACGGTATCGCTGGAATTTTTCATGTCGTCTTCGCTAAACCAGCGACCGTCTGAGAGGCGGATGCCCATGGTTTGCAGGTACCCGGCACTCACAACATCAACCTCCGCAGGTATCTGATCCTGCTTCTGGCCGTTGCCGATCAACCCACCGTGGTCCTCACCACTGAAAGGAAGTGCGTCGATGGTTCCAACGCTCTCAACCCCAGGGAGTGTACGAACTGCTTCCAGAATGTGCCGGTAGAGCAATCCATGCTGCTCCGGGCTCTTGTACCGGTCGCCCGTGGGAATAATGACAGACGCAATAACGCGGTCGGTTTCAAAGCCAGGATCAGTCTTGAGCAAGGTGACAAAGCTCCCGAGCAGCTGCCCGCCAACCACGACCAGCGCCATCGCCAAAGCAACTTCGACACCCACGAGTGTGCCACGAAACCTATCGCGCCTACCTGTGCTACTACCTTGCATGCGAAGGTCCTGAGTTGTAGTTGCGCGCGTCCATCCGGCTCGGAGTGCCGGGGCCATCCCAAAGATGACACCATTGACGATGGTGACGATCAAACAAAAGACCAAAACTGTCCAATCTGCACGGGCCGCAGCAAGCCGCGGAATGCTCACCGGAGCCAATGCCGGTAGCAACTTCCAGGCTGCAACAGTGAGTGCGTAGCCGGCGATGCCGCCAAGCGTCGCCAATGCGCAACTCTCTGTAAGAAGCTGACGAACAATCCGTGCCCCGCTTGCGCCGAGTGCCAGCCGAATAGCAATTTCGCGCTGCCGGCCCAGGCCTCGAGCGAGCAGCAAATTCGCCACATTCGCGCAGCCAATCAGCATAAACATTCCTGCAGCAGCCATCAGAAGCCATAGGGAATCCTTTGCGCTTCCTAGAGTAGCGTCTTGGAGCAAGCCCATCCCCAAGGTGTGATCCCGGTTTGAAGCCGGAAACTCCTGACCAAGGTTCGTGCCGATAGACGCAAGGTCTTGCTGCGCTTCGACGAGAGAGACGCCTTTGTGCAGTCTTGCCACCATGCCAAGCCCCTCGGTTGCGGAGATCGGCCTGCCGCTCCGAAGCGGCGCCCAAAACTCAACATAAGGAGAAGGGGTATGAGCTGCGCTCCTGCGCAGAGGGAAATTAAAGTCCTGTGGCATGACCCCAATCACGAGGCAGTCGTGGCCATTGATAAGGACGTTGCGGCTAACCACATGAGGGTCGGAATGAAACCGGCGAGTCCAGAGCCCGTAGCTGAGGACCATTTCATTTGAGTGACCGGGCTGGTCTTCCTCTGGAAGTATGTTGCGCCCAAGTATGGGCTTGACGCCTAAAGTTGGAAAAAGGCCTGCCGATACCCGGAGTCCATAAAGGGCTTCTGGGGTTGTCGATGCATCGCCCGCCAGGTTGAAGATCTCGTTCCGGTACACGCCTGCTGAGGCAAGCGTGCGGGTGCGCCGGGTGATCTCCTGAGTGTCATTCCACACTGCCCAATCGGATGGAGATGGCTCGAACTTGGCGAGCTCAGTCCCGATCTGGACAAGCTGTTCGGGGTGAGCATAGGGAAGCGGATTGAGCAGCACAGCCTTGATGGCGGTGAAAACCACCGCGGTCGCACCCACGCTTAGCGCGATTGACAGAAGAGCGACGGCTGTCAGCAAGGGGGTGTGCCAGAACATCCGAAGCGCTAACCGGAGATCTCGCAGCATGGACATAGAAACAGTCTATTTCTCTACATAGGATTGCGTAAACGAACGTTTATGTAATGCTCCTAAGAGTCTGCTAAAGCCCCATAAGTTAAGTTGCAAAACCATGCTGCGATGGGCTCTATGATGGCGATAAATTTCCGTAACAATTCCTTATCATACGGTTTTGACGTTTGATGGAATGACCCACAACCTGACAGATTCTCAAGCTTGGTTTCCGCTCGACAATGATTCAATAGCCACCCCGTAGCGCACCCAATTTCTCATCGCATATCATCCTGTTTGAGGAATCCATGAATAAGCAGCTCACGTTCGGCGTCATTGTCGGCTCGCGCGGGTTTTTTCCGCACCATCTTGCCAAGGAAGGCCGCGATGATATGATCGCGGTGCTCTCCCGACTCGGCTACAACTCCATAGTGCTATCGCCCGAGCAGACACAGCATGGTGCCGTGCAAACGCCTGACGATGCACGGCATTGCGCAGAACTGTTCAAACGACATGCAGACACTATCGACGGCATCATCGTGACGTTGCCGAATTTCGGTGAAGAGCGCGCCATTGTCGATTCCATCCGGCTGAGCGGCCTCAAGGTACCGGTGCTGGTGCAGGCCACGCCGGACCGTACCGACATCATGAAGATCGCCAACCGGCGCGACTCATTTTGCGGCAAGATGTCGGCCTGCAACAACCTGCGGCAGTACAACATTCCATATTCATTGACGGCCAAGCACACAGTTGCCCCGCAGTCTGAGCTCTTTGCAAAAGACCTGGCGGAGTTTGCCGCAACCTGCCGCGTTGTGAACGGCTTTAAGAACCTGCGCATCGGTGCCATCGGCGCGCGGCCTGCGGCGTTCAACACGGTGCGCTACTCCGAGAAGATTCTTGAGCACCACGGCATCTCGGTTGAAACGCTCGACTTGTCAGAAGTGATCGGCCGTATTAACCGGATGAAGGACACCGACGATGCAGCACAGGCAAAGCTTGCGGCGATCCAGTCGTATGTGCCCACCAGCGGCATCCCGGCTGAGGCCCTGATGAAGATGGCAAAGCTCGGCGCGGTAATCGACGGTTGGATGCGGGAGACATACTGCACCATTTCAGCGATCCAGTGCTGGACCGCGATGGAAGAGTTTTTCGGCGTGGTTCCCTGCACGGTAATGAGCATGATGAGCGAAAACCTGTTCTCCTCAGCCTGCGAAACCGACGTGGCCGGTGTACTGAGCATGTACGGGCTGGCGCTGGCAAGTGAGACCCCGAGCGCCCTGCTGGACTGGAACAACAATTACGGCGACGAGGATGACAAGGCCGTCTGCTTCCACTGCTCGAACTTGCCGAAGCATTTCTTTGAATCCGTAGTGATGGACTTCCAGGCAATCATCGCCGGAACAGTCGGCAAGGAAAACACCTTCGGCACCTGCGTGGGCCGGGTCAAGGCAGGCGCAATGAGCTACCTTCGTTTCTCAACCGATGACTTGACCGGCAGCATGCGCGGCTACGTGGGCGAGGGTGCGTTTACCAATGATCCACTGGAAACATTCGGCGGTGCGGGTGTGGTGCAGATTCCAAAGATGCAGAAGCTGTTGCGGTTTATTTGTGAAAATGCGTACGAGCACCATGTTGCGGCAAACTTTTCGACTGTAGCCGCGCCGGTGTACGAGGCGGCGACCAAGTACCTTGGCTGGCAAATGCATCGTCACGGAATCGAGAACAGCTAAGTTCCCTGCGCAGTAGGCGGCCCCTTTGTGGCATGTTCCAGTAAGTCGAAGACATGGCACAAAGTAACTGCAAGCCGCGCAGGCGGTTCAGCTTGGAGTGTGAATGCAAAATGTCACTGTAGCCGGTGTCGATTTCGGAACCCTGAGTGTCCGCGTCACGCTGCTTCACTCGGAGCGCGGGCGACTGGGTACCGCATCCGCCGGGTACCCACTGCATCGAAAACGCGAAGACCCTGACTTTGCCACGCAATCACATGCTGACCAGATGGCTGCGCTGGTAGCTGCGATGCGTTCGGTACTGGCGAAAACCAACGTACCGGGCGAAGAAATAGCATCCCTTGCGCTTGATACGACCGGTTCAAGCGTGGTGATGGTGGATGCGAACATGCAGCCGCTCGATGATTATTACTTATGGTGCGACCATCGAGCGAAGCTTGAAGCGCGGCAAATTACGGCACTTGCCCATAGCGAGAAGCTTGAGGCGATTGAGTGGTGCGGCGGCGTTTACTCGCATGAGTGGGGCTTTGCCAAGCTGCTGCACTGGCTGCGGCACAACCCGGAGCGACGCGGTGAGCTGGGAAGCGCCTTTGAGCACTGCGACATGGTCGCGGCGACGCTCGCCGGGATTACCGACCCCCACCAGGTGAAACGAAGTGTGTGCGCTATGGGCCATAAGTGGCTCTGGAATCCAAGATGGGGAGGTTTTCCACCTGAAGAGTTTTTCAAGAAACTGGACCCGCTACTTGCGGGCATCCGAGAAAAACTTGCCGGCGCGTATGAGACTTCCGACAAGATCGCCGGCACGCTTGCCCCATTCTGGGCCGATACGATGGGGTTACAAGCCGGCATTCCAATCCCGGTAGGCGCATTCGACGCGCACTGGGATGCAATCGGCGCAGGCTGTCGCGAGGGCGATGTAGTGAACGTGGTGGGCACCTCGACTTGCATCATTGCCATGGAGCGAAAAACCACACTCGTGCCCGGCGTCTGCGGTGTAGTACCCGGCAGCGTGCATCCCGCGTTCACTGGTGTGGAGGCGGGGCTTTCTGCCACCGGCGACATTTTTGAAGCAATCGCCCGCCGAGCCGGGACTACCGTGCCCCGCCTCGCCGAGGGGCTGGAGCAGTACCGCGCCGGGCAAACCGGGCTGCTACGCCTGAGCTGGGATAACGGGGACCGTACGGTGCTGGTCAACTCCGAACTGGGCGGCGTAACGCTGGGCTGGAACCTGCTCCATACGGCACAAGATGAGCTGTTTGCCGCCATCGAAGGCACGGCATTTCATACGCGCATCATCCTGGAGCGTATGGCCGAGCATGGTGTGCCAGTAGTTCGAATCATCAATGCGGGCGGTATCCCGCAGAAAAACCTGGTGCTGAACCAGGTGTATGCCGATGTGCTTGGAAAACCGGTACTGGTATCGGATGGGGTACCGACCAGCCTTGGCTCCGGGATATTTGCGTTGATGGCGGCCGGCGCGTTTCCTTCGATAGAAGCCGCACAGGAAAAACTGTGCCTGCCCTTCCGCATGTACATGCCAAACTGGGTAGCGCATACAGTCTATGACAGGCTTTTTGCGCTATACCGTAAGGTTTACTTTGCGTTAGGCGTACAGGAGGCTGGGAGTGTTTCGCTAGGCGATGTGCTGCCTGTATTACGGAGGATTGCCGCAGAATCTGGTCAGCCTGACTAGAATTATGCTAGCTTAAGTTCAGGAGCAAAGAAATGGCAACTTGGCAGATTCAACAAGCAAAGGCACGTTTGAGCGATGTCATTGAGCAAGCACAGATTGATGGTCCCCAGTTCATAACCCGGCATGGCTCGCCATGCGCCGTTATGCTATCAACAATTGAATACGAGCGTTTGAATGGGAGTAAAAGCGATCTTATTCATCATTTACTCAATGGCCCGAAAGTGGAAGGATTTGAAGTTATCCGCGACAATGCTGTGGGACGCAATTTTGAGTTTAACTTGGATGATTATGAGTAGTATCAGCGTTAGCAGAAGAGTTCTATATCTTCTTGATACAAATGTCATTTCTGAGACGCGAAAACCAAGAGCAAATGCACGCGTGATGCAGTTCATAACGTCGGTAGGCTCTCCAAACATATTTGTAAGTGCACTTACGTTTGGAGAGCTCCGCCGGGGTGTAGTACAGCTTCAAGATCGTAAGCCCGA
>CAXSFX010000184.1:0-6900 GCA_964236655.1 uncultured Acidobacteriaceae bacterium | reverse complement strand
GAGTCACAAGCTTTCATCAATCTTCCTAAATGCCAAGGGTAGTATGGGCGCTATCGTAATTTTACGAATCCTTTTCGCTGGAGCTGCATTTCTTCAATAGGCAGATGCTTGTTATCACACGCATTCCCGCACCTCATCGTTACCAACCCAAGGAGAACTATGGCTACCCTGCTGCAAATTGATGTCAGTTCACGCGGAGACTACTCGATCTCTCGCAAGCTCACCGCGGCATTCGCCGAGGCATGGAAGGGCAAGAATCCAGGCGGGAAGGTGATTTACCGTGACCTGGCCACGACCGACCTCACCTTTGTCGACATGAACTGGATTGCCGGGGCATACTCCTCGCCTGACCAGCACACGCCGGATCACAAGCAGGCGCTCAAGCTCTCTGACGAGTTGATCGCGGAGCTGTTTGAAGCCAATGAAATTGTTATCGGCGCGCCAATGTACAACTTTGCAATTCCAGCCCGGCTCAAGGCCTGGATCGACCACATTGTCCGTGTAGGCAAGACTTTCAAAATCGGCGAGAAGGGCTATGAAGGGCTGCTAACAGGTGGCCGTAAGGCGACCTTCATCATCGCGAGCGGCGGTAACTACGCGCCCGGTGCACCCGCTGAGAAGTACAACCAGGAGAGCCCCTACCTTCAGGCTATCTTCGGCTTCCTTGGCATTACAGACAATAAGGCGATCTTTGCAGGCGACACAATAGCCGTGATGCAAGGCAAGGTGCAGGAAGCCGACTACCTGAAGCCGCACATTCAGGAAGTGCAGGCAGCAGTCTAGTTCTTTACCGGCAGAACAAAAGGCAGTTGCGGAGGCCGCGGCTGCCTTTTGTTTTGCACGAAGGTCGAGCCAAACTGTCCGGACTTCATCTACGCTTAAGCCAGTGTCTCGCAAGTCGGGGAGTCTGGAGCAGGATGGAGATGCCGACGCGGCGCGCTTTTGCCAAGGGGATCGTCAAAGCCGGTGCTGTCGCCGCGCTTACCCGGCATCACGCAGCCTGGACAGAGGCGAAGCCGGAGTTTACCGGAGCAGGCTCCCTTAAAGCGCATGCACTGCCGAAGGGCCGATTTGCAGGTGCCGCCGTCAACATGGGCCTGCTTGCTACTAGCGAGCCATATGCACGGACAATCGCCGAGCAGTACAACGTTGTTGTGGCCGAGAATGCGATGAAGTGGACACCGTTGCGGCCCGCGCCGGACACGTTCCGCTTTGATGAGGCAGACAGGTTCATGGCGTTTGCTGAAGTTCACAAGATGTCTGTACGGGGGCATAACCTTTGCTGGCACCGGCAGCTGCCTGACTGGTTTGCGGCGACAGTAACCGTTGCCAATGCCGAACAGTACCTTACAAACCACATTGCCGCGGTTGCCGGGCGGTACCGTGAACGGATGCGCAGCTGGGACGTGGTGAATGAGGCGATAGACCCGAAGGATGGGCAGCCTCAAGGCTTGCGGAACAGCCCCTGGTACAAGCTGCTGGGGCCGGAGTACGTTGACATTGCCTTCCACGCCGCGCGCCAGGCTGACCCCCATGCGCTGCTGGCCTACAACGACTACAGCATTGAGACCGACTCGCCCGAGGACACAGCGAAGCGCGGTGCCGTGCTGGCACTGCTGAAGCGCATGCAGCACAACAGTGTGCCGCTGGATGCAGTCGGCATTCAGTCGCACATCTCCGCTGGATCGGCAAAGCAGATCGGCAGGGGGCTGTCGGCGTTTGTGCAGGAGTGCTCTGAGATGAACCTGAAGGTGTTTGTTACGGAGATGGATGTGAACGACGATAGCCTCCCAATGCCCGATACAAAGGCGCGGGGTGCGGAAGTGGCGGCGATCTACGGCGACTATCTGAAACTACTGCTGGCAAACCCGGCTGTAACCGATGTGCTGACCTGGGGGGTAAACAGCGGTGCATCTTGGCTGAACGGTAAGGATGATGAGGCTAAGTTCCGTCCGAAGCACCCGGACCGTGAGGAGCTTTGCCTGCCGTTTGATGATAGCTACCAGCCGAATGCAGCTTTTTACGCACTGCGAGATGCGCTGGATGCAGGGCGAAGCTGATATGGTATCTTTTGTGGTACTAATAAGTTGGCGATTGAGCTTCGTGAGTACGTTGACCAGCAAGGTCGTAATCGATTTGGCCGATGGTACGAAAAGCTTGAAGATGAAACCAGAGGACGAGTTGCCGTTATGCTTGATCGGCTTAGCAACGGCAGCTTGGCCATAAAAAGCGTGGGCGCAGGGGTCTTGGAGTTGCGATTGCATTTCGGACCAGGCTATCGGATTTATTTTGGCAAAGATGGTGATGCTTTAGTGATTCTGCTCTGCGGTGGAAAGAAGCAATGTCAAGAAGTTGATATAGGAACGGCGCAATAACTCTGGCGAGAGTACAAGCAGCATAAAAAAAAGGAATGATGCCACTTACCGTTAGCTTCAATGAAACGATCAAGGCTGACCTGCAAAGAAGTGCAGGGTTCCGCAAAGCGTACCTCCGTGAGGCAGTTGGATGTTTGATCTCCGGAGATGTCGATACTGGAAAATCTGTGCTCCGCAAGTACATCAACGGAACAGTTGGTTTTGTGAAGCTGGGGGCCGACCTCCAGCGGTCTCCGAAGACGCTGATGCGCATGTTTAGTCCATCCGGGAACCCGCAGGCTAGGAACCTGTTTGAGGTAATTACCTACCTTCAGAAAGTGGAGGGTACAGTGCTTGAGGTGGTGGATAGGGCTGCGGCTTAAGCAGCAGCCTGACTCTATGCCACCCCCGCCAGTTGCCGCAACACGTACTGCAGGATACCTCCATGCCGGTAGTAGAGAATCTCGCCCGGTGTATCAATGCGGACATAAACAGGGAAGTGCTTGTCTGCACCACTGGGTGCGGTAGCGTGCACAACAAGGCTGCGGCCATCGGTAAACTTGCTACCAAGTAGCTCGCTGAGACCGGGAATGTCGTAGACCTCTTCCCCTGTGAGGCCGAGCGAGGCCGCCGAATCGCCGGCCGCAAACTCAAGCGGCAGGATGCCCATACCTACCAGGTTGGAGCGGTGGATGCGCTCGTAGCTCTCTGCGATTACGGCGCGAACGCCTAATAGCTTCGGGCCTTTGGCGGCCCAGTCGCGTGAGGAGCCGGAGCCATACTCCTTGCCGGCGAGAATAACGAGCGGCACCGCGCGCGCGGCGTATGCCTCAGCCGCCTCAAAGATGCTCATCGGGGTGCCCTCCGGCAGCAGCCGGGTCACACCGCCCTCGGTGCCGGGGGCGAGCTTGTTCTTCAGGCGCACGTTGGCAAATGTACCGCGCACCATGACTTCATGGTTGCCGCGGCGTGATCCATAAGAGTTGAAGTCAGCCGGGCTTACGCCATGTTCTTCCAGGTAGCGGCCTGCGGGTGAGGCTGTCTTGATGGCGCCTGCGGGTGAGATATGGTCGGTCGTGACCGAGTCACCGAGCACGGCGAGCACCCGCGCGCCGTGGATATCGGTCACCGGCGCGGGTGTCTTCTGCATGCCGTCGAAGTACGGAGCTTTGCGGATGTAGGTGGAATCGGGTTCCCAGCCGTAGACTTTGCCCTCGGTAAAGCGCAGGCGCTGCCAATGCTCATCGCCCGCGGTCACAGTGGCATATTCCTTGTGAAACGATTCACTGGTGAGCGAGGTACCGAGCACCTCGGCGATTTCAGCCTGCGTCGGCCAAATATCGCGCAGGTAGACAGGCTGCCGGTCGCGGCCGAGGCCGAGCGGTTCTGTTTCAAGATTGCGCCCGATGGTACCGGCGATAGCGTAAGCAACCACCAGGGGCGGCGACATGAGGTAGTTGGCGCGCACGTCAGAGTTGATGCGACCTTCAAAATTGCGATTGCCGCTGAGCACAGAGACGGCGACGAGGTTGTTCTGGTCAATGGACTCAGAAACATCAGACGGCAGCGGCCCGGAGTTGCCGATGCAGGTGGTGCAGCCGTAGCCGATGACGTGGAAGCGTAGTTTTTCAAGGTACGGCAGCAGCCCGGCGCGTTTGTAGTAGTCGGTGACGACGCGGGAGCCGGGTGCGAGCGAAGTCTTGACCCATGGCGGGACAGAGAGGCCGCGCTCGACGGCTTTTTTGGCCAGCAGCCCGGCAGCGATCATGACCGACGGATTGCTGGTGTTGGTGCAGGAGGTGATGGCGGCGATGACGATGGAGCCATGGTCAAGATATGGGTCCGGATCGACGCCGAAGCGCTGTTTTACGGAGCGGGTGTAGGCCGGGGCAGAAACTCCGAGAACGGCGCTGCCTGCGCCGACGCCGATGAGTTCAGCCTCCAGCTCTCCAAGCGGCGCACCCGGTTCGATGGATGCGACCGTGCTCGCCGGGTTGCCGTCGGCGGAGGTGTGACCGCCTTCACCCTCCCAGCGCTGCCCTTGGCGCTCACCGAACTTGCCCGCTTTCAGGCTTACTAAGGACGGCAACTGTCGAGCAAAGTCGGCGGCGACGTCACCCAGCACGACGCGGTCCTGCGGGCGGCGCGGGCCGGAAACGCTCGGCTCCACAGTTTGGAGGTCGAGCTCAAGGGTTGACGTGTACTCGGCTTCGGGTGTCTCGGGCGTATGGAACAGGCCCTGCTCCTTGTAGTAGGCCTCCACAAGCGCGACTTGGCTTTCAAGGCGACCCGTAAGCCGCAGATAATGCAGTGTCTTCTCATCGACCGGGAAGATGCCGCAGGTAGCGCCGTACTCCGGGGCCATGTTGGCAATGGTGGCGCGGTCGGCGAGCGAGAGCCCGGGCAGGCCGGGGCCGAAGAACTCCACGAATTTGCCGACGACGCCGTGCCTGCGCAGCTTTTCCGTGATGGTGAGCACAAGATCGGTTGCGGTCGCACCCTCGCGCAGCTTGCCTGTAACGCGAAAGCCGACCACCTGCGGCACGAGCATCGAAACCGGCTGGCCCAGCATGGCCGCCTCGGCCTCAATGCCGCCGACGCCCCAGCCCAGCACGCCCAGGCCGTTGATCATGGTGGTGTGCGAGTCGGTGCCGACCAGTGTGTCCGGGTAGGCTTGCAGCTCGCCGTTCACCTCCGTAGTAAAGACGCTACGGGCCAGGTATTCCAGGTTGACCTGGTGGCAGATACCCATGCCGGGCGGCACGGCGCTGAAGTTGCGAAATGCATGCTGGCCCCACTTGAGAAAAGCGTAGCGCTCGCGGTTGCGCTCGGTTTCAAGCAGCGCGTTGATGGTGTAGGCACCTGCCGTACCGAACTCGTCAACTTGTACAGAGTGGTCGATGACGAGCTCCACAGGCTGGAGCGGGTTGATCTTTTCAGGGTCGCCGCCCAGCAGCTTCATGGCGTCGCGCATGGCAGCCAGGTCCACGATGGCAGGCACGCCGGTAAAGTCCTGCATCAGCACGCGCGCCGGCATGAAGGCGATCTCCCGGGAGGGTGCAGCGCCCGGCTGCCAGTTGGCCAGGAACTCGATGTCAGCGGCTGTGACCGTGATGCCGTCTTCGCGGCGCAGCAGGTTTTCAAGCAGGATACGAAGCGAAAACGGCAGGCGCGCGAGATTGAGGCCGCGATCTGCAAGGGCTTGCAGACGGTAGATGGTGTAGGTGTTGCCGTCGGACTGGAGGGTGGCGCGTGCGTTGAAACTGTTGCTGCTGCTCATGATTCTGATCCTTTTCTGAGCTTGTTTCGATCCTGTTCAAGCCTTGGCGTTGGAGGGCCAAGGCTGCAAGGGAAGCGAGAAAAGGGTCGGGCGGCCACGATCAGGTCGGCCCCGGCGGAAGCGTCTGAGCACCATCAAGAGCGGCCGGCATGAGGCGGAGCAAAGCATCGTGAATTTATTTTAGAACGTGATGCCTACCGGCAGCAGGAGCTACGTTCCCATGGAACGGCAGCCCGGCAAGTCCCTGCGTGTAGGAGCCGAACAGTTTTGCGGCGGCAAAGTGCTTGACTTTCCGCTGTGCCCGGCATCCAATAAATCCAGAGTTGGTAGTTCCCCGATGGTTGTCTCCCACCGGGGAAGGTTATCCTACCGCTTTCGTCGCAGTAGTCTGACTAAGGCACACCCAGCAATGAGAACACGCCAGTCCAGCGTAATTCTCACTACCAGATGTACCCAAGACATGTTGCTAGTGTCCATCGGCCACCTCCAGCATTGGAACCGGCGTTCACCGATTAGTGGTCGGGAACGCCGGTCAGGCCGACAATCTTCCGCCGGCCCATCTCGTCCCCACCTGACACTCTGCTGGTGGCACTTCCATTCTAAACATGGATTTTAGGCTGAAAATTACACCGGCTTGCGGTACCTCCATGCCAATGTGCGTCTCCTTGTATCTATCCGGGCCTCCTTGCCGTCTCACTACTACATGCACCGCTTTTTACTACCCCTTCTCGGTCTGCTGGCTACACCATTGCTCGCCCAAAAGCCCGTGCTGGTGGGTTACCTGCCGCAGTGGGGGCTCTATAGCTCGCCGCTATGGTCGGCCAAGCAGCTTGTCACCAGCGGCTCTGCCGCGGTGCTCGATCAGATCAACTACGCGCAGGCATTCATTGTCGACGGCCGATGTGCCGTGGCAGACCCGCGCGCGGACATGCAGCAGCCGTACTGGCCCCAGAACAGTGTCAATGGTGTCGGCGATGCCGTTCCTCCGGGGCCTGACCCCGGCGGGAAGCCGCTTGCGTCGGGCGAGCCGCTGCGCGGTGAGTACCACCAGCTGCAGCTGCTGAAGCAGAAATATCCGCACGTCCGCGTGATTATTTCCATCGAGGGCAAATCCAGTGCTTTTTCTGACGCCGCAAAGCCCGAAAAACGGGAGGCGTTTGTGGCTTCCTGCGTTGACAGGTTCCTGCGCGGCAACCTCCAGCCGGGTGTCAGCGCGGCAGGGTTGTTCTCAGGCATCGACCTGGACTGGGAGTACCCGAACGGCGA
>CAXSFX010000183.1:0-6922 GCA_964236655.1 uncultured Acidobacteriaceae bacterium | reverse complement strand
GTACTGCATCTGCGCCGGTACCGGGCTGCCTGTGCTGGTGATTGCTGTTTGCATCTCTGTCTCCCCTGGTTGCGGAATCAGCTTGCTTCCATCTGCGCTGCCCGACGTAGCAACACAAGTGCACGGCAATGGCCGGGATTAGGACTGCAATATAAAGATTTCTTCATGAAGAAATCTTTATATTGTTGCAACGGCCGGCGAAAAGAACTGCTTTTCCGCGCAGGCCGGCTACAACAAAGTAAGGCGGCTTAAAGGCTGTAGCATTTAAATAGGAAATGAATAAGTGAAGTAAAAAATAAAAGATCATGCCGCTGTCACATTCAGCCGATATCAAGTGAAATGACGTAACACCTGATTGCGATAGTCACATACATCTCACGGCTTAGTACAAGTCATACGAATCCGGCGCATAGTACGGACTCGTGCTTCATCTAAAGCATTTTTACAGTTAGTGAGATGATCCGAGCCGAATTCTGAACCAGGCTTGAGCATTTTCTGGGGTGATCTGCGGCAGCGAATCCGTGATGGCTTGGTCAAGGGTTTCAGTGGTGTGGGCTCGGCCCGCTCGGAGCAGGGCTTTGAGCTTGGACTAGGCTTTTTCAATCAGGTTAAAGGGGGGCGAATACGCATCCAGTCTAATTTTCTTTGCAGCCTGGGCTATGCGAATCTGGACATAATTCATCCGCGCGGTTCTCGGTTGACCTTTGACGAAGCAGGCCGCTTCGCTTAGGCGTGCGCGAAAAGCTTTGCTGATAAGAGCTCAGAAACAACAAGTCGCATTCTCGTCAATGATCAACTGATGGCGTGCTGTCAGCAGATCCAGCAGATGCAGTGTTAGTGAAAACGGAGCATTTGTGAGAACGGCAAACGTTGCAACAGCGATTTGACAACTGGAGGGAGCTCCTGTGAATGCCCTCTACCAGGCTTTAAGGCATCTGTGAAGCATTGCTACCAGAAAATGATCGTCTCCGTAGCCGGTCACGGCCCTTACTGTGCTTTCTTGTCCATTTTTGAGAGGAGCCCTTGTTTTACTGTTGTTTAATGAGGCTGTGGCGCACTACCGTCCCAGCCTCCACAAAGCATTCTGAAGGAAGCGTTTCCTTTAGGAAGCATCCGGCAGAAAGTGCAGTTCGGTTTCCGGCTCAAACACGACATACGCCCGGATCCAAGGTTGTTCGTTGACCAATCGCCACTTATGTCCTGTGCCCGTGTTATCCACGGCAATTAAAACCTCCCCGGGTTGGACCGTAAAGGTGTCCCCACTCTTGACCGTAAACTCCAGGGCACCGGCGAGGAACAGCACAAAGCGGGGTTCCGGGTCCTGATGCCAGTCAAGCGAGGAATGCGGCGGATCTTCCTTGAACTGAACGGACTTGGCCGCGATGATTGCGGAGGGCTCAATTTGTCCTTTGCGGACGTGAGAGTTTCCGTCCGGGCCGGTAGATAGATGATAAGCACGAATCATTTGTTGCTCCCTGGGCTGGTGAGCCGTGGTTGAAGAAGAGGTTTATACCAGGTTGCCGAAGCCGGCTGTTACACCGGCACCTGAACCAGGCAGCAAGTATGGAATCAGGAGAGAGGTAGACGCCTTTGCTTGCTTTATAAGTTAGAACAAAGTCATCACCCTGTTCGCTGAAGCCCGGCGGTCCTGAGCGGGGTTTGATTTGTTGTGTGTCCATTGCATCACGCGTGTATGCACCTTTAATAACCAGGTATACCCATGGCGCTTCCAAACCCTAGTAGATAGCCCGGTCATCAGCGTTCTCAAAAAGCTTGTGGTTATCGCTATAGTCGACGTGGACGCCGATAACTACAGGCCCCGGTATATCCAAGGCGCGCCTCATTACGGGCCCGATTTCCTCGGGCTTGGTAATCATCATCCCGGTTGCCCCAAAAGCCTGCGCATACTGCACCGGATCGACAGGACCGAACGACGTACCGGAGACCCTGCCGTACTTTTCCTTCTCCTGAACAGCCACCATGTCATACGCTCCATCGATCCAAACCATGTGCACCAGGTTGGATTGGAGACGGACCGCCGTTTCCAGCTCCATTGCCGAAAATAGAAAACCGCCATCTCCCGATACGGATAGAACTTTCTCAGCGGGCCGGACCAGCGTTGCAGCGATCGCCCAAGGCAGCGCCACACCAAGGGTCTGCTGACCGTTGGAGATGAGTAATTGCCGGGCCCGAAAACTGTGAAGGTAATGTGCAAACCATAAGTGAAAAGACCCCATATCCAGGCAAAGCGTCGTATCCGGTGTAAGTAAGGACTGTATCTCGGAAACGAGTCGCAACGGGTGGATAGGAGTACCACGCATTGTTGCACTCTTGTGCGCCGCCAGCGACCGCTGTTCTGCAATCTCGGTCAACAAGTTAAGCATGCCGCGGTCGAGCTCTACACTGTCAAGCAGGTGCGCAAGAGCCATCGTCGTAGCAGCGATGTCGCCAATCAATTCGACAGCCGGACGATAATCTTTATCGATATAAGCTCTCTGCACGTCAATGTGGACGATAGTTCTTTGATTCCCGTGATTCCAAATCGACGGCCAGTACTCCACGGGACTGTAGCCGATCGTGATAACAAGATCCGCAGCTTCCAAAATCTTGTCGCCAGGCTGATTGCTAATCTGGCCGACGCGACCGCTAAAATATTTAAACTGAGCAGAAGACACGGCACCGGCGGCTTGAAAAGTTCCGACAACCGGGAGATTCCCCCTTTCGAGCAGCTTTCGAATCGATTCATTGCAATCCGGCCTACTTGCAAGCATCCCGAGCAGAACGACGGGCCTGTGAGCGCGGCGGATGAGCCGCGCCGCTTCTTTCAGAGCAGCTTCGTCTGCGGTTCCAAGTCGCGGCTCGGTCGGTTCGATCACTTCGCAGCCAGCCGGCGCAGCCATTACATCTATGGGAAGGCTCACAAAGGCAGCGCCGGGGCGATCACATTCCGCTGTGCGAAACGCGTTTTCTATGACCTCTGCGACAGAGGCGGGTGAGTCTGCTTCTACACTGTATTTAGTGACCGGCCGGCACAGGGTCACAGAGTCCAGAGTCTGGTGGATTTGCTTCAGCCTGTCAGCCAAGGCCACCGCGCCACCGAACGCCACAACGGGGTCACCTTCGGTAGTTGCAGTCGCAAGACCTGTCACAAGATTCGAGGTGCCAGGCCCTGATGTCGCAATGGCAATGCCTGCCTTGCCGGTCATTCGGCCTATCCCACCTGCGATGAAAGCTGCATTTTGCTCGTGACGGCAGGGAACAATTTGAATGGTGGAATCAACAAGGGCGTTGAATACCGAATCGATTTTTGCGCCTGGAATACCAAATACCCATTTGACATTTCTGCGTTCCAGCGCTCGGACCACTACTTCCGCGCCTGTGCGCGCCTTGGTACCTGTACTCTCCTTGTTCATGGCTGATCCTTGGTGTGTTTGCCTTCCGCAGCGTCCAGGTCTCCTGTGACACTTACCGTTAAATCGGCTTGGACAAACTCCTCTGTATCCGGCAGGGACAGGTGAAGATCATTTACTGCTTGAACACGCAAGCGGAGAGCGTCACCCGCGCAGTCCAGCACGTGACCGCCCTGAGTGCGGTCGTCGGAAATGAAGTGGAAGTGGTAACCGGGGATGTCGATTGCCTCGGCAAAAGGCGGAGACCAAAAGCCGACCATTGTTCCAATAACATCGTGGAAGCAAAATTCCGGTTGCGTTGCTGCAGCCTGCTTCAAAGAAGCACCTTCTTGTGTCATGCGCATGGCGCGAGTCTGTACCTGAGAAAAGGTGCCATCCACCCGGAACGCATAGAAAGCGTTTTGTGATGAGCGGTGTTCGTCACACATAGCACACAGTTGCTCAAAGCTCTCCATACTTGGGAGCGCTGAATCGGTGTCCGGTTCAAATCGCAATACCGTGGCGTAAGGAGTCCCAACATCAGCGTCAACCGTCTTCACAGTGCCGTCGCTGCTTACCTGGTAGACCTTCCCTTCAAGCACCACCATCTCGCCATCCAGAAGGTCAAAGGTTCCAAGGCCGAAGTCGCCATGCTGAAGTAGCCGCGAGCTGGAGATTGCCTCCCGGTAGACGCCTTGAACGAGAGCCCGCGAGGTAGATATCTGAAAGAGTGTGGGGACAGGATGAACCAGAGCGCGCTGCAGTACCCGCGAGGCCATCTGCGAACTGCTTTCGCCCAAAACTTGCGACCGTTCTTGTAAAACCTTAATAAGTGCCTCGGGGATATCCCAGGTTACACTTGGCATAATCTTCTTCTTCCTAGTCAGGTGCCATTTATCTATAAAGTCTTTTTAAAAATAGGCACGATGTTTCAGGTGGTCAATGCGATGAATACTCCTATGGTTACGACTGAACTAATCACACTTAGAAAAACCGCAGAAGCTACTTCGGTCTGCGCTACTTGATGCTCCGTCGCAAGCATGACTGCAATCGGCATCATAGGTATCGCAGTAGTCAGGACTGCTTCACTTACCTCCGGACCGTGATAAGACAGTAACCGCATCCCAACCAGGACAAGTGCGGGTTGCACAATATTTTTTAGACCAACCCATGAAAGCACAGCGCGACTGATCTTGGTCGGACTTGACGCTAAGATAATCCCTGTCGCAAAAATGGCTACTCCTCCAGAAGCTTCTCCGAGCAAGGAGAGTGAATGTACGAATAGCGGCGACATGCGGATGTTAAATAGGACCGCCAAGAAAGCCAGGACTGGAACCCACACGATGGGCTGTTTCAATGTGTGAGCCAATGTTGAGGCAAATATGGCGATTCCGCCCTTGGCCTTGGTGTCTTTGTTCGATGGTTGATCGGGTTTCGATGCTCCATCCAACGTGAGAAACAAGATAGTAATCGGTACTGTCGAGAGGTTCTCGATCAGGCTTGCAACCCCGATAAGGATGCCGCTATTGGCGTGAAATAGATCGGTAAGAACCGCCGGTCCCATAAACGGTACCGGGGGCGTCGATACCGCTAACGCAATCAATGCGCTTAAGCCATAAGAGCAATGAAACATGAGGCGGCTTGCCAGAAACACTGCTACATAAAGCCCAACAATTGCGGTAAAAAGTGCGACGACAAGAGGGATATCCTGAGTCAGCACACTGCGATGTACGTCCACCGTTTGAACGAACAAACCAACAGGGATGGCGTACAGCAATACCATTTTATTCAGCGTGGAGGCTCGTGCCGCATCAAAATCGTGGTGCCATGCTGCCAGGAATCCCAGCAGCATGGTCACGACAATCGGTAGCACGGCACCAAGAACGGTGTATAACATCAGACTGCCCCGGGGAGTGAAGTTTAGGAAGTCTTAACCGGTGTGCCACCACGTTGAGGAACGCCCAGCAGGTCGTGGGTTCCCTCGAAATGATTTTCGATTTCGGCCCACTCGGGGAGCCGCAGCGCATCCTCATAATCCTGGAAGGACATGGCCTTATCCGCAGCCATCTGTTTGCCGTTTTTCAGATCCTCGATAGCGCTCTTGATCGCCCATGCGACACGGAAGATGACCGTGGTCGGGTAGAGAATCATTGAATAACCCAACTCTTTCAGGTCTTTAGGATCCATCCACGGGGTTTTGCCGCCACCTTCTAGAATTGATGTCGCCAGCTCAACGCCACGCAATTCTTTCGCCGTCCTCTCAAGCTCTTCCACACTCTCGACCGCTTCCATGTAAATTCCGTCAGCGCCGGCGTCTGCATACATCTTGGCCCGGCGTAATGCTTCATCGACGCCCAGCGGAGCACGGGCATCCGTTCTGGCCATGATGAATGTTTCCTTGTTGTGACGGGCCGCTACAGCAGCCTTGATTTTAGCAACGTGCACCTCGGCTGGGACGACCTGCTTGCCTACCATGTGGCCGCAACGCTTCGGTGCCAACTGATCTTCAAGGAAAATTGCCGATGCGCCCATGGCTTCGTAGCCCTGCACTACTCGGGTCACGTTCTTCACATCACCGTAACCGTCATCGGCGTCGACCAGGACGGGAACGTCGGATGCAGCAATGATATTGCGCATCGCTGCGCTGTTCTCACCGTACTGCGCCAAGTCAATGTCCGGATACCCGAACTGCGAACCCACCAGGGCAAAACCGCCGATCTGGTAGGCAGGGTAGCCGGCAAGTTTGATCAAACGAGCTGATAGTGCATCGTGAGCGACAGGGAGCAAAAGAGGTGAACTCTCATCCAGTGCCTGCCTCCAGGTCTTTCTGGGACGATTTTGATTTTGTGTATCTACCTTCGGGATAAATTCTGCCGGTTTGGGCTGGGTAGTTCCATCTGTATGGGTGTGATGTACTTGAGAATCCTTATTCTGTGCCACTATTTTCCCCTATCATGCGAGCCACTGGCTCTTAGGTTCAAGTCTTCACTTACGGAGCTGGAATAACTGAGCCGGATTGCTCATTAGCACATGAAAATTAACAATTGCTTAAAGCTATCTCGCTCATATAAGTGAAGGGGTTGTACTCTCTGAAATAGATATTTCAGCCGCTCACGCTGTTCCTACGCGTTGGGAAATGATCGACTGGCATGAAACGACGGTTATAAGGACTAACGCCGGCGAGCTCCGCCACAGACGGCGGTTCCTGGAGATGCAACATCAGTAAGGTAGAAGGACTCTCCTCGTCAACCCCGGCGAGCGTGCTTCACAGGTAAAGCTCGTAAGCCAAAAGCCGAAGAACTCAGTGGCAAGCACGACTCGTGGTACCTCATCTGGTCCACGCATGAGGTGAAGGAGTGCCCAAAAGCAAAAAGCGTAGGCAGCGGCGGAGACTAAACACACACACAACAGGAGTATGTGGATCCATGATGATCGAGAACACGTCTTGTAAGCCCTTTAAATCTGGCTCCTCAGGTAGGACTCGAACCTACAACCCTTCGGTTAACAGCCGAATGCTCTGCCATTGAGCTACT
>CAXSFX010000182.1:0-6939 GCA_964236655.1 uncultured Acidobacteriaceae bacterium | reverse complement strand
CTTGCCGCGTTAGGTGGGCAAGACGAAGCTTGACCCCAAAGTGATACAAGGTTCAGGAGTCGCGGGTGCGGGATGTTCCATGTCCGGGTTGCAAATAGGGCTACCCCTTGCTCTGGGCTTGCTGCTGCGCCTATGGTTTGTTCACCACAATCCTGACCTTACCGGCGACCCGCTGCTATACGGTGCCATTGCACGCAACCTGCTGGAGCATGGCGTGTACGGCTTTACCGCCGGGGTGCCCACGCTCATTCGGCTGCCCGGCTACCCGCTGTTTCTCGCGGCTTGCTTTCGTGTTTTTGGGCTCTCTTCCGATGTAGCGCACTACTACCCGGTTCTCTATTTGCAGGTTGCCCTGGACCTGCTTGGCTGCTGGATTCTGGCCTGTCTGGCCGCACAGCTTGCTCCCCCTGCATTGCGGGTCCGCGCGGCGCGCGCAACATTGTGGCTTGCGGCGCTATGCCCGTTTACAGCCTGCTACACCGCCGCTCCACTTACGGAAACACTGGAGCTGCTTTCAATCTCCACCGCACTGCTATGCTTCGCACGCGCGCTCGGCATCGGCGATGCAGTCTCCCTTGCCTCAAAATCAAGGGTCACCCTAAGCAGTTCACAATCAAGGGTCATTCCAAGCAGTCCGCAACCAGGCATTGACCTAAGCAGTCCACAACCAGGTGTCGCCCTAAACATTCCACAAGCAAGCATCATTCAAAGCACGCCACAACCAGGTGTCATCCTGAGCGAAGTCGAAGGACCTGCTTTTCTCTCGCCTCTTCAAACCTGGTGGTTCGCGGCATCGGTTTTAACCTGGATCGCCGCCGCCATGCTACGCCCCGATGGCGCGCTACTTGGGGTAGTACTGTGCCCTGCGCTTGTTCTCTACAGCGGCAAATACTGGCAACGCTCGCTACGACTGGCAGCCCTCGGCGCGCTGGCTTCGCTGCTTGCCTTCGCACCCTGGGCGCTGCGCAACTGGCACACCTTTCATGTATTTGAGCCGCTGGCCCCGCGCTATGCCACGGACCCCGGCGAGTCGATCAACCCCGGTTTTCAACGCTGGACCAAGACCGTTTGCGTCGATCTGGCCTGCACCTCCGAGGTGTACTGGGCTGCTAATGACGACCCCATCGGCATCGATGAACTGCCGAGCCGTGCTTTTGACTCCGGCGAGCAGCTACGCGCCACCGCCGACCTGCTGGCCGACTACAACCGCGGCACTACCATCACGCCCGCAATTGACGAGCGTTTCGGCGCGCTCGCGGACCGGCGCATAGCCGACCACCCGCTGCGCTACTACGTGACCCTGCCGCTGCTGCGGCTTGCCGATATGTGGTTCCATCCGCGTGTGGAGCTGTTCAACATCGACCTGCGCTGGTGGCGCTACGGGCCGGAAGGGCCGGACACTATCCTGGCCTGGGGGTACGCTGTGCTGAACGTGCTGTATCTGGCGCTTGCGGTTGCCGGGGCCATGCGCCGTCCGCCGCTGCTTGGCATGTTTGCGGCATTTGTCCTGCTGCGCTGCGCGCTTCTGTGGACGATTGAGGCGCCGGAGCCGCGCTATACATTGGAGTGCTTTCCCATTGTGTTTGTGCTGGGCGGCTTGGCGCTTGCCGGTTGGAGACGTCCGATAGCAAGCAAGTAGCTTCGTTTGTTCAATTAGTGTCATCCTCAGCGAAGCCGAAGGATCTTCTCTCCATTGCGCTTACTTTCTGATCGGCACTATGTTTTTCGGTACATTCAGCTTGAACTCGCTATCCTTCGTCTTATTCTCGACCACTTGCGAGTACACCGCCGTGCGATTATCTCCGCTTGCACTGTAGAAGATTTGTTTGCGGGAAGTTGCCGTCGCGGGATCAATCCAAATTTCAATTTTCGTAAACATCTGGTCAGGGGTGGGGTGCTTGGGTGCCAGATTCAGCTTGGTTACCGACGTGCCGTCGATGATGTCCGTGCCGAGCCAGGTCACATTCCACTGGGCCTGCAAATCCTTGCCGCTGCCGCCGAAACCGAGCGTCGCAAAGCTCTCAAACTGATCTTGACTTTTGCCTGTATTAAGGATCGTTTCCTGGTGAATCTCCGGCTGGTACAAGTCGAGCTCGCCGTTTGCAAACAGCACATCCTTGGGATGCGAAGCGCCGTTTTCCTTCAGCACATGGGCCACCATGGCGGTTCCCTTTGCACCGCGGCGAAAGGCAATTGTGCCTGTCTGCACGTCGTGCTCCTGCACCACCGCCGTCAGCTGATCCCAACTGAAGTTTGCCTGCGCATTTTGAAATTTCGCCGCCGCTGCGTCAAGCTGCCCCAGCACCTTGGCCAGCTGTGCGTCGTTCCCTACCGGAGATGCAGGGGCAACGGCCTGCGCGTGAGCCCCGGCGCTCGCCAGGCTCAATGCCAACATCATCGTCACAATCTTCATTTCCATCACCCTTTTCACCGGTGCGCCCACACTTTATACGCTGTCACCTTGCCGCTCACATCCTTCAGCGGCTCCCAGCGATCGATCGTGACCGGCCCCGACACCGGCGCAATGGCGGTTGCCAACGGCGCTTCCATCTGCCGCGCCAGCACGCCGGTGCCCGGGTGTACCAGGTCTGCCGGCACTTCATAAATCGCCCCTGCTTCTGTAGGACGCACCAGCACTGTATTTGGAGCAAGATTGCCGGCCACGGGATGATCGCGGTAATTGATAACGTGCGGTGAGATAAACAGGAACAGCAGGATCAGCGTCACCATGACGTCATAGTGGAAACTGCCGCGTTCGTACTTCCAAAAGATGTAGCTCTTCAGCAATCCCATGCTGCTCCAATGTACAAGCCTGAATACATTTCCAAAGTTCGTGTCATCTTGAGCGTAGCTGAGCGGAGTTAAAGGATCTGCTCCGGTGTCATCCTAAGCGGAGTCGAAGGAACTGCTATTTTTCAGCCGCCCGATCACAACCGCGGTCCAATTATGTCCAGCCCGGCCATGTACGGACGCAGTACCTCGGGCACCCGCACCGTGCCGTCCGCCTGCTGGTAGTTTTCTACTACAGCAACCCATGCGCGCCCGACAGCAAGCCCTGAGCCGTTCAATGTGTGCAGATGCTCGGCCTTACCCTTGGCATTGCGGAAGCGAATGTTGGCGCGCCGCGCCTGAAAGCCCTCGCAGTTCGATACGGACGAAATCTCGCGGTACGCGCCCTGCCCTGAGTTCTGGCCGGGCAGCCATACTTCCAGGTCGAACGTCTTGGCCGCTGAAAACCCCATGTCGCCCGCGCACAGCAGCATGCGCCGATACGGCAGCTCCAGCAGCTCCAGAATGCGCTCTGCATCGCGCGTCATCGCCTCATGCGCGGCGGTGCTGTCTTCAGGCCGGGCAAACTTTACCAGCTCCACCTTTGAGAACTGGTGCTGCCGGATAATGCCGCGCACATCGCGCCCATAGGAGCCTGCCTCCGACCGGAAGCAGGCCGTCAGCGCAGTCACGCTTAGCGGCAGCTCCGCGACTTCAAGAATCTCATCGCGGAACAGGTTCGTCAGCGGCACCTCGGCAGTCGGGATCAACCAGTGGTCGTTGTCGCGCAGCACGCCCGCCTCGTAGCCTTCGCTGTCAGCACAGCGAAACAGGTCGTCCGCGAACTTCGGCAGCTGCCCGGTCCCGAACAGCGAGCGGCTGTTGACTATGAATGGAGGGGCCACTTCGGTATAGCCATGCTCGCGGGTCTGCACATCAAGCATCCACTGGCCGAGCGCTCGCTCCAGCCGCGCACCCGCACCCCAGTACACCGCAAAGCGCGCACCGGATAGCTTGGCTGCCCGGCCCAAATCGAGGATGCCCAGCGCCTCGCCCAGCTCATGATGCGGCTGCGGTGTAAAGCCAAACTCGGGCGGCGCACCCCAGCGTTTCACCTCGACATTGGCTGTTTCATCCTTGCCGGGCGGTACGTCTGCGGCAGGCAGGTTCGGCAGCGCGGCCAAGGTCGCCCGTAGTGCATCCTCGGCCTGGGCGGCTGCCTGCTCCAAGGCTTCACCCTCAGCTTTTAGCCGCCGCACCTCGTCCATAATTGAGGCCGCATCAGTCCCGGCACGACGCGCTCGCCCTACTTCCTCGCTTAGCAGGTTGCGCTCGGCTTTCAGCTTCTCAGCTTGGGTAATGCGGGCCCGCCTGTCCGCGTCCAGACGCTTAAAATCTCCCAGCACAGTAGCCGGGTCCAGTCCGCGCGCCCGTAGTCCCGCTTCCACGCCGGGGAGATCACTCCGCAATACGTTTAAATCGTACATACAGGCATCATCCTACAAGCAGGGCTTGCCGTATTGTCTTAGCCGTTCCAGTACCGCAGCCGACGGCGCGGAGCAGCACAGAGCTTCGTGCGCTTCATCCGCATTGCGACCGCCGTCCGTAGCTATTCCCAGCAGCCATTCTGTCGCCGCCTCTTGACGCGTGAGTGCGATTGCAGATAGAACAGCCTTGCGAAACCACGGATCACGTGCGGGCTTGAGACCGGCAAACGTACTTTGCAGCACCGTAAACGCTTGCGGCGTACGGGTTTGCGCGATGGCCATTGCTGCTTCGGCAGCGGCATCGTCTCCGGAGGCTAAAAACTGCACAACCCACGGGATGGCACTTACTCCCTCGATTGCGAGCACGCCCGTGTAGCAGGCACCCAGCAGCTCAGGCTCGCCTGAGCCCAGCTCGGCTCGAAGGCGTAACAGCAGCGCGGCAGAGTCGGTTCCTACCTGCTCCACGGCATGCGCGGCATTTATCTGCACGGGCAGGTCCTTGTCGGCAAATAGAGGCGTGAGCGCGGTGAGCACGCGATGGCTGCTGAGCCCGCGGCATTGCACAAGCGCAAGCGCGCACGTACCGCGAAGCGCTCCTGCTGTATCCGCTGAGCCGCCCCACACAGGCTCAAGCTGGATGTGTCGCATGCCGGTCAGAAACAGCTCCGGCTCCTGGTAGTCAAAGGCGGCCAGCGCCTTGGCGAGCGCATTTTTGGCCCAGCATTGCGGGTCTGTTTTGGCCGGGTCTTCCAGAAAACGGTGAAATGCCGCTACAAGCTCCGGTGTGAGCCCGGTAAGCCAATGATGCAGGGCAAGCGCGGCAGCTTTGGCGACCAGAAAGTTATTACGCAACCGGAGTGCGCGTCCGAGCTCTGGCGCAGCTGCCTCCGGCGGCACTGAGCGGAGCGCCTCCACAGCGGCAAGTTCAGCGTCAAAAGGTCGTTTGGCAGGCATGGGAGAGGCAAGCGATTCCGGCGTTACAAGCCCATCTTAAAACGCCCTTGTTTTCACCATTAGAATTTCACGACGAATTTGTCGTACTGGACCTGTGTCTGAATCGGCATTGCAAATCAGGTTGTGTATGCCTCGACAAGCCGCAGTTTGCGGAGGAGCGGGCACGGTGCCGATCCTCCACCTTCCTTTTACTGGCCGGTCATTTCGCAAGCGAGTAAGTGATATTCACCTCGGTCTCAACCGCAACCGGTTCACCGTTCAGCAGGTACGGCTTCCAGCGCCACTTCTGTACCGCCGTCCAGGCACTCTTGTCGTAATCCTCCCGCAAACTTTTGACCAAGTGCAAGTCGGTGATCTCGCCATCCTTGTTGATAGTAGTGTCCAGTGTGACGGTACCGTCTACAGTGTCGTGGTCGGCCTTTGCCTTGGCCGGGTACTCCGGCATCACCTTTGTCTCAATGTTGCCGGCCATGACATCGGATCTCACCTTGATTGATATCGGATCTCACCTTGATTGTCCGCGGCTTTTCAGCCGCTGCTGCCGTTGAGGGAGCCCCTGCACCTACCCGCATTTCTACTGCCGGGAGCGCACCTGCCCGCATTCCGGCAGGCATTGCAAGCGCCAGCCGCAGCAGTGACTGCGCTTACTGCTTGCGCCCTCCGAGCTGCTGCATGAAAAAGGGTACCTATCGCGGGTACCCTTTTCGTGTATGTCGATTATTTCGGCAACACGATCAAGCTGACCGGCTCCGGAATAGAATAGGGCGAGCCGGGAGCAAAACTTCCGCCGGTTGCTGTGACATTGAAAACAGCTAACGCATGCGCTCCCTGGCTTATGACATACAGGTGATTACTGTTATCCCAGAAGAGACTTTCGATATCCACTCCCAGTATCTCCGCGCCCGGGATCGCTGTCGGTGGATTGGCTCCGTGCATAAGAAACAGTTGCACCCCGTTGTCGCCTGACACCGCGAGCTGCGTACCGTCCGGGGACATTGCCATTGCGAAACGGCCATTATTTTCCGGTGTCCCGGCTATGGCGGTGGGCATGTCCTGATACGTGTTGGTGGTGGAAAGTCGGCCTGAGTCGTCGCTCGTGTACACCGCCAGTTGTGGCGGGCCGTCCGAAACAAATGTCGACGCGTCATGGGGAAACTCACCGACAACTACATGGTTGTATGGATCGGCTGCTGTCAGGTAAGGGATATAGAATCGGCCCGGTGCCGCTGAAGGCGTTCCACCCGAAATGTAGGAGGTAAGTGCTCCGTTGCTTCCTCTCCCAAACCCGAAAACCTCGCCGAAAGCACGCAGGTTACCTCCTGCTCCATAAGCGTATTTGTTGTTGCCGATAAAGCTCAGCGGACTATCCGCGATAATTCCGGTACTCTCGTAGCCGAGAGGCGCGAGCTGCCCTGTTTTCTGGTTGATCTGAAACGATTCGTACCCGGTATCTTCGCTCTCGTCGGTACCTGCATAAAGTGTCGCCCCAGTATGGTCAAGAAATGTGCTCGCGCCGTACCCGCCCTGGGGCAAGGAAGAAAGATCGAAGTTGCTTTTAAGCTGAAGTGAACCGTCGGCGGCAATGCTGTAGCTGGCAATGGCTGAGTAGGAGAGGCCAAGAGACGGTTGACTGGTGATCCCGAAGAACCAAGCCCCGTTTAGGGACAATTGCCCTATGTCTGCCGCTAATGGGGTAGCCGGGATGGGCGTAAGCTGACCATTCGCTGCC
>CAXSFX010000181.1:0-6973 GCA_964236655.1 uncultured Acidobacteriaceae bacterium | reverse complement strand
TCTGTCACCGGCAAAGAAGCAGGTTTGTCTTTGCCGCGCATCCATAGGCTCAAAGAAAGCCATCCCCAGAGTACTGGGGTCACCTGCCCGACCTTAACGCTCATTTTACGGGCCACACAAGCTCGCGTGGAAAGAAATTATCAAATAGCCCAGTCTTCTTTTCCGGATGTGGGACACCGCTTCCCCCGCAAGCCAAAATGGGAAGCACAATGCTCGAAAGAAAAAGCTTTTCGGCTGCCTGGAGATTCATCAGGCATGCTGAAGTCATGAGCTATCCTCGCCCGCTCACAATGCCGCCGTTTTCTCTCCGAGCACTTCGCCCCGGCATGCGCCTGGGGCTTGCTGTATCAGGTGGGGCGGACTCTGTGGCGCTGGCACGGCTTGCCCATAGCCTGGCGGCCCGGCATGGATGGGTACTGAAGATACTGCATGTGCAGCATGGGCTTCGAGGTGAAGATTCTCTGCGCGATGCCGGCTTTGTTGATGAGCTCGCCACGGCTTTGCATCTGCCCTGTGACTTTCACCATGTCGATGTAGCTGCCTGGGCCCGGCAGCATGGGGGCGGCATGGAAGAGGCCGGCCGGAGGCTGCGCTACGGCTGGTTCCGGCACCTGCTATCAGGTGAGCTCGATGCCATTGCAACCGGGCACACGCTGGATGACCAGGCAGAAACAGTGTTGGCGAAACTGCTGCGGGGAGCCTGGACTGCGGGACTCGCCGGCATCTATCCGGTTGTATCGTCAGAAGACCTGCCGGGGGATGAGGCTTCGAAAAGTTCCACCGGATTACTGCTGCGGCCCCTGCTTGGTGCCCGACGAGGTGAGCTGCGCTCCTGGCTTACGAGCCTGGGCCAGCCCTGGCGCGAGGATGCGACCAATGACGACCTCCAATTTACCCGTAACCGCATCCGGCATGAGCTGCTACCGGTGCTTAGGGGATTCAACCCGCGTATAGCCGAAAAACTAACCGAGGTAAGCACGTTGGCACGTGAAGATGAAGAGTATTGGCAGGCGGAAGTGCAGCGGCTGCTACCGGGTTTGCTGCTACCGGGGCGTCCGGTACGCGGAGGCGGCCGAGCCAGTTCCACCTTGCCGGGTGAGCGCTCGCTGGCCATGGAAGTTGAACGCTTGCGCGCTCTGCCGCCCGCCTTGGTACGAAGGCTGTTACGAGCTACTGCGACGCAGCTGGGCTCGGCAATCGGCTTTGACGAAACAGACCGGGCGATGCAGCTTCTTGAAGGCCCGGTCGGCAGCGTGGCGCGACGTGAACAGCTCACTGCGGAGCTGCGCGTAGAGCGGACCCCGCGCGAACTGCGGCTGCTTTTTTCGCAAGTTGCGGTACCGGCAACTCCTGTCAAAATCCCGGTGCCGGGGCAGGGAGAAGGTTTCGGGGTTCACCTTCGCATTACCTGCGCAGGTGAAGGAACTCGCTTATCAGCCCTGTTGCGCCTGGCGGTTGGGCAGGACCGGGTGCGGCTGCGCTATTCCGCTGGCGCACCCAAACGCATCAAGGAAGTACTGGAGCGACTGGGTGTGCCTGCTGCCGACCGGGCGGGCTGGCCGTTGCTGGAGTGGCAGGGCGAAATTGTGTGGCTGCGTGGCGCAGTGCTCGAACCCACACCACTCTCGTCACAGCTTTCCATTGCAGAAATTGCAGAAGTGGGAGCTCCTACTGAAGTCCCTCCTCAAGCCAAGCCGTGAAAGCCTCCGGGCTTTGATCGCGGTTTAGAAAAGCACGTACCAGATCCTTGCCGGGCCTTGAACCGCCCGGCTCCAGCACATCTTCACGGTAGCGCGCGGCTACGGCTTCAACCAGCAGATCGTTTTCGGTACGATCGGCAGCAAACTCCTCAAAGAAGTCCAGCGCAATGACCTTGTCATAGAGATAGGTGTAGTAGTTGGACGAATACCCGACAAGGTGCGTAAAGCTAGAGAACAGCTTGTTGCCTTCTACCCAGGTGTAAGGCAGAAAACGCCGGTAATCTTCCTGCAACAGTCGATCCAGGTCCAGCGTGGCCGGGTCGAGGCGGTGCGTGTCGAGCGAGTAGCTGGTGTAGAACAGTTGTGTTCGGATGGCATCCGCCCGGCCAAACGCTCCGGCGCGATTCATACGTTCAACCAGCGCGGCCGGGATCGGCTCACCGGTTTGATAATGATGGGCAAAGCGCGCCAGCAACGCCGGGTCTCGGAAGAACTCTTCCAGCATCTGCGAAGGCACCTCGACAAAGTCACCTTCTGTCGCAATACCGCTGACTCCGGCCCATGCCTGGTGGCCGCCCAGGATGGCATGCATCAGGTGGCCGAATTCGTGAAGGAAGGTGGTGACATCGGAATGTTGCAGAAGGCCCGGCTCGCTTGTACCTGCCGTGCCACCTGGAAAGTTGCAGATCAGTGCTGCTTCAGGCAGTTGCACACTGCGGATACCGGGAATGAGCGGCGCTGCTGAGAACCACTTGTCCTTGCCTTCGCGGGGGTGCATGTCGAGATAGAAGCGGCCGAGTGCAACACTGGATCGGGAGTCAAAAACGTCCCATGTAGTAACACTTTCGTGCCAGGTGTCGGCATCGTGTACCTCTGTAAAGCGGACGCGAAACAGCTCTTCGACCAGCGATAAAACACCGGCTTGTACCTTGTCGTAGGGAAAGTATGGCCGGACAGTTTGCGAGTCAAAGGCGAACTCCGCGCGACGAAACTGCTCAAGCCAGAAGCCTCGGCTAGCCGCGTCGATGTTTTCCGGGACGGGCTCGCCTGCTTCTCGGGCGGTCTTTTGAGCAAAGGCAAGCACGGCAGCGTACTCCCGCTTTGCACCTTCTCTGGTCGCTATGTCGAGCTCGTCCAGAAAGCTCTTCATATTGGCTGAGGATTCCATCATCTGGTCCGCGGTAGCCAGATCAGCCCAGTTTGCAAAGCCGAGCAGCCCGGCAATCTCGTGGCGCACCGTCAACAGCTCCTGCAGTACGGCCTGATTTTGCGGAAAGGCACGTGTTTGATATGTCAGGAACATGCGGCGGCGCAGCCCGGCATTGCGCGCAAAGGTCATTACAGGCATGTAATCGGGGAAATCTGTCGTCAACACGATCTTTCCGGCATGCTCACCATCCGGCTGAGGCTGGTGGCCGGCAAGAAAATCCTCGGGTAGTCCAGAGAGTTCGGCGGCATCCTCAACCAGGACTGTACCGACGCTCTCCTGCACATTGCGGCCAAAGCTCAGAGAAAGTGTGGTCGCGCGGTCCTGAAGCGCCCGCAGCTGTTCGCGTGTGGCATCATCGCGGTCCACGCCGGCCAAACGGTAGCCCAGCAGCGTGCGCTCCAGATAGTAGCTTGTGGCCGCGTCGGAACCGGCAGGGACGATCGCACCAAGTGATTGGTAGACTTCGCGGTTTAGCCCAAGCGCCACACCTGCTTGCGAGACGAGTTGCAGTTGTGCCTGTGCGGTGTCGCGTATGTTTTTGTCCGGATGCACGCTTTTAAGCAGGGACAGCTGCGAACCGGTCGCACTCAGCAGCGCAACAGCATCGTCATAACGGCGCAAGCTGCCCTCGATCATCGACGCGGTTTTATCAGCAACCAGCGCTTCAATCTGCGCTGTATGACGAGCAAGCGCGTCGGTGACCCAGATTTCGAGTGCCCCAGCATCTGGAACGGTCCATGGGTGGGAAAGGGTGAGCGATGGGGGAGCAGGCGTTTGGGTAGGCATATGCTTTTAGACTGCATGGCAATGCGCGACGGTGCAAGCTTGTGCCTATCGGCTCACGTAAGTTTGCGCCGCTTTACGGTAGGGGCTAGCATCAGCGCACCGCTTTCCACCATTTAAGGTTAAGAAATCAAGGAACCTTTCGCTTGCGACTTCAAGACGTGTTTCCGGCTCTGCCTGCCGCCGAGGCTTACCCGGTATGTATTGCCCTTACAAGCCATGACGCTGCCGGGCTATTTCGCAGCGGCGTAGAGGCGCTCGGCCAAAGCCGCTTTCTTGAGTTCCGCTTTGACAGCCTTCCTGATCCCGGTCAGGGTATCGCGCTTTTACCAGGATTTTGCCAGGCTTATCCTCAAGCGGTCGTGCTGGCTACTTGCAGGCGGGTTGCCGGCGGCGGTGGCTTTCCGGGGTCGGT
The DNA here is from genome assembly GCA_964236655.1 of uncultured Acidobacteriaceae bacterium. Classification (GTDB taxonomy): domain Bacteria; phylum Acidobacteriota; class Terriglobia; order Terriglobales; family Acidobacteriaceae; genus EB88. The sequence goes on along the minus strand of CAXSFX010000181.1, from coordinate 2,865 downwards.
GCAAGGGCAGCTTGGCTTGCTGGTTCAATCTGCTGCGGCGGGTGCCTTTCTAGTTGACGTGGAGCTGGAAACGCTGCAAATGGCTTCGGAGCGGCAACTTGAAGAGTTCCGACAAAGCCTTACGGATGCGGGCACTTCCCTGCTGGTGAGCGCACATAATTTCGCGGGTATGGGTGATCTTGAGAAAACCCTGGGAATGTTGAGAGCCCTCGGCAGCCCCGCGAGACCGGCCATTTATAAGGTAGTGGCTACTGCGCATGGTCTTACCGATAATCTCCAGATGCTTCGCTTTGTTGAAGGGGCATCCCAAGAGGTTCCCATTGTGGGCATATGCATGGGTGAGGCCGGGCTCGCTTCGCGGGTGCTATCGCTGCGTGGAGGCGGGCTATTTACCTTCGCAGCCAACGGCGAGCGGAGTACCGCTCCCGGCCAGCCACTTGCGGCGACACTGCTCGATGACTACCGGCTTTCTAAGATTTCGGCTACCACCCAGGTCTACGGCGTTGCCGGGAACCCCGTTGCCCACTCCCTGTCGCCGGCGATGCACAATGCGGCGTTTCGCGCGGCGGCCATCGATGCAGTGTATCTGCCGCTCCATACAACTTCGGTGGCCGACCTAATGACGCTGGTGCGGAAGTTACCCATTGCCGGGCTAAGCGTAACCATGCCCTGGAAAATTGAAATCATGCCATACCTGGACGCGATAGACTCGCTTGCGGCGAGGATTGGTGCAGTCAATACTGTTGTGCGCCGTGAGAACGGGGTGCTGTTTGGTACCAACACAGATGCAGCGGCTATAGTGGAGCCGCTGAAGAAGCGTCTCATTCTTAAAGGCGCACGCGTGCTATTACTGGGAGCCGGCGGTGCAGCACGAGCAGCAGCGTTTGGCTTGCGGGCTGAGGGGGCACAGGTATCGATTGCGAACCGGACGGCTCGTACAGCAGAGGCGCTTGCCCGCGACTGCGAAGCCGATACCGTGGATTGGACAGAGCTCACGGGCAAAATTGCGGACCGTTTCGATGTTGTTGTGCAAGCGACGCCCGCAGGGATGTTGGGGAGCCACGCTGCTCTTCCCCTAAGCGCGAACGCGCTTCAAGGCGTAAAGGTAGTGTTTGAGATGGTGTACAGGCCGCTCGAAACGCCGCTGCTACGCCTGGCACGAGGACTTGGCATCGAAACGGTGACCGGGCTCGAAATGTTCGCACACCAGGGAGCACTCCAATGGGAGCTCTGGACCGGAAAAGAAGCGCCTTGGACTGCTATGCACGAGGCATTACAGTTAGCTCTATTGCGGGAAGAACCGCCTACCTATACAGGAGCGAGCGATGGCGAAATTTGATGCGGTGGATCGGCTGATGAGCTTGGCAATGGGTGCTAAAACGCCTGCAAAGGGACCGGTTGTGCCTTCTACGGTAGCTGAAGATGTGCTGGAAACCCAGGTGAGTGCTTCAGAGCGGGGGGTGCCAGCCTCTACCACTTTTGGGGTAGAACCTGGAACAGACGCGCTTGCGCAGCCGCAGGTATCAGCCAGCGACCGGGGCCGTCAGCTGATAGGGGCATTGCGCCCGTTTTTACCCGCAGTGGGCGGGGCGTTGCGCCTGGTTGACCATGGTGCCGCGCAAACTATTGCACGGCTGCTGCCGATATTGGGTTCATTGGGGTCATCAACCCCCAATGCAGCAGGCAGCCCCCCTGTGGGAACGGGCAGTACGGCGCAGGGTGGAGGCGAGCCGCGGAGCCTTGAGGCACTATTGATTGGCCTGAATCAGCGTCAAACTGCTGTCGGTGAAGAGGTCAAAGCTCTAGGAGAGAATGCTTCGCAGCAGGGAGAGCAACTGCGGCGCATTCGGGAGAGCCAGGAACGCCTTTCCGCAGAGCAGGGTTCCCTTTCACACCTTGTCCACCAGTTGCGGGACCGGTCTCGGCTACTGACCGTCGGGCTTGTGATTTTGCTGGTGCTGGTAATCGCACAGGCGACCTTGATGGTGCTGTTTCTCCATCGGCAGGGATAATCGACAATGATCCAAGTAGTTACTGCTTGCAATGAGCTATCACGAAAGTTGTAGTTTTCTCATTGCCAAGCATTACTGCTGACCCTTACTATCCGCTCACGATGGATGGAAATGGACAGCGGTACAGGTTGTACTCCGATTCCGAGGCCAAGTTCCCTGCCATCAGAATGCTTATACACATGCTTTTGAAACAAATGGAACGCCAACCCGCGGAGTGCCCCTATGGCGTGGTACGCCTACTGTGTTACCGAGAAACAAGCTTTTCCTGAACTGCTACGCCAACGAAAACCGGTTCCACTTGAAACGATTCCCGGCATTGAAGGCAACCAGGTTTTCCTATATTTGGCCAGCGACCTGGCTGTTGTTGTATCGGAACACGTCCCGCCTGAACAAACCTCACCCCAAAATGCCAAGGATCATGCACGCGTAATCGCCGACTGCTTCAAGGTGGCTACGGTGCTGCCATTCCGATTGGGCACCGTTTTCGCAACTGACGAGCTGTTGCGCCGCTCCATGCGCACCAACCAGAAGCGATTTCTTGCCAACTTGTCGCAGCTGCGTGACAAAACCGAGATGCATATCAAGTTGACGCTGGAGGACTGCATTAGTGAGCCGATGCGCGAAGGGTCAGGGTCCGGTGGAGCCGGCCGGACGTACCTCAGCGATATGCGGGAAGAGGCGTTGCGTCAGCGAGAGCGCAAGACGCGCGCCCGAGCCTTGTCTGTGCAACTGAACCGCATGTTCTCGCCGCTGTCAGAGGAGATCAGCTGCCGTCGGCTGGATTCAGGCAGGATGCAGCTCGATGTAAGTCACCTGATTGCCACACGATCTGTGGAACGCTACCAAAACAAAT
>CAXSFX010000180.1:0-7005 GCA_964236655.1 uncultured Acidobacteriaceae bacterium | reverse complement strand
GCACGACATTGCCAACGCGCCTGCCTACCAGGAGTCCATTCACAGCGTCACCGTTGACGGTGACACCTCCCATTGGGTTATGGATCTGCCCGGCGGCAAGACGCTGGAGTGGGACTCGGAGTGGACTGCGCAGGAATCCGGCAAGCGGCTTGCATGGCGCACCATCGGCGAACCGGTTGTGCCTTCAGCAGGCCAGGTTGTGTTTGAGCCTGCCGAGAGCGGGCGCGGTACCGTGGTTCGCGTCAACCAGGAGTTCCTGCTGCCCGGCGGCAAGGTAGCCGCGGCGCTCGGCGGTTTGTTCTCACGCACACCGGGCGGGTTTGTCCGGGAAAATCTGCGTCACTTCAAGCAGCTTGCCGAGGCCGGCGAAGTCGCAACAACCAAGGGTCAGCCCGTAGGCAAACGCAGCGCCGGATCGCGCCTGCAGCAGGCTGTTACAGGCGACCGTGAACAGCAGCGTACGGTGCCTTCTACAGGCGGCATCGACCATAGCACCGCAACGCAGGAGGTGGCATAGTGAAGGCTCTTTGCTGGATGGGCAAGGAACAACTTGAGGTTCAGGACGTAGCTGATCCTAAAATTTTGAACCCGCAGGATGCGATTATCAAGATCACTCGCACCGCTATCTGCGGCTCTGATCTGCATCTGTACGACGGCTACATACCGACCATGCAGCCGGGCGACATCCTGGGCCATGAGTTCATGGGCATTGTGGAAGAAGTCGGTCCGCAGGTTAAGAAGCTCAAGCGCGGTGACCGTGTGGTAGTGCCTTTTACGATCGCATGCGGCAACTGCTTCTTTTGCGAGAACACGCTTTACAGCGCTTGCGACAACAGCAACCCCAATGCTGCCTTGGCTGAGAAGATGTACGGCTACTCCGGCGCTTCACTCTACGGCTACTCGCACATTTATGGGGGCTATGCAGGCGGGCAGGCACAGTATGCGCGGGTGCCGTTTGCTGATGTCGGGCCGCTCAAGATTGAGAATGACCTTCCGGACGAGAAGCTGCTGTTCCTGACGGACATCTTTCCGACCGGCTACATGGGCGCGGAGAACGCCGACATCAAGGAAGGTGACACGGTTGCGGTGTGGGGTGCGGGGCCGGTAGGTATCTTTGCCGCTGCCAGTGCTTTCATGTTTGGAGCCAAGCGCGTTATTGTCATCGATCGTTTCCCTGAGCGGCTTGCGCTGGCAAAGCAGATCGGCGCGGAAACACTCGATTATTCGAAGTTTGACACGCTGGAAAGTCTGCGGGAATTGACCGGCGGCCAGGGTCCGGATGCCGCAATTGACGCAGTAGGCCTGGAAGGGCACGCAAGCACACTGGTTGGCTTTTATGACCGCGCACAGCAGGCGGTAAAGCTTTCCTTTGACCGGCCCACGGTTCTGCGGCAGGCTATTTTGGCTGTGCGCAAGGGTGGCACAGTGTCGTTTCCGGGTGTTTACGGCGGCCTTATTGACAAGGTCCCGTTCGGCGCGGCATTCGGTAAAGGCATCACCATGAAGATGGGCCAGACGCACATGCAGCGTTATCTGCAACCGTTGTTAGGTCGTATTGAAAAGGGTGAACTGGACCCGAGCTTCATCATCTCGCACCGCATCGGGATGGAGGAGATTCCAGAGGCGTTCCGTATCTTCCGCGATAAGAAGTATGGCTGTACCAAGGTTGTGATTGATCCCTGGGTAGAGGGCGGCCGTACAGGTGATCTGGTTCCAAAAGGGTCTCAAGCAAGCGCGGCTTAACTGAAGAAGGGGTGCGGAAACGCACCCCTTTTTACTCCTCGTTCCACTGCTGTTCTGCTTTACGACCCAATCCTGTAAGTGCGCGTACATCTTTATATGTAGCCGTGCTGCCCGGCAGGGGTTGAGTTTCCTCATTGCCTGCAGGTAACGCACGGTTTGCAAGCGATGAAATCCACGCGGTGACCGCCGGGGAAAGCTGCCCCAGACGGGCTGCAAGTGCTGCCTGCGGCGTAATGCTGAACTCGGTTTCGGCTGTTTCTACGCCGCGTAGTACCCGGTCCGCTGCCGCATACGCATTGCGGGAAACGCCGGGCAGGGAATCGCCCAGGTTGAACCAGCGAAACTCTTCAGCACGATTGCCGACTACCTTGGCATGTTTCGGAGAGCCGGTGCGCAGCAAGCCCGGCGTCACCGTGGTTACACGTATGCCTTTTCCTCGCATCTCCGCATGCAAACCTTGTGAAAAGCCTACAGCGGCAAACTTGCTGCCGGAGTAAGGCAGCAGGTGCGGCACGGCAATCTTGCCGCCGATAGAGGTGATATTGACAATGGCTCCCTCACCGCGAGCCAGCATCCCCGGCAGCACAGCCAGCGAAGCCTGCACCATGCTCATGTAGTTGCTGCGGATCGCGTCTTCGTAAGCTGCCAGAGGCTGCGACTCAACCGGGCCTACGGAAATTACGCCCGCATTATTCACCAGCACGTCTATCGGGCCGCCCCATTCCAGCTCAACGCGCTTGACCAGGCGCAGCACGTCATCGTTCTCGCGCAGGTCGCAGGGCAGGGCCAGCAGGTCTGCCTCGTGCACGGCTTTACGCTCGATGAGCAGATCTGCCGCCCGTTCCAGGGCTTCCCCCTCTCGCGCGGTCAGCACAATCCGCGCACCGGCTCGCGCAAAGCGCTCTGCCAGGGCCAGGCCGAAGCCGCGCGAGGAGCCTGTAATCAGTACCGTTTTGCCGCGTACCGGGAACCGCCGCCATGTACGCAGCACAATGTTGGCAACTCCAAATGCTCCCGCTGCGATCCCGAACGTCTTCCATCCCTGATTTGCCATGCATAGTTCGATGCGGCCTGCCCGCGGCAGTCGGGAAACTGATTTCGAGCGATCGCCAAGTCTGCCCTGCGCGCTACCATTCCGTAGGGAGCTTCGTACCATGTTGAACAAAGCCGCTCTTTGCATGCTGCACATTGTTGCTTCAATGCTTTGTACGCTGCCGCTTGCCGCCCAGGCCCCTGACACTACCCTGGCTGCTACCCCGCCCATGGGTTGGAACAGCTGGAACCACTTTGCGGGCAAGGTGACCGATGCCGACGTACGCGCCGCCGCAGACGCCCTGGTTGCGACGGGCATGCGCGATGCCGGTTACGTGTACGTGAACATTGACGATACCTGGCAGGGTAAGCGCGACCTGCGCGGCAATATCCGGGGCAACAGCAAGTTTCCTGACATGGAGGCGCTGGCCGAGTATGTTCACGGCAAGGGGCTGAAGCTCGGTATCTACTCGTCGCCCGGACCGTACACTTGTGCGCACTACGCAGGCAGCTACAGGCATGAGAAAAGGGACGCCCGAACCTATGCGAAGTGGGGAATCGACTACCTGAAGTACGACATGTGTTCCTACGGCAACATGATGGACAAGAAGGTGGGCAAACCCTCAGCCGCGAACGCGGCGCAGCGCCTGGCCATGGACGAGGCTGTATACGACAAAATGCACAAGGCGCTGCTTGCGACCGGGCGGCCTGTTGTGCTCTCAATGTGCCAGTACGGCTGGGACAATGTGTGGAAGTGGGGTGCGGCTACGGGCGGCAATCTGTGGCGCACTACCGGTGACATCGACGACACCTACCGGCGCATGGCTGAGATCGGCTTCGGCCAGGCCGGTTTATCGAGATATGCCGGCCGGGATCAGAACGGCGGTCACTGGAATGACCCGGACATGCTGGAGGTCGGCAACGGCGGCATGACCGAGGACGAGTATCGAACGCACATGAGCCTGTGGGCGCTGTTGGCCGCCCCGCTGCTTGCCGGTAACGATCTAAGCCGAATGTCGCCCGCGTCGCTCGCCATCCTGACCAACCGCGACGCCATAGCCATTGATCAGGACGCGCTCGGGCAGCAAGGTGACCGGCTCTCGCAGGAGGGTACCGCTGAAGTGTGGTCGCGCCCGTTGAGCGGCGGCGCGGTGGCTGTCGGTTTGTTCAATCGCAGCGCCGATGCGCAGCCGGTGACTGTCTCCCTTGCCGCCGTAAAAGCATCGTCCAGCGCCAAAGTGCACGATATATGGGCCAACCGGGACGTAGCCGCAATCGACGGGAGCTACACGGCTTCTGTGCCCGGCCACGGCGTGGTGCTGCTGCGAATTTCTCAATAAGGCACCTTCGTCATGAGAACAGTGCAACCGTGTGTGGGAACTCGGCAAGGACGCGCGTAGAATGGGGGCGGGCTATTACTCCTTGCAGCCGTTCTGCTTTGAGGTACCCACTGACGACCCATGAGTGCAACTCACCTGGAACCCGCGCAACTCGCCTCCCCATCTTCCGCCCGCAACGCCGCCGACAGCCGTGTTTGGGATGTTTTTCGCCGCTGGGGCTACCTGCAGGCACAGCTCGATCCACTGGGGCAGGAGCTTGCTCCCCTGGAGCTGCCGGAGGATCTACCTGAAGATGCAAGCAGTGCTGAAGTCTCCGCTGCCCAGGCCATATACTGCGGCACGATCGGCGCAGAGTTCATGCACATTCCCCATCGCGCACGCCGCGAGTGGATTGCTGCCCGTCTGGAGGCAACGCCGCGCAAGCTTTCCCAGGCAGAGCAGCGTACTACGCTTTCGCAGCTTATTCGCGCCGACCTGTTTGAGCAGGTCATCCAGTCCCGTTATCTTGGCACCAAGCGCTTTTCGCTTGAAGGCGTCACCGCATTGATCCCGTTTCTGGATGAAGCACTTCAGCACGCGGCGGAGCTGGGAGCCACCAAATCGGTGATCGGCATGAGCCATCGGGGACGGCTGAGCGTGATGGTCAACACCTTCCGCAAGGCAGCTGCTGATATTTTTTCCAAATTTGAAGATGTCAACCCGCGCTCGTTCCTGGGCGGAGGTGACGTCAAGTATCACGTAGGCGCTACCGGCACCTACCCGACCCGCGCGGGCGTAACACTGTCGCTGCACCTGGTCTCAAACCCCAGCCACCTGGAGGCGGTCGACCCGGTCGCCATGGGCCGCACTCGCGCCAAGCAGACCCGCATCGGCGGCGCGGAGGGTGTGCGGCAAGTGCTGCCGCTTGTGATCCATGGCGATGCAGCCTTTGCTGGCCAGGGGGTGACGGCTGAGACGCTGAACCTGAGCAACATCCCCGGCTACACGGTCGGCGGCACGGTCCACGTCATCGTTAACAACCTAATCGGTTTTACCGCCGATACGGCTGAGGCCAGCTCCTCCCGCTTTGCTTCGGATGCAGCCAAGCGCCTGCCCATCCCGGTCTTCCATGTCAATGCGGAAGACCCGGAAGCCGTACTTCGCATCGCTACTCTGGCTATCGACTACCGTTATGAGTTCGGTACTGATGTAGTAGTTGATTTGATCGGCTACCGTCGCCACGGCCACTCGGAAGTGGACGATCCTACCATCACGCAGCCGTTGCGTTACGCGCGCATCAAGAACCACCCGCCGCTTTCAGAAATCTATGCAAAGCGCCTCGGCGTAGATGCAGCGTCTGAAATCCATACGGTGCAGGCAGAGCTGACTGAGGCACAGCGTGCCGCAACAGAGATTCAGCAGGTAGCCGTGCTCGCCAACCTGCCTGAATACTGGTCGCCCTACAAAGGTGGAAAGTATAAGCCGGACTATGAGCGCGAAACCGGCTTGAACCGGGAGGAAGTTGCCCGTCTCGGCAACAGTTTGTGCCAGTACCCGCCGAACTTTCACATCCATTCCAAGCTGCGCAAGTTGCTGGAGCAGCGTGCGGAGATGGCTGAGGGTCAACGCCTGTTTGACTACGGCATGGCCGAGGCTGTTGCGCTTGCTTCGTTGCTTGAGGCAGGTACTCCGGTACGACTCAGCGGGCAGGATTCTGAACGCGGTACCTTCAACCAGCGCCATTCCGTACTGATCGACACGGAAACCGAGCAACACTGGATTCCGCTCGAACACGTCAGCGCTAGCCAGGCACGTTTCGAAGTTTATAACTCCGCGCTTTCCGAGGCCGGGGTGCTCGGCTTTGAGTACGGCTACAGCCGCGACTACCCGGAGACGCTGATCCTGTGGGAAGCCCAGTTCGGCGACTTTGCCAATGGTGCACAGGTTGTTATCGACCAGTTCATCAGTTCCGGCGAGGACAAATGGGGCCTGCTGGCCCACGTTACCCTGTTGCTGCCGCACGGCTATGAGGGCCAGGGTCCGGAGCACTCCAGCGCGCGCGTGGAACGTTACCTGCAGCTTGCCGCGCACGACAACATGCAGATTTGCCAGCCATCTACCGCCGCGCAGTATTTCCACCTGCTGCGACGCCAGATGTTGCGCCCGTGGCGCAAGCCGCTCATCGTGTTTACACCGAAAAGTATGCTACGCCATCCGGACGCGATCTCACCGATCGAGGATTTCAGCCAACCCTCGTTCCTCAACGTGCGGCCTGATGATTCCGTGGAAGATGCCCGGCGCGTAGTGCTGTGTACAGGCAAAATCGGCCATGACCTGCGTGTGGAGCGCCAAAAGCGCGGGCATAGCCAGGTAGCAATTGTGTTTGTGGAGCAGCTCTATCCATGGCCGGAAGGAGAAGTTTTAGCTGCTATCGAGGCACACCCTGAAGCAAGGGAAGTGGTCTGGGTACAGGAAGAGCCGGAAAATATGGGAGCGCTCTCATTTGTCATGCCGAGACTTCGCCGCCTGATTCATGGACGCCAAGTGCTTTCGATCAAACGCTCTGCCGCGGCCAGCCCCGCAACAGGTAGTGCCAAGGCGCACGAACTGGAGCAACGGACGTTAATAGATCTGGCGCTGACCACCGGGCATGAAGAGAAAGGATAGATCGAAGCTTACAAAATCTTTAGCTTTGCCAGGGATTGAATAGAGAAACAGGTAAATCATTAAAGTCTTGTGTGTTGCGTGTTGCCAGCGTCAAGCTATGCACTATAGCTGTTGCTGCCAATAAGGTATCAATTGGTGGTCGACTGCGGTCACTAGACAACATTCCCCATTGCTCGGCAACTTGAGTATCAATGGAAAGTGTGCGGCTACGAAACATAATCCATAAATCATCGATCCAGCTAGA
>CAXSFX010000179.1:0-7025 GCA_964236655.1 uncultured Acidobacteriaceae bacterium | reverse complement strand
GTTGACAGCGTCATTGTTCAGCCTGCCGCGCCGCTCCACCAGCTGTCCCAGAACGCTGTCGAGTACAAACCCGAACACCGCCCCACCCAATCCCAGGCCCACCGCCCAGCTGGGCAGCGCAAACGCCCACCACGCCACCGCACACAACACCAGCGCACCCGCCAAACCGGCGAGCGTGCCCGGGAGCGACACCGCACCATCCGTCCCCGGCGGCACCTGCCTGCCGGTAAGCAGCAGGCGCGGGGGCGACTTGGCGAGCTGACCCAGCTCTGAGCCGAGCGTGTCTGCCGTGGCCTCGGCAAGCGCGGCCAGCAAGGCTGCATGGGCCAGCACCCCGCCATACCCATTCATGGCAGCACCGGCAAGCGCACCCACACCGAGGTTGGCCGCTACCTGCGAAGCCGTGCGACCGTGCTTTTCTTCGCCCAGACCTTGCGCCTGCTTGCGCGAGCGACCGATGCGGGAGGCACCCAGCGTAAGCACAAGCATTGTGACTAGCGGCCATAGCGGCGAGTGCGGGTAGGAGGGTGTGAGTGCGTAGCAAAACGCCAGCAGTGCCCCCAGCAGCGCTGCGCCGGGCGTGGCAGCGCGCGCCGCAAACACTATAGCTGCAAACAGCACGCTGAACAGGGCACCGGTGAGCGTTAGCCGCAAAGCTCCAGAGACCACTTCCAAAGCCGCGTAGACCGCAGCCGCCGGGGCCACAATCAGCAGCACCGCCCGCGACTGCCAGTTCAGGGCTGCCGCTTTCCTTGTTTCCATTTCATTCCCCTGCTGCTCCCTGATCTCTGTCCAACCGGCGCGTGATTTACAATCAGCCAGCGGCAAGGTACTGTACGTCACGCCTTCAGCCCGGAGCAGGGCACGCCCGCCGCTCCACTTTGTAGTGAGGGTACACAAGAGTGCAAAGCAATAAGGGGCCAGCGCGCCCGTGGTTTGCCGCCGGGCTTCTGCTGGCGGCCGCTACCGTTACGGTAGCTTGCAGCAATCGTACAAATCCTGTCGTCACTCCTGTTCCACCCACCGGGCCGCCGGGTGTGCCCGGCGGTGCCTATGCGCTGGTGCTTACACAGCCCGGGATGCGCACGCCGCAATCCGCAAGCAACCCATGCCCTGCGCCCTTGGCCGCACCTACAACCGCAAATCCAGGCGCGACAGTTCTTTACAATCAGCCCGGCATTGCGACCCTGATCGACTTCTCCGGCGACAGCGTGACTGCGCAGGCCCAGATCGGTTTCGGCCCGCTTACCTCTGCCATCGGACCCTCAAACGGTGAAGTGTTCAGCCTGAACTGCGACGGCACGATCAGCGGTATTCCCCTGTCGCAAACGTTGCAGACAAACAATGTAACCACGAGCACCCTGTTCACAAACGCTTCCGCTTCAGGCACAGCGGTGTCATCGACCCCGCAGTTCCAGACGAACATGGTTGTGCAGAACACATCGATTTATGTGGCCAATCCCAACCGCTCACCCAACAGCGTCGGCGCGCTGACGCAAGGTTCCACATCGGCACCCTCACTGCTGCAGGAAATCCCGGTAGCTCCGGCTCTGGTAGCCCTGTCTGCTTCGCCTTCGTCGCAGCGGGTGTATGCCATCAGCCAGGGTGCCTCCGGCAGCAATGTGACTTACGGCCAGTGCACTACGCCGAATGCGGCTATCGGCAACGGCGAGGCTGACAGCATCGACACGGCGACCAATGCCGTGTCACGGCGCATCCCGCTCGGTAACTGCCCTGTGTTCGGCCTGACCACGCCTGACGGGCTGCGCACCTTCATCCTGAATCGCGGGTCGGGCACGGTGACAGTCATCAACTCGCAGCAGGATACCCTGGACCCGAACGTGACCAGCAGCACCGGCGCACCAAGCACTATCAATGTCGGTGCCGGTCCGGTGTATGCGGCGTACTTTCCCCAGCGCTCATTGCTGGTCACTGCCAATTACGATTCCGGGACGGTCACCTTCATCAACGTGCCGCTGGATTCGTTCGGCAACGATGTACCTGGAGTTTTTGGAAAGGTGCTGGCTACAGTGCCGGTGGGCAACTTTCCTGCCGCGCTTTCCATCCTGGCTGACGGTAGCCGTGTGTACGTGGCGCTACAGGGTGATCCAACCTCCGCCACGGCAGCCGGGGCCATTGCCGTAGTCAACGCGACCAGCTTTAACCTGCAAACCACGATCCCGGTTCCGGGGCATCCGCGTGCTATCGCCTCTACCTACAACACGCCTGTAGGCAAGGTGTATGTAGTCGCGCCGGATAGCCAGACGCTGACCATCCTGCGTACGGATAGCGACACGATCTCAGCCCAGGTTCCGCTGCAAGGCTGCGGCGTGGATGTGCATACCAATTATCAGTATGCCGGGCAAAGCAACATCGCCGGTACGTTCGTGACCGCAAACACGATTGTGAACAATAGCGATTCTCCCGGCTCCGGCGCGCCCACTACGACCTTTACACCGCTGACACCGACGTTCTGCCAGTAGAGCCTCCCCGCATGAAAGCAAGCGGAACCCGGCTCGATAAATTATTAGTCGAGCGGGGCCTGGTCCCTACGCGAGAGCGCGCGCAGGCCCTGCTGCTTGCAGGCCGCGTGCTGGTAAATGAGCAAAAACAGACCAAGCCCGGCCTTGCCGTGGACTCCGCGGCCGCGCTGCGACTTTTAGGCACCGACCTGCGCTACGTAAGCCGCGGTGGGCTGAAGCTTGAAGAAGCCCTGCGCCACTGGTGCATCAATCTGGCGGACCGCGACTGCGTAGACGTAGGTGCCTCTACCGGCGGCTTTACCGACTGCATGTTGCAGCATGGTGCCCGCGGTGTGCTGGCTGTAGACACCGGCTGGGGCCAGATCGCGCAATCGCTGCGCAGCGATGAACGTGTGACGCTGCTGGAGCGTACCAACGCGCGCAAGCTTGCGCCCATGGAACTGGCCGACACCGTGCCGGAACGCTCACTCAGTTTCCTTTCCATGGATGTTTCGTTCATCTCCGCGACGCTAGTGCTACCCCCTGTGCTGCTGGCTGCGCCCGCCTTGCGTGAAGCCGTTATCCTGGTCAAACCCCAGTTTGAGGCAGGCCGTGAGTGGGTCGGCAAGGGCGGCATCGTGCGCGACCCGCGAGCGCACATTCTGGCCCAGGAGCGCATCCGCGACTGTGCCGCCGAGCATGGTGCGCAGTCCATCGAGATTATCGACTCGCCCATTACAGGTACGGAAGGGAACCGCGAGTTTCTGCTCCATGCAACGTGGCCGCCGGCCCCCTAACGCCGCAGCCCGGCCACTCCGCTACACTTGCCCTATGCGCGCCATTGCTATCGTGTCGAAGCCGGGCCACCCTGATCTGGCAGCTATTCTTGCCGAGCTTATCGCCTGGCTGCGCGCGCATGCGTTTACCCCGGTGCTTGACGCCATCAGCGGAAGCTACACAGACGCGGCTCCTGTAGTCCAGCGCGAGCAGATGGAGCAACACAACCCGGCACTGGTGATCGTGCTGGGCGGCGACGGCACGTTGCTGGCGGCCTCGCGCGTGTTTGCGCGTCTGGGTACACCGATCCTGAGCGTCAATCTCGGCTCGCTCGGCTTTCTGACGGAAGTGCGCCTGAGCGACCTGTACTCCACGCTCGAAGCCTGGTGCGTCGACTGCGGCACAATGGATGAGCGCGCCATGCTGCACGTCGAGCTGTGGCGCGGCGATGAGAAGTTGTGCGAGCACGAAGCCCTGAACGATGCCGTGGTAAGCCGCGGAGAAATGGCGCGCATGGGCCGCGTGCGCGTCACCGTCAACGGCCACCTTGCCGCTGAGTACCGAGCCGACGGCGTGATCATCGCCACGCCGACCGGCTCAACCGCCTACTCGCTTTCAGCAAACGGCCCGGTTTTGGAGCCTTCTGTCGATGCGCACATCGTGACGCCTGTGTGCCCGCACCTGCTCACCATGCGGCCGCTGGTAGTGCGTGGTGATGCGCAGCTTTCAATCCGTGTAGTCGATGGGGATGGGCCGAACCTGTTGTTTGTTGACGGGCAGGAGTCCCAGCCGCTGGAACCAGGCGATGAGCTGCGCTGTCGGCGCTCGGAGTACAAGGTCAAGCTGCTGCGGGTCGGCAACGGCTCGTTTTATGACGTGCTGCGAACCAAGCTGAAGTGGGGCGAGCGGTAAACCGCCGGTTCACGTACACCCGGTTCTACGCCATCCTGAGCGAATGTGTGAGAAGCCCGAACCAGCCTGAAATGGGTCGTTCTGAGTGGATGTGTAAGAAGTCCGAATCAGACTAAAAGGGGTTATCTTGAGCGCAGCGAAGGATCTGCTTTCTTCCTATCAGCGCAAGAAGCAAATCCTTCGTTGCTTTGCTCCTCACATATAGCTCTCGATTGCTCCAAGCAGCGCGTTCTGAAAAGACCCCAACACATCATCTGTCTTTGCCCTTTTCATCAAGATGATAATGATGTCCTTGTCTGGGTATCTCTGCTGCCGCTTAGTTTGATAGGCCAGCAGCTGTCCTAATGCCATGTGTTGAATTTCATTTATGGCATTAAGCTTTTTCATTCGGGCTGGATCTACTTCATCATCTAGGAACAACTCCCGTGATCTAACCGTTAAGTCATATGACAGACGCCCTAACACCTTGGCTTTCGATTCTTCAGCCAAGTCTTCAAACTGCTTTATCGCTTCGGCTAAAGTTGAAATCACGGTATTGGGTGTTCTCCGATCAATTCGAGCTCTTTGCCCTGAGAAGGACTGACTGGCTCCGAAATGTGAACGTCTCGCAGAAGCAAAACGAGTAACTTCATACGCACTCTGAGCCGGGCAGTGAAGTCGAAGGATCTGCTTTACTGCCGCACAATCCGCACGGTCCGCAGAAAATCAAAGCTCCCGGAAGGCGAAAGCTCCACCGGGCCAAGCCGCTTGTTCATCACGGCAACGGTGTTCGCGTACCACAAGTTCAGCACCGGCAAATCCACCGCCAGCTGTTGCTGAATCGCACCGTAATCCCGGGTCTGCCGGGTACGGTCGGTACTCGCGTCGGCATCTGCCAGCAGGGAGTTGACCGTCGCATTCTGGTAGAAGCCTCGGTTGGCACCATGCGGCGGCATGCGGGCTGAGCTGTAGGCATAGCTCAGAATCTCAGGCGCTTCATTACCGCCGATCCACCGCGAAGGTGCCATCGCAAAAGCGCCTTTCGTGATGTCCGCGTAAAAGGTTGCGAACTCGTAAGAGCGCAGATCGAGTGCAATCCCAACCTGTGACAGCTGCGATTGCAGAACCGCACCCAGCAGCCGGTTCGACTCATCCGTCGAGCTCTTCATAACTATATGGAAGCGCACGCCGTCCTGGCCGCGCGGGTACCCTGCGGTATCCAGCAGCGCGTTTGCCGCCGCGGGATTGAATGTGTGCGGCGCGGCTGCAGGCGTGTACGCCCAATGCTCCGGCGGCAGCACGCTGTCGGCTAATCGCGCTCGCCCATCGTAGAGCGTGCGAATTATCAATGGCCGATTTATCGCCTCCGCAATTGCAGTGCGTACACGCACGTCGCGCAGGTAGCGGTCGCGCAGGTTGAAGATGAGGTAGTACACATTGGTGCCGGGCGCACTTTGGACGCGCAGGTTTTGCTCGCGCGCAAGGCTTGGCAGCACATCGATCGGCAGGGCATTAACGGCGACATCCGCCGAACCCTTCTGGAGTTCAAGCGCGCGGGTGATCGCATCCGGCACCACCGCAAAACGCACGCCATCAAGCAATGGAGGCGAGCGCCAGTATAGCGGGTTCCGTGCGACCGTGACTTCTTTATCCTGTTCCTGGCTGACGAGCCGGAAAGGGCCGCTGCCTAGCGGATGGTGCGAGAAGTCGCGCCCGCTGCCGTATGGAATTACGCCGAAAACGCCGTCGCACACGTTCAGCAGCAAGCCCGGATCAGGCTTCTTCAAATGCACAATGATTGTTGCTGCATCCGGTGCATCCACCGACTTCCACGTCCGAAAGGAGGCCGATTTCACGCTGGCAATGCTGCCGTTGAATGAGGTATCAAGCGACCATTTCACGTCGCGTGAGGTCAGTGGATGCCCGTCAGCAAAGCGCACGCCGGTACGCAGATGGAAAACATACGTGAGCGGGTCCGGAATCTCCCAGGAGGTTGCTATTTCAGGGCCTACCTCAAAGTTGGGGGTGCGCCGAACCAGCGCGTCGAACAGCAGGGAATCGATGCGCTCGGACGAGGCATCGGTGCCGACGCGCGGGTCCAGGTTGGTGGGGCTGTTTTCAATCAGCACGGTGACTGTATTGCCGGGTGGCTGCTTCGACCCGCAGCCCGCCAGCAATGCCGCGGCAACCATGGTGACAGCAAGTAGCAGCGGTCTAGCCACAGCTCACTTGCCCCAGCACCACGGCCTCGCGCGCGCCTGTAGCTGGGGGCACGTTGCCCGGCTGCCTGTTCCAGCTTTGATAAGCCAGCAATGCAAAGGCAACGGCTTCCTTTGCCTCCACCGGCAGGGGCGAGGGTAGCGAGGGATCGTCGCAAGCCATCAGGCGTGTATTCTCGCCCAACAGACTCCCAAGCAGGGTGACAAGGGTCGTGTTTTTCGCGCCGCCGCCGGATACGATGAGATCCACACCAGCCTGCTGCAGCGCGGGTGCGACAAACTTTTGCACGGCACCGGCGATGGAGTGAGCGGTAAGCGCAGTGGCCGTGGCCACGGCATCTTCCGGGCTCCCCTTGAGCTTGCGGCAGGCGCGTAGCAGGGCTGCTGTAAATGCTTCACCAAACTGCTCGCGTCCGGCCGAACGCGGCGGCTTTTGCCGGAAGAACGGTTGCAAAAGCATGTGCTCCACAACCGGCATCAACACGGTGCCGCGCGCAGCTACCTTGCCGCCGCGGTCATAAGGTTTGCTGAAAAGTTGCTGCATCAGCGCATCGATGACCATGTTGCCGGGGCCTGTATCAAGCGCAATCAATGCCTCCGCACTGCCTAGCGGCGGCAGCGCCGTAAAGTTGCCAATACCGCCGATATTTTGCAACACGCGCGTTCGTTTGCGGTG
>CAXSFX010000178.1:0-7057 GCA_964236655.1 uncultured Acidobacteriaceae bacterium | reverse complement strand
AAGGTATCGCGCCAAGTAACGGTGAACGCGGGTGTACGCTACGTGTTTTTCTCAGGGCAGTTCGATGCGGGTGTGGACCATGGCACCGCGATTGATGCTTTCAAGCCCGGCTACGGTGGATACCGGCACAATCCCAAGCTGGACTTTGGCCCGCAGATCGGGGTCGCCTGGGACGTGCACGGTGATGGCAAAACGGTGATCCGCTCCGCTGCGGGGCTCTACTATGAAGAGCTCACGCTGGACGGTTTTTACGGCGATCCGAGTAACTTTATTCCCGCCGGTATCTCCTCGCAGATGCAGACCGTGACAGCAGGCAGCGCCTTGATAGACCCCCGAAGCGGCACAGCCTTCAAGGCCGGAGACCCGCTTGCGGCACAGTATGGTTTTGCCAATGGAACCTCGGGCGCGGCGCTGGCCCAGTTGTTCGGCCAGACAATCGGCCAGTCTGCCACGGCAGTTAATAACCTGAACCAGCTCTATGTCGCTGCTTCTGCCTTGAATACTTCCCCTGTCTCAACCTTTGCGCTGAACCAGGCTCTCTATGCCCCGGCCTGGACGCCCGGAACGAAGAACCCGCGTGTTGCGCAAGCCAACATCGCCTACCAGCGCCAGCTTCGGAAGGGATTGGTGTTCACGGGCGAGTACGTCTATGTGCATGGCTACGAGTTTCCCTTGATCGTGGATGAAAACCACATCGGCGCAGCCAACGCAGCCAGTTTCGACCCGGTGCTTGCAACCACCGCAATCGCAGCCGCAAATGCCTCCCTCGGCTGCCCTGCGTCCCTGGCGGGTACGACATGTGCAATTACCAAGGGAGCTACGATTGCCACTTACGGGGCATTTGGACTAGGCGCGGGCACAGCAGCCAATGGTTATGCCTTTCGCGGAATGAACCCTAACTTCGGCCCGATGAACTTCTACGAGCATCGCGCTTTGAACAGTTACAACGGTTTGAATCTGCGTCTGGATGGGAGATTCGGCGCGCCGGAAAGTCAGATGTTCCGATGGATGAACAGCAACATGCTTACGTTTGCGTACACGCTTTCCCGCAACGTAGGCAATCTGCGGACGTCAGGAACAGGTGCAGCCGATGTGTCCTCTTCCCCCAGCAGCTGGGACAATCTCTCACCGAATCATTTTGTCGGCCCGGACGGTCTGGACCGCACCTCCATACTGAACCTGGGAACCATTACCGACATCAAGCGCGGGTTCACCTTCAGCCAGATCACCCACTGGTTTTCACCGTTGTCGAACAATGCGCTGCTTCCGGTTGCATTTGGAGGCGGCTGCGGTGGAGGGCCCGAGGAGATCTTCTGCACCGACGTCACAGGAGATGGAACTACAAACGACCTGCTCCCCGGATATGGCCCCGGAGCCTTTGGACGCAGCCTAAAGGCAGGAAAGAATCTCAACACGGCAATCGCGAACTACAATTCGACGATGGCAGGACAACAGACGCCCGCAGGCAATCTCCTGGTTTCGCAAGGTCTGCTGACATCAACACAGCTACAGCAGCTTAAAGCCGGTATGCCTACCCTTCCTCTTGCACCGGCAAATCAGGTGGGTCTCGATCTGCTGCTTCTCACCGATGTGCGCCTGGAGTATAGCCATAAAATCATTGGAGACAAGCTGACGGTGGAACCATCGTGGGATGTGTTCAACATATTCAATCGCAGTTCCTACGACGCTCCTGAAGATCTGCTGAACGGCAACTTATCGGGTACAGCCGAATCGATCAACGGCACCACGGCTGCGAACCGCACGAACATACGCCAGCGCGGCTCCGGCACCTTTGAGCAAGGCTCACGGCGCCAGATGCAGGCGGGTTTGCGACTGACATTCTGATCTTCACCTTGATAGGTTCCGTCATAAGTCCATAAACTGAAATAGTGCGACTCACAAAAAGCAAAGAGAGGGTTGCTTGGAGGTTATCGTAATCGGCCTCGGGGCCATGGGCAGCGCAGCCGCACAGCACCTTGCTGAGCAGGGCCATCGTGTCCGCGGCTTCGACCAGTACGCTCCGCCCCATGCTCACGGCTCCTCGCACGGGCTTACGCGCATCTTTCGGCAGGCCTATTTTGAGGATTATCGCTACGTTCCCTTGCTTATCCGCTCCTTCGAATTATGGAAGAAACTGGAGCAGGACACAGGGACCCATCTGCTCCACTTACCCGGAGCCTTGATACTGGGTCCTCGCGACGGGCAGCTGGTAAAACGCAGCGCTGAAAGCGCGGGCCAGTTCAATCTACCCTACCAATTGCTGAACGCTTCGGAACTGAAGCAGCGCTACCCGGTCTTCCATGTCAAGCCGGACACCTGCGGACTGCTTGAAGCAAATGCAGGCTATCTACGCCCTGAAGCCTGCGTTGAGCAGCAGCTTCGGCAAGCTACGCGCGCAGGCGCACAGTTGCACACAAACGAGGCTGTTCTTGACTGGCACGCCGGGCAGGGAGACTCCGGCGTCTCGGTACGCACTGCGACAGGCACGTACACGGCAGATCACCTCGTTTTGACGGCTGGCCCATGGGCACCGCAGCTGCTCGCCGAGCTTGGCCTGCCTATGCGGGTTACCCGGCAAGTGCTCTACTGGTTTGAGCCGAAAGAAGGCATCGAGCACTTCCGTGAAGAGCGATTTCCCGTTTACGTGATTGAGGAAGAAGAGAACCGCAAACCTATCTACGGCTTTCCGCTTACCGGACCCATTTCTGAAGGAGTGAAGGTCGCGCTCCACGGCAGCGATGAAGTGTGTACGCCCGACTCGATCTGCCGCGACATTCGCCCTGCGGACGAGCGCTCGATTCGTGACCGGCTCGCGGAGACATTACCTGGGCTCGCAGGCCGCTTGCTGCGTGCTGAAACGTGTCTGTACACGATGACTCCTGATGAGCACTTCCTGCTGGGCACTCACCCGCACCATCCCGCTGTCACAATCGCGGCGGGTTTTTCAGGGCATGGTTTCAAATTCGCTCCAGTAATCGGCGAAGTGATCGCCGAAATGATTTCAAAAGGAAGTGCTGCTTTGGGTTTGGACCTGTTCTCGTTGGACCGTTTTAAGCCTGCCTCAACCGTTCTAAACGTTTGAAAAGACTGCTCTTCAATCTTGAGGTTTGGTTAGTCATTTGTGAATATGTTTTTCATCAGGACACTTCATCGAGGGGTATACGGAGCAAATCAGGCTCTTACTTTGTTCCATCAGAGGCGACAAGTCTGGTAGAAAATCTCTACCCTGAACCTAACATTCGTTTGCTCAATGCTAGACAAGCCGTCTTCCGTCTTCCCACCTGCCATAATTGCTCCCGCTAATGCGACTTAGCGGGATCGTTCAGTTGAGCGGAAACGTACCTGAGCAATACTATGAATTGTTTGAAGAATTTTCCTCATCCCAAGCTGAAATAGAGGTTGATTATGCCAAAGATCATTCGCGTGTACGAGTTCGGTGGTCCAGAAAATCTGCAGCTGGAAGATGCTCCTACGCGGCACCGGGCAAGCTTGAGATCTGCGGGTACAAGCGACTGTCTTAAATCGTTCCGAAGCTCTTTACATGCGCGGCTCATACTACGGCGATCCGCCAACCCTGCCACCGCGCATTGGATTTGAGGCTGCGGGTACCGTAGAAGCCGTAGACTCGGACGTAGACTCCAGCCTGATCGGCAAGCAAATATCTACAATGGGCGGGTTTTTCACAGGAGTGCAAATATTTCCCTAGTACCGCGCTGGTAGAAGAAAGCAGTCCCCAACACCAGGGCGCAGCCGGTCAGTAGCCTTTCCTTTAAAAAACCCTTTTGGCAAGCTGTTGCTGCGCAAAGGGAACATTTTCTACATACCTGCTCCATAGTCGCGCCATATGAAGGCTACATAGCCGTCGCTGATCAGGTCGCCGTGACTGTCCGAAAAGTGGGAGATCCTTGCCGATCTAAAAGGTCGTTTCGGCGACGCCATGCTGCCCATGGCACTCGAACATGCCCGGCACCGAGCAGGGTCGGCACGCCGTTCAGGAGGCTCACACGCATCTTGGCAGGCTGGATGTCCTCTTCAACAATGCCGGATACAGGTCGGCACGGTTGTTGGTCGATTACGGTTAAGGAGGTGAGCGAGGCCGACATTCGGACTCAGTTCGACACCAGCCGTTTTGTATGCTCTGGGTTACCCAGGCCGCTCTTCCTCTGCTGCGTTACAGAGCGGCGGGACACATCCTTGGCGTTTCCAAGCAGCCCAGGGCTTGTAGCGTGGCCGCTCATCGGGAGCCCGGCTATACCCGGCTGGCTACACTTGGCTATGAGCTTGCAGTTTGAGGCATCACCACCAAGCCCGGGCGGCGGCAGGCGCGGGCGCATGTACCTGCCGCATGGCACGGTCGAAACGCCTGTGTTCATGCCGGTAGGCACAGCGGCTACCGTCAAGACCGTGCCGCAGGATGTGCTTGAAACCCTGGGTGCGCCTGAGGCCGGCAAAGCAGGCGAGCAGCCCGGCGCGGGCATCATCCTGGGCAATACCTATCACCTGTACCTGCGTCCCGGCCATCAGGCCATTGCGCGCATGGGTGGCTTGCACCGCTTCATGAGCTGGGATCGAGCGCTGCTGACGGACTCCGGCGGCTACCAGGTATTTTCGCTTGCTTCACTGCGCAAAATCAGTGAGGAAGGCGTACAGTTCCGCTCGCACCTTGACGGCTCAAAGCATATGTTCTCGCCCGAGCACTCCATGTCGGTGCAGTTGGCGCTCGGCTCTGACATTGCCATGGCCTTTGACGAGTGCCTGGAGTACCCGGCAGATGAGGCACGAGCCCGTGCATCACTTGAGCTGACCATGCGCTGGGCAGTGCGCTCGCTGAGCTACTGGGAAGCCCACAAGCACGAGGTGCCATGGTGGATATCGCAAGCCGCGCCGCGCCGTTGGCCTGCCCCGCATGTTGCGCCTGAAGCCCGCCCAAGCCTGTTCGGCATCGTGCAGGGCGGCATGTACCCGGCGTTAAGGCGCGAGGCCGCGGAGCGCATGGTGGCTATGGACTTTCCCGGCTACGCCATCGGCGGCTTGGCGGTTGGTGAGCCGCGCGAGCAGACGCTTGAAATCATCGCCGCAACTCTTCCGCTGCTGCCGAGTGATAAGCCGCGCTACGTCATGGGTGTGGGCTACCCGGAGGAGATTGCCGCCTACGCCCGCATGGGTGTTGACATGATGGATTGCGTACTGCCCACCCGCGCCGGCCGCCATGGGCTGCTATTTACCTCGGAGGGGCGGCTGAACATCAAGAATCGGCGCTTTGCCGAGGATGAGGGACCGGCAGATCCCCAGTGTGCCTGCCCGGTGTGCTCGCGCTATACGCGGGCTTACCTGCGGCATCTGTTCGCGGCCGCTGAGCCGCTTGGTGCCACGCTGAACTCCATCCACAACCTTGCTTTTTACCTTGAAACCATGCGCAACGTACGGCTGGAGTTAATGCAAATGCCGGTAGACCATGGGCTGACTACCGGCGGCAACTTGCCCGGGAAAATTTGAAGCGAACTTTGAAGCAAATATGGAAGCAGCTTTCCGCAGGATGAAACATGAAGCATGGCAGGCCGGCAACACATCATGGAGAGCCATCACCCTAGCTGAGTGCATATTGCCGCAAACGGCAACAGCCCAGGAGCCTTCCCCATGAA
This sequence comes from uncultured Acidobacteriaceae bacterium, assembly GCA_964236655.1. Taxonomy (GTDB): domain Bacteria; phylum Acidobacteriota; class Terriglobia; order Terriglobales; family Acidobacteriaceae; genus EB88. The sequence goes on along the minus strand of CAXSFX010000178.1, from coordinate 1,415 downwards.
AATGCAAAGCATTGAAGATTTGATGTACACCGGCCTTACCTACACCTATGACTTTGAGCAGCAGGTCGCAAAGGAAGCCTCGAAAATGGCTGAGGCTTCAACCAATCCGGAGCTCAAGGAGATGTTCGAGAAGAGCGTCACGCAGGGTCAAAAGTACGCAGAGCGCATTCAGCAAACCTTTACCAAGCTGGGTAAGGAAGCCGATACCAACGAGAACCCGATCGCCAAGGCCATGATTGCTGAAGTGGAAAACATGATCGCAAATACGGATCCCTCACCGGTACGCGACGCAGCGCTGATTGTTGCTGTAAACCAGCAGCAGGCATACCGTGTAGCGGCTTACGGATCGTTCAGTGCTTTTGCCGAATTACTTGGCAAGGATGAAGCGGTCGAGCAGATGAAGCAAAGCCTGGAAGAGTGCAAGGCCGGCGACCAGAAGTTTACGGAGCTTGCGAACAGCCAGGTAAATCAGGAAGCAGCACAGAGTGCGGTTGCTGCATAACTTACATCTTAAATGAAATAGAAACGGCCAGCTCATGCTGGCCGTTTCTATTTAGTGTGTGTTTATTAACGGATACAGGCATGTTTACCAAGCTTGTATTCGCCTATACTGCGAACTTCTTTACTTCGCAATAAATACTTACATGCAATATGAACGCATGTCGGTCTCGCCCATACTACTTGGTGCGTGAAGGGGTCGATACAGTAACCTGCTTTGCCCAAAGCGAGGTGTAGCACACGGCTGCCAAGGCTCCTCCTAAAAGAGGCGCGAGCAAAAACAGCCATAGTTGCTGAAGAGCCCACCCACCTACAAACAGCGCCGGGCCGATGCTCCGCGCGGGATTGACTGAAGTATTTGTCACAGGAATTGCAACCAAATGAACCAGGGTAAGTGCCAAGCCGATTGCAACGCCTGCAAAACCGGCGGGAGCCTTACTGTCAGTAGCGCCCAAAACGGTTAGTACAAATATAAAGCTCAGAACAAGTTCCATTACGAAGGCAGCAGAAACGGAATAGCCGTTCGGTGAGTGCATTCCATAGCCATTAGCTCCAAGGCCACTTACGTGTGCGCTATAGCCGGCTGGAGCTCCATGAGCAATCAGGAGCACTACCGCAGATGCTAAAATCGCACCCAGGATTTGGGCGATAACATATCCAGCGGCATCTTTTGCAGAAATCCGTTTTGCTACAAGAAACCCGAATGTCACGGCAGGATTGATGTGACAGCCGGAGATAGGGCCTATTGTGTAGACCATGGCCAGAAGTGACAAGCCGAAAGCAAATGCAATCCCCTGGAGACCGACGGACTTCTCGGCAAGAACAGCAGTACCTAAACCGGCAAAGACGAGAACAAAAGTACCTAGGGCGTGTCATCAAATAAGCCAGATGGTTGCGGCTGCGAGGTGGATGGCTGC
>CAXSFX010000177.1:0-7171 GCA_964236655.1 uncultured Acidobacteriaceae bacterium | reverse complement strand
CAAAACCGCTACATTCGATAGTGTCCGCATGCCCGTTCTCCTTGCGGGAGCAGCTTGCCGCTCCCACTGCATAGGAACACGGACTTGCATGGAAAGATGTTCGACCGTAAACAACGTTCAGCGATACCGCTGATGCAGCTTCAGTTGCAGGCTGAACACACCCGATTCATCGCGCAACCCAACGATGGACACATTCGGTGTAAGATTATATTGTCCCTGGATCAACTGCTGTGCCGTTGAATTTACATTTGTTGCATACTGAACGGTTCCATTTTTTGAGATTTGCTGTTGCACGGTAATACGCGCGGTAGAATTGCCGGTTCCGCTTACAAAAGTCGGATCGATTTTGACGTTGCCGCCACCGAAAAGTTTATTAATACGACTTGAAACAGTAGCGTTCAATGCGCCGCCCAGAATGGAGTCAGCCGTCGAGTTTACGCCGGCCTGGGTTTGCTGTTCAGAGTAGATAGCCTGCTCCTCCTGCGTGCGCCCAAGCGCAAGCAGCGAGAAAATATCCTGCTCGGAAAGCGGCGGCTCCGAGCGGAAGGTCGGCTGCAGCTTGGCCGGAGTGCCGTGCAGTCCAATGATGACGTCATAGTCCTCCACGTGCGCGCTGGCTTCAAGGTCGATAGTGGGGTTGATTTTGACCGGGTTTGTGAAGTAGATGTCGCCGTGCTGCAGCACATAGTGCGTGCCGGCGAAGGTAGCCTCACCCTCAGTAATGGAAACGTGCCCAAGCACAGAGGGCTCCGCTGTTGTACCGCGCACAAACAGGTCGATATCTCCGGCCACCTTGGCATAGCTGTTGTTAATATCCAGCTGTGGGGCCGAAGTAACGTGTACATCAAGCCTGATTTTGTTGCCGAAAGCTGTTGGATCGGGCGGCGGAGAAATGCCGTTTGAGGACAGACTTGAAGCATCGAGCCCCGGATTGATAGCAAAGCGGGTGACCAGCACACCGCCGCTGACCAGGATGTTCTCGGCGGTACCCTGCAAATGCAATTTGCTGTCAAATACAGTGCTGATACCGGCTGGGTAGCGTACGCGAACCTGCTTGGCAGTTACAGACAGATCCGCGTAAACCCCGGCCTGATATGTAACAAAACCGCCGAATGTAAGGTCACCGCCGCCACTCGTGGCATGGAGGTTTTGAACAGAAAGCCTGCCTTGGTCGAAGACCAGTGACCCGTTCAAGTGGTTGACACCATTTGGAAAGTCACCGTAGGCGAGGTTGACTTCATGGAAGTTTGCAGAGCCTTCGAGATCCGGCTTTTCAATGGTATTGCCGGCGGTGAAATTGAACGTGATGTTGCCGGCGCTGTCGATGGCGGGCACCAGCGTGTGGGCGACTGCCAGGTTCAGGCTGCCGTCGGCCTTGGCATCAAGCAGCCGGTTGGAGCCGAACAGTTGCGCCCGGCCTCCTACATGAAAGTCCGTGCCGCCGCCGGTAACATGAAGCGGCTGCAGCTCCGCAATACCGTCACGCAAGGACGCGCGCAAACCGCCTTCGGTCCCGATCGAAATCCCCTGCGTACTGATGGCAATGCGCGAAAGCTCGGCATCGCCGTTCAACAGCTTCGGCTTGGCAGCCGGGCCGCTCACGGTTACGGTACCGGTCAGGATGGTGTCGCCCTTGACGCCGGCCACGTTGAACAGCTGCAGGTACGGGTTGATGTCGAGGTTCGATAGCGTGAGCTTGGCCCGCGTTATGTAGTCGCCGCTAAGAGCAGTTTGCGCGTGCAGGGTAGCCAGCGCACCGTTGAGGTGTGCATTTAAATCGGCAATCACCGAGCCGTTCTGTGTATGGGCTGTCAGGTCCACTTGCCCGGTGGAGGCAGGCCCACCCGCAGGGTTTGCGACAGCAAGATTGGTGAGATGGATGGCAGCCTGCACGTTCGGCGCTTGTGCCGTGCCTGAGCCGGTTGCATTCAGCGCGAGCCGGCCATGAATGGTCAGCGGCGATTTTTTGAGTACCTGGAAAGCATCGAGATCAAGCCCCCCAGCCTGGGTTTTGAAGTGGAAGCGCTTGCTGGTGAGGTTGTACCCGCCGTCACCGGTAATCTGGCCACCGCCGATGAGAAAGGTGAACTGGGAGGCACCTATATCCTGCCCGGCAAATGCGAGGTCAGCATTGAGGCTTTTGTAGGGCTCGCCGTACACCTGCCCTCCGGTGATGGCGAGATGCCCGCCGCCGTTCAAGCTGCCCAGAGTGCCCCCCACGGTTGCATTCACGTTGAGTGTGCCCGTGACAGGAACCGCCGACTGACCCGCAAGCGCAAGCAAGTCCGGAACACCCGCGTTGTTGATGCCGGCTGTCGCATTGATAAGGGCTTCCTTGTCGTAGGCATAGCCCTGGCGGCGCGTATGGTGCGCGTGCAGCTGCCCCGAAGCATGCACCTGCGTGTTGCCGCGCGTAATGAGCGCGCTTTGTACGGAGATCAGCGCAGGCGAGTACTCGGCACCGGCTGCGAGTGAGTCAATATGGAAAGCTGTGGGTGCGGAGGGCTGCACGCCGGTGGCAACCGGTACCGGCACAGGTTTGCCGTCAGGCCCTGTAGGCAGCGCCGCGTCGGCAACTGTTGCCGCGGCAGGTGCGTTGTTCAGCAGCAGGTCAAAGTTGTTGATTGCCAGGTGGCCGGTCACGTCGGGCGCAGCAAGCGAGCCGGTCACAGTGCCGTTGAAGCCGGCCTGGCCATGCAGTGCGACCGGCAGTGCCGAGCCGCTTTTGCCGCCGACCCCGAAGGTGGCAAGCGCCTTGTTGAACTCACCCAGGTTTGAGACTGTGAGCTGCGTTTGCAGCGACGAGCGCGCACCCGCCGCCAAGCCGACCCCGCCGGTGACGGTGAGCTGCGTGCCGGGCGTGTGGGCGTTCAGCTGCCGCACCAGCAGGCTGTCGGTGCGGCCTGCGTAGTGCACGTCAACAAGGCCGTTCACCGGTACATCGCCGTTCGGCAGAGCCGGGGGTGCGTTCAGGGCGATATGTGCGTCTGCAGCGAGGTCTGAGATGTTGCCGACCCAGTTGAGCTCAACGGTACCACCGGCTGTGGTGAAGAAGCCCAGGTGCTGGAGCTTGGGCGGGGCCACAAGGGAAAGGATTGAAGGCAGCGTGAACCCTTGCAGCTTGAGATTGACCGTGCCTGTGGAAACGGCAGCCTTGGCGGCAGGATTGCCGGTTGCATCGGCAATGGTCCGGTTGGCCTGACGTGCCGCCTGGGTTGCGGCAGCGGTTTTCGAGCCGGGCTGAACAGCAGGAGCGATTGTCGGGGACGGTGCGGGGGCAAGCCAGTGATCGATGCGTGCGTCGCCTGTCACAAGGCCGCCACCGGCAAGCGTCGCGTGCAGGCCCTTGAGCGCGAGCAGGTCCTGGTCAAGATGTATCTGGGTAGCCGCATTTAAACCGTTGAGATTGACACCCGAGCCCTTGTACGCAGCACCGCCGATGCGCGTTTCACCGTCCACCGCAAACAACGTTCCACTTCCCTGCCCATGCAGGTCCAGCGCCACGGTACCGCTATTGAGTCCCGCGATGGCAGCCATGGCTCCAGCTTCACGCAGGTCTACCGTACCCTTGGCAGCAAGCTGCCAGTGCGGGTCGGCAAAGTTGCTCACATCGGCATGGGCGGCCAGCGTGGAGCTGCCTGCGGTGAATTGCAAGTCCGGTACGCTCAGGTTGTGGCGGCCCATGACGGCGGAAACGCTCAGGTGAGAGTGGATGGGAGCTGCGATAGCGCGCCGCGCTGTCAGGTCAGCGATGGAGGCTGATGCCTTGTACTGGTCTGTTGCCGGCAGGTAGTTGATGCCGACCTCAAGGTCGTTGGCGGCAAGCGAGAAGGGGATCGCCTGCTGGTTCACAAGCGCCGTACCGTTGTTGATCTCCGCCCGGTCCACAGCCAGGTCGAACACCTGGTCAATGGTGTTGTTCAGGTCGGTAGGCGCGCTTTTCTTCTTCGGTACCGGTTGGTTGGTAGAACCATCCTTGTAGACGATCAGGTGCACGGTCGGCTTGTCCATACCCAGGTAGTTCAACCCGATTTTGGCATGGAAGAACGAGATGATCTTGACCTGCACCTGCAGCCGGTCTACATGCGCGTAAGGCACCTCGCCCGGCGCTTCCAGTCCATGGATGGTAAGGTTATCGGCTTCAAACTGGAGGTGCAGCAATCGCCACCGGAACGCACCCAGCTCCACACGGCCGCCGGTCGAGTCACCCAGCACCTGGATCAGCTTCGCGCGCACCTTGTTGGCGAACTGCGGTGTCGAGGCATACCAGCTGATCCCGGCAACCAGCAGCGCCAGAATAACAATTGCAATCAGCAGAATGCGAAGCACGAGGTGGCGTTTGCGCTGCGGCTCACCCGGCCTGTCACTGCCTGCCAGCTGTCCGCCCGTGCGGCGGCCTAGAAACGAGCTTGGGGTTGTGCTCATGCGCCGCCTCCCGGTGCGTTGCTTTCCTCGTTGCCGCTACTCTTTCCGTATGTAGGCACCAGGATCTGCACACTGCCTTCCTGTCGCAGCGTTGCTTCCCAGTCATCGATCTGCCTGGTTACCTGTTCCTGAAGCAAAATTTCCTCAATCCGCGGCCGCAGGGCTTTTACCGCCGGCGCTTTCTCATGCTTGGCGGCAAACTGCGGCACCAGGGTTTTGTCATAGTAGGCCTGCACCTGGTCAGTGGGGATGCGAACGCCGGTCCGGAAGCGCTGGTTGAGATAATCCAGAATAATGAGCCGCTGTCGCCAGCGCATCGCAACGTCTGCGGGAGTCATGCCGCGTTCTTTCAGGTAGCTTGTCCAGCCCGCCTCGGTCTGGCAATGGGCTGCTACGCAGCCGGGCAGCTGCTTCTTGAGCTCAGCAATGAACTTGTCTGTATCGGCGGCTGTGATGTTGGGCGGAGCCTGGTTCTGCGCTTTCATCTGTTGCAGGATCAGCGTGCGCGTAATCAGGTGCTCCGCAGCCCCGACATCCGTATTCTCGGTAGCTGACAGTAGTTGCAGTGACTCAAAGCGCTTTTCCTGTTCGACATCGCTTTGAAGAAGAACATCGCCGTTGATGATGGCGACCACGCTGTCGAGCACAATGGGCTTGCCTTGCGGTGCCCCGGCATTGGGGCTCTGCGTGGTTGCAGCCTGCTGCGCCTGGCTGGTGGCAGCGGCTTTCTGGCCCGGAGTCACATGGGTTTGCGTCTCTTGCTGCACCGGTGCGGCATTCTGCGCCTGCACCGATGTCGCAAGCAGCAAACCGAGGAAAGGGATAAACAGGGTCCGCATCAGAATGCCTGTCCGATGCTGAAAAAGAAGTTGAAGTGATTGGCCTGGCCCACGGTGGGCGGCGGGGGTGCCGAGCCGCTGTTCGTCAAATTGAAGCTCTGGATTTGCGGGTAGATCGGCGGGTTCAGGTTGTAGCTGGCATCTACCCGAATCGGTCCGACCGGGGTACCATAACGCGCACCTAGACCGAGCGCATGCGAAAAGTAGTTATTGGAGCATTGCCCGGTCAGGCCGATGCTGTTTTGTTCCGTGGACGGCATTTGCTGGTCGGTCAGGTTCAGGTCGCGGCAGCCCGCACGGTTGGGCTGGCGGAAGCGCAGGAAGCTGGGCGCGATATCGCTGTTTCTTACAAATACATTGCCCATGTCATGAAACAGGACAAAGCTGACGCTGCTGCCGACATACGGCAACACCGGCGGCGGCAGGCGCAGCTCAAAATTGTTAACGAACGCCGCCGCACCGCCGATAGGAAAGCCGGTAACCGAGTCACGTGGCCCGGCTGCATTGATGCCGAAGCCGCGATGCGACTCCGCGCCGCCCGCGTACAGCCTTTCCGGCAGAGGAATCAGCTCGGTAAGGCCGGTGCCGAAGGAACGCTCGAAAGCGTAGCGTGTTTGCCGGGCAAAGATATACCTGTGCACGTTGCCGAACGGGTAATACGTGGCATTGGTTGCATCGAACCGGTTGAAGTTGGACTGCGATCCGATCCTGCCTTCTGAAAAGAACTCCTGCACTGTGTTGTAGGTGCCGCCGGAAGCATTAAGAGATGAAGGACGTCGCGTATCGCGGAGGTAGGTAACGCCCGGACCGCTCACCGTGACAGGCTGCGAGAGCAAAGGAACTTCTTCGGGCGCGACTTGCAGGGAGTTGGGGTTCACGTTGATGCGGCGGAATTGGTACTGGTAAATCCAGGTAGTGGGCTTGCCGACGCGCTGGGCAAGCCGCAAATTTCCTACCAGCCGTGAGGCCCTGTACGTGCTCACATCACTCTCGTTTGTATAACCGCCGTCGATAGACAAGGTAAGCGTTTTCTTGTTGAAAGGGTGCGGATCGGAAAACGTGAGCAGTTCCACCTGCTCAAGGGAGCCATACTTCAATTGCAACGAGACACTGTTATCGGTGCCGCGCAGATTAATGCGCGATATGTTGAGTGAAAGCAGCTCGCTTGCTCCAAAATTACCGTTTGGATTGGTGTAAGCGGGTAGACCCTGCTGGATGTTCTGAAGCACGTTGTTACTGGTGGGCGTGCCGGTTTGCACCTGGAAACCGAGACCGTAGGTCACGTCCCAGCGCTTGGCTTCGGTAAACTGCAGCAGTACATCCTTGTGCAGCTGGTCTCCGCTGGGGTTTTGCACGGCGGTGTTAACACCGTTGAACAGGGTCAGGTCGTACAGCTGGCGCTGTGTATCGATCAGCGCAGTTTGGTCCAGCACGTCGCCCGGATGCACCAGGATGTGCGAATCGACGGTACTACGGCGCGTGCTGCTCAGACCGCTAATCAGCACATTCCCGACATGGATTTGTTCGCCTTCGGTCACCTCAAGGGTGACATCGATCAGGTTAGGATCGTGCGGGTCCGGGGCTTGCTTCAGGTTGGCGGCTGCCTGGTCGTAGCCATGGCCCAGGTACCAGGTTAGGACCGCATCGCGGTCTCCGGTCAAGCTGGTGGAGGAGTACGGCTGGCCTACCTGCGTGTTAAGCAGCGGCAGCAGCGTACCGGCGGGCACAGCCACATTGCCTACCATCTTGTAGGAACCGAACCGCTGCTGCGCGTTCTCGGTAATCACATAGGTAACATTGATGTGGGAGATTTTAGAAGGGCGGCCCTGCTTGTCTACGTCTTCGTCCTTGACCACAGGCTTGACCTCAACATGCGAAAAGCCGCTGCCCTCGTAAAGCGCGGTAAT
>CAXSFX010000176.1:0-7268 GCA_964236655.1 uncultured Acidobacteriaceae bacterium | reverse complement strand
AATCTTCAGAGGCTCGTTGCGTCTACCTTGATGTAGCCTCACTGGAGCAGAAAATGCCGATTTCTTGTCATATGAATGTCCGGATCGTGCTTTCATAGGCTCTCCATCTTCTTTGAGGTTCCAAGCAATTTTTAAAAGCCTACTTCGTTGTGTAAACGGGCGTTAGGTGATTTACAGCAAGCCAAGTGATGTGTACGCAACTTGGCTAAAGCCTTGATTAAAGCCGCCCGCATTTACCTCCGCATCAGCATGGAAGAGCAGCACCTCGCGCGGCAAGCCGGGGTCAAGGAGCGCACGCTCTGCTGGTTACTACATCGCCGGCGTTTATCGTGAGAAGGCATCCGGTGCCCGTGTGGACCGGTCGAAGCTGCAACGCACGATCGGGGATCTGCGACTTGGCGAAGGTGTGATCGCGGAAAAGATCGATCGCATCAGCCGTCTTCCACTACCGGAGGCAGAAAAGTTTATCGAGGCAATCCGCGTCAAGGGGACGAAGCTGGCGATTTCCAGCCTAATCGATGTATCCGAACTCGCAGCCGGTGCGAGCGGAGTTGCGAAGATAGTTCTTGAGTCAATTCAGAAACTATTGCTCAGGCTGGCCCTGCAGATGGCTCGGGAAGATTACAAGGATCAGATTCGATTCACGTCAGACTTTGCAAGCGAGCTGCTGCGCATCAACCGTAGCGCACTTCACCTCTATGCAGATGAGGCCGACACCTTCGCTCCTCAGATGGTGGAAATCAAAGCCAAGAAATTTTGCCTGGGAACGTTGAGCCGCTTGGTCAAACAGGGCGAGATTCTCGGCGTTGGGCCACGATGATCTCGCAACGCCCAGCCGACATCAGCAAAAAGGTCTTGAGTCACATGGACATCCTTACCGTGCTACGGATGAGCTATCCCCCTGATATCGCAGCGGCCACGGGCTGAATTAAGAGCGAGGTAAGTCCTGAGTTCTCCCGCGAAGTGGGCGAGGCATTGCCGTTTCTCCCGGCGGGTACGGCAACCGTATTTAAGCAACTCCTCGAAAAGGTCGTACCCAAACCATAGACGTTCGGGTTTGCGAGGCATCTAGTTTGTGCTTGATCCAGCTCGACAGTGTGAAATCATCGACATCAAGGCGCTATGGATATTAAGCAGCTACGGTCATTCATCGCTGTTGCCAACACACTCAATTTTGGCCGTGCAGCACGGCAGCTTTATCTCTCGCAGTCGGCGCTTTCAATCCAAATACAGAACTTGGAAACGCATCTTGGCGTTCCTCTCTTTGAACGCAATCGACGAAGCGTTCGGCTTACCGCAGCCGGCGAAGCCGTCCTTGCCGATAGCGAAGAGCTTCTGCAACGCATTGCGGATATTGAGCTGCGGGCCGGAAAGATCGGTTCCGGGGAAGTTGGACACCTCCGCATAGGTTTTGTCGCATCTGCAACCGAGCCGATGATTCCCGCTATCGTCCTGGCGTTCCGCAAGCTCTACCCCGGCGTGAACCTCGATCTGAAGAATATGCCGACCGTTCAACAAATTGATGCGCTGAAGACCGGAAGCATCGATGTGGGCTTTGTCAGATTGCCGGTCTCTGCGGACGGTCTTTCAATCGAGTCAATCCATCGAGAACCCTTCGCCATGGTGCTTCCGAAGACGCATTCACTGGCCTCCGAAAAAGCACTTACTGTACGGCAGCTTGCCGGCGAGCCGTTCATCGCGTACGGAAGAAAGTGGGCGCCGTCCTTCTACGATCATTGGACAGCCATCTGTCGCAACGCGGGCTTCATTCCGAACGTTGTACAGGAGGTAGCCGAGATGGAAACTGCGCTGCTTCTGGTTGCCGCCGGCCTGGGAGTGGCCATACTTCCTGAAGGAATCGCAAGGCGTAGCCTATCCGGTTTAAAAGTGAAGCCGCTCACGACCGAGAAGGCAATCTCCGAGATCGGGGTTGCGGTGCAGACCAGTCGTGCAACGCTGCTGCTGCAACGATTTATCAAGGTCGCCAAACAAGTTGGCTCCTCCTAATCGTTGAAGTTACCCCTATGCCACCCTGTAATGCATCCAGACGATCAGGGTGCTTCAACTTTACGTACACTCTCCATCTCCAATTCGTTCTTTAATGAAAGAGATGAAACCGGCGGGCACGTTTCAGCACTAGCCGCACGCTCGGATGATCTCAGGAGATTACGGATGAAGACAGATGAGACTTTTACTCAACAAGGAACACACATTGACACGGAAAAGGCCCCCTTTTCTGTGTCCAGAAGAATGTTTGTCGGGGCAAGCGCTCTAGCGGGTGCCGGCTTTCTAGGCGCATCGGCCTTGGGGCAGCATCGTTCGGAGCTACAGGCCGGCCGAACCTTGCCTAGCTCCAGCGATCCGGGACCCGAGAATCAGCCTCTCTTGAAAGAAAACCCGAACTCTAATATGCCACCCTTTACCGATCATGGAAACCCGGGTCCAATATGGTTCTCCTTTGATCTCGTGCCGAAGCGAGTGCAGGGCGGCGGCTGGACCCACCAGGTGACTCAACGAGAGCTGCCGCATTCCAAGGACATCGCAGGCGTGAACATGCGCCTGACTGCCGGGTCATTTCGAGAGCTTCATTGGCATACGGCAGATGAGTGGGCCATCATGTTGACCGGAAAAGCGCGAATCAGCATTATGCAGCCTGATGGCAAGATGTTCATCGATGACCTTGGTCCCGGTGACCTCTGGTACTTTCCGGCCGGCTTTCCCCACTCCATCCAAGGGCTCGAAGGAGACGGATGCGAGTTTCTGCTGGTTTTTAATGAAGGGGAGTTCTCAGAAGACGACACGTTTCTTCTTTCAGAGTTTCTCGCACATACCCCGCCGGAGATCGTGCAGAAGAACACCGGCTGGTCGCGGGAAAGCTGGGACAAGCTTCCCGCCGCGGAGCTCTATATCTTCGAGGCTCCGCTTCCCGATTCACTTGAAGACGATCGGCGCTTTCTCGGCGCAAACCTTGAGACAGAGAACAAATACACCTTCAGAATGGGTTCGATGCCTGCGACGAAATCCACACCGGGTGGAGAAGTCCGCATCGTTGATTCCAGTAACTTCCCGGTCTCTCTCAATATCGCCGCCGCTATGGTCACATTGAAGCCCGGTGCCATACGCGAGATGCATTGGCACCCGAACGTGAGCGAGTGGCAGTACTGGATCAAGGGCTCGGGCAGGATGACTGTCGTCACAACCGGAGCGAAGGCTCGCACGATGGACTTCAATGCCAACGATGTAGGATTTGTGCCGACGATGGCCGGCCACTCGATTGAGAACACGGGTACTGAAGATGTGGTGTTCCTGGAGATGTTCAAGACGGGACGTTACCAGGACGTGTCGCTGAACCAGTGGATAGCCAGAATGCCTGACAAGATGGCGGAGGCCCATCTTAAACTTGGGGCTTCAACTATTCGCAGGGCCCCACAAAACAGGGAGATCATCCTGAAAGGATAGATCGAGGGAGAGGGTGTTCAGTTGTCGACTGCGGGCAAGCAAGACTCTTCGCTCCGTTCCTTGGGAGACGCCCGATTCGGCGGGCGTCCTTCCATTCTCATAGTCTCGTCGGCGACGATGCAAACACTCAATGCCGGATATGGAGGCCCAGGTGCGGGCGATCCGCAAAAAACCGGCTAATCACTGAATGGCATACCGCACTTGCGCTGGACACCATTGTCCGCCGAGCTGCTTGTCGCAACTTCAGGGTAATAATTTCAGGTTAGGAGAAGCGTGTCCCATGGGAAATCTGCGGCAAGCAACATTTTGACTGTTCGGTTGCACCCTGATCTCATTGGCTTGGACCGCTGCAGCACGGGGGCAGGGATCATCCGCTCCTGACGTGCTCTCCGCCGTGCCGGGCAACGGGCAAGCTGTGGCTTCGGCTACTGCTGCACAGACCGCCAAAATCTTCGGTCTTTCGGATCTGGTCGAAAAGCTGCGTACGTTGCGAGCAGAGCGGGGGGCGACCACCGCCCCGACCATAGAAGAACGAATGATCCGGCTCGATCTCTTGGAGGCTATCGAAACAGCCACGCTGGAGATTGACGACGTTGTAGCGGAGATCTCGAATGAGCGCAACCAGCTCGGCGACCTCCGTACGGCGCTGCAGGTCCGTCGTGACAAGACGGTTGGCCAACTCACCACGGCGGCCTTGCTCACTGGATCCGCTTTGGGCACAGCCGTAACCGCTACTCAGTTTTCAACCTTGGGGAGCAGGGTGCAGAACACAGGCGACGGCATCGGGATCGGGAGCGGCGTTTTGTCCACGCTGTTTTCGATTCAAGCTGCCCGGAAGCAGGCGGGCCCCAGCGCCCCTGTGGGCGAGAGCCCAAATATGCTGGCACCCTTGCTGGGCGGCAACCCCGCTTTGAACACGAACTACCCGCCGCCCGTACTTATCTATTAAAAAGTCGCTTGTTTTAGTTCTCGAAAGTTTTTGAGGCGTGTTACTGCGTTATAGATTTTGGCTTGTTAACTTTAGCTTTGATCTCAGCTCAAGTTAAAAAAATGGCTGTATTGTCAGCAGACGGTTTTGGTAGCTTCTGGGCGGGGGCCTGCTCATGCTTCGACTTGTACCTGTGGAACTCTTATTTGTAGCAGTCTGTTTTCAGTCCATTGCTTTGGCGCAGTCACCAGCCGGCCTGGTAACCACACGTGCGGAACTGGAAAAAAGTGTTAACTTCGGCACTCTGAAGCAAGGTGACTCCTTTTTTCTAAAAACAGCGACAGACTGGCAGACAGACAACTGTACGATCCGCGCCAATACAACCATCACCGGAGAAACTACCACGGTGGAACTTAATAAAAGCGGCCCGCGAAAAATCGTTCTGGCTGTACGCTTTGCTCCGGTCTCCTGCTCTGAACAGGAAGGCCGGGAGATGCTGCCGGTTCTTGTGGCCATGCAAGGGGCTCCTCCTCCCGAGAACGACGGCTTGAAGCGCATGGGGACTGCTGCATTTGAAGGCCAACAGATACAGAATCTCTTCTCCAACCCTGTTTCCGCCGCGGCGGCAGGTGTTAAGCTCGATCGGCAAACCAACAACTCACAGAACTCGGGCACAACTTTCAATGCAAGCGGATTCATCGGTGCTGCAGACAAACAGTTAAAGACAGGAGAGGTGCGCGGCCTGCGCGGCATCAAGATGGAGTTGCCGCAAAACGGCACGGCCACTATGCTGATCGGTTCTCATGACATTGCACTTGAGCGCCATACGCAGTTTGTACTTTTGTTCACTCTTAGGCTGGGTGTTTCCCACGAGGTTGCCTGGGGCTTGAATCCCATAGGGAGCCCGGCCTCTCGCAATCGGGTGGATGAGGCCGTGAAGATGCGGGCCCCTGAACCGGAGGAGACGGAAGTATGCGCAGCTTCCGGTTGTACGCAGCTTGCCGCCGAAAGGGGACAAATATCCGGTTCGGCGGCCTGGACTCTTCCGCTTGCCGGGCTTGGCTTTACGCCCAGACTCAACAATGCTTTGTACGCCCTGGATGAGGATACGAGCGTTCACTTCCTCGGCGAAGATGAGCTGCTGTTTACCTTCAACCTGCACACGCTGGTGCGGCGCTCGGCAGAGCAGGCAGGCCGAGGCTGGAGGCCGCGTCATATTCGCGCTGTTGTGCTTTCCCGCAGCGACGGTCGGGTGCTGCGCATGGAGGATTGGACTGTTTCGAATGCAGCCGGTCCGTACGTATGGAGTTTAGGCGGCGGCCGCATACTGGCACAGGTCGGCGGGGAGCTGGTCACTTACGGCGCGGGCCTGGTCACGCAACAGCACTATGTGCTGCATGGTCCACTGCTGTTTGTAAGCGCCTCGCCTGGAGCGGAACTCATGCTGGTCGCAACGCTCCATGAAAAACACACAAAGGAGGAGCATGAGAAGCTCGCGGCGTTTCTCGGCCCTGATCGGCTGGTAGACGAAGATTACGATCTGACCGGACTGAATGAGAATCTGCAGCTGATCGGCGAACGGCGGATGAGCGCGGAACCCTTGCAGCCGGCCCTGCTTCAGTCCGCCATGGTTCGTGCGAAGCCGGACCACGGAGATCGCTGGGAGATACAGGAAGACAGCTGGAGTGGACAAAGAAAAGTATTGAGTCGCCTTGCCTCCGGCTGCGAGATGGAAGTGAAGTCGCTACCGGGAAACTTGTTGTTCACGCATGGCTGCGTACCGGCGCATGGCGAAGCTTCCTGGTATCGCGTTCTGGACTTAAAAGGAGCTACGGTGCTGAAGGGTAAACCGGAACCGTTTGAGCTGCTGCAGCAAGCGGAAACCGATGAGACTGGAAAGCTCTTCGCCATCGCTTCTACACAATTCAACAGGCGTGTTGCACTGGACGGAAGCGTACGCGCGTCGGACTTTCCACCTTTGTCGGTTTCTGTATATTCCACTTTCAATGGCAAGCAGATTTTCGCGGCGCACCCGGCTGCGGGTTCTCACTTGCGCAATACCTTCGCGCTCTCTCCATCCGGAACCAGCCTTGCCGTGCTCACGGAGGGTGCGCTGCACTTCTATATTCTTACGCCGGAGCCATCGGCGCAGCACCTGCCGGCCAGCGGTTCTCACTAAATACTCCGCATGAACTTTTAGAGCATTTCAAGTTGCTATGAAGTGTCAAAGCGAGTTCTGAACAAGGTCCATGCATTGTCGAACGTGAGTTGCGGCAGCGACTGGGAGAGGGTTTCGTCCAGTGATTTCCTAGTGCGAGCTTTAGCCGAACGAAGCAGCATTTTGAGCTTGGGTTGCTATCGCCCGCCAATCGAGGCTTCATGGATGCGTACCCCACCTGGCTGTGCGCCTAGAACCGGGTCATCGAGATGATGACGCCGCTTTGGTTGAGATGAATCAACTTTTCCGGCTTGATCGCTTAAATGGTTTCAAGAAATGAGGCGCGATGTCTCCGGTTTTCTTCTATATCCCGCTCCCCGGTGTGGAGTGTCTTTTTTAAGCCGGAAACCCATCCGTTTCACAAGCAACCGCAAGCAAGAATTGCTGAACAGGATTCCACTCTGCTATTGAAAGTTGTCCAGATCTCTATAAGCGCGCCTCTCGTCAATTGGCCGCATTAAGCTGTCACAAACCGTCGTTTGTGACGGCACGACTATCCTGTTAGGACAACACTTCGGCCTGTCAATGCGCATGTCAGATTAGAGTGCCAATCCCTTTTCCGGTTCTCCACAAGGAGATCATCCCTAAGTGCTACCGCGTCCATTATCCGTTTTTTGAAGGAACACCAAGAAAGCCATTCAATGTTTTCGAGGGTGTTGGGTC
>CAXSFX010000175.1:0-7476 GCA_964236655.1 uncultured Acidobacteriaceae bacterium | reverse complement strand
ATGCTGCTGGGGCCTGCGATCATGTACAGCGCCAACACCATCCTGTTTACGATTGGGGCGCTCTACTTTCTGCTGCGGATTTCGCCGTTTCTAACGCTGGTAGCGCTGGCTCCGCTACCGCTGGCAAGCATCCTGGTGCAGGCGCTTGGGCGGCGCATCCATGACCGGTTTGAGCGGATTCAGGCCATGTTCTCTGACATTTCCGCGCAGGCGCAGGAGAACTTCTCCGGCGCGCGACTGGTACGGGCCTTTGCGCAGGAAGAAGCCCAGATTAGCGCATTTGAGCAATCGAACCGCGAATACATCCGGCGCGGTTTACGGCTCGTCCAGCTGATGGGCATGCTGTGGCCCACGCTTGAGTTTCTGCTGGGTCTGGCGATGGTAGTGGTGCTGCTGGTCGGCGGTCACGAGGTGATCCATGGCCGCATCTCGGTGGGCGACTTTGTTGCATTTTCAACCTACACGGTGATGCTGACCTGGCCGGTGATTGCGCTGGGCTGGGTAGTGAACCTGGTGCAGCGCGGCAAGGCCTCCGTCACGCGCATCCAGGAAGTGCTGGTGGAGAAGCCTACCATCGACGACCGCGACGCAGACGCTTCACTGACCGGGATCAATGCCGGGGCGGTCGAGTTTCGTGACCTGTACTTTACATACGAAGGGCAAACGCACGAGGCCCTGCGCGGAATTTCACTCAACGTGCCTGCGGGGACGAGCCTGGCGCTGGTGGGGCCGACCGGCGCGGGCAAAAGCACGCTGGCAAGCCTGATTGTGCGGATGCACGATGCGCCCATGGGCACGGTGTTGATTGACGGTGAGCCGGTGCGCCGCTACCCGCTGGATACGCTGCGGGCCGGTATCGGGTATGTGCCGCAGGAAACATTTCTGTTCTCGACCACGATCCGCGACAACATCCTGCTGGGACGTCCCAACGCTGCGGATGCTGAACTGCTTGCGGCGGCTGAGGCAGCGCACATCCGGCGCGAGTTCGAGGAGTTCCCCGGGGGGTTTGACACGGTAATCGGTGAGCGCGGACTGACGCTTTCAGGCGGCCAGAAGCAACGCTCGGCACTGGCGCGGGCCCTGATCCGCGACCCGCGAATTTTGATACTGGATGATTCCCTGGCTTCGGTCGATACCTATACGGAGGAGCAGATTCTGGCCGGGTTGAGCCGGGTGATGGCCGGACGGACGACCATTTTGATCGCGCACCGGGTGTCAACGATTCGCCACGCGGACCAGATCGCCGTGTTACAAGAAGGGCGCGTAACCGAACTCGGCAGCCATGAGGATCTGGTGGCGCACGGCGGGTATTATGCGAGCTTGTTTGAGAAGCAGATGCTTGAGGAAGAGATTGCGGTGGTGGGGTAGGTAGCCTGCGCCTTCAGTGCTGACCGCCCTTCTTTTTAGAGTTAGTGAATTGTGCCACACTGGTTTCAAGGAGATTGTCATGGCATTGCAAGAAATACAGGTGGCTCTGCCCGCAGATCTCGTTCAAGAGATCGACGAAGCGGTAGGAGTGGAAAAGAGGGGATCATTTTTAGCTGAGCTGGCCCGGTCAGCCCTGCAAAACCATCGTATTCTTCGTGAACTCAGTGAAAGCGAGCCTATTTGGAAGGATGAAGACCACCCTGATTTAGCAGCCCTGGGTACACAGGCTTGGGTGCGCAAGATTCGCCAGGAAGACGAAGAACGCTTTATCAGAGTCCATAGCGAACGGTGATCCTGCTTTTAGATACTACGGTGCTGGTAGATGTGGTGCGCAAGCGTCAAGGCAGAGCCGACTTTTTAGATGCTCTTACTTTAGAAGGCTACCAACTTACAACGTCAGCCATCAGCGTAGGCGAGATATATGGAGGATTACGCCCTGGTGAGGAAAAACGCATATCAGCTCTGTTATCGACTTTGTACATCTATCCAGCAACAGAGCTTATTGCGCGGCAGGCTGGTTTGTTCAAAGGCAGTTACGCCCGTAGAGGTGTGACACTTGGATTGGACGACATGATAATTGCCGCAACCGCACTTGCCTATGACTTGCTGCTCCTCACCGACAATCGTCGTCACTTTCCCATGCCTGAGTTAAAGCTCTTTCCAATTCCTTAAGTTCTGCTCAATGCAATAGGAATCCCCACAAGGCTTCTAGCTACACGCCTAGTATTTTAACAATGACCCGCTTCCTCCGTCGCCCATCAAATTCGGCGTAAAACACCCTCTGCCACGTTCCCAGGTCGAGCTTGCCCTTTGTAATTGGCAGAGTAGTTTCATGGTGCAGCAGCAAGGCCTTGAGGTGCGCGTCGGCATTATCTTCACCGGTCTGGTGGTGGCGGTAGCCGGGCTTGGCCGGGGCGAGATGCTCAAGCCATTCCCCGATGTCTTCAATAAGGCCGCTCTCATGGTCGTTGACGTAAATGGCCGCAGTGATGTGCATCGGCGACACAAAACACAAGCCGTCCTGCACACCGCTGGCGCGCACGATGGCTTCAATTTGCGGAGTGATGTGCACCATCTCGCGCTCTCGCTTCGTTTCAAACCATAGGTAGTCGGTGTGGGTCTTCATGCGATCCATCATAGCCAAAAGCTTATCCACTATCATCGATTCTTGATGGCAATACCTGACGAAATCACCCATGCTGAAACCTTGTACTACGACGCGCTGGACCGGCTGGCGGAGGGTGATGCCCTGCGAGCTGTCGCGGGCTTTCGTGCAGCGCTCGCGGCTGATCCCAAGTTTCTGGATGCGCAGCATGGACTGATCCGCGCGTTGCAGGATGCCGGGCAGTATGACGAAGGCATAGCTGCCGCGCAGGCGTTGGCCGAGCGCGCACCTGAAGATGTACTGGCGTATACCGCGCTGTCAATCCTGTACCAGCACAAGGGGATGATTGCCGAGGCTGAAGAAGCAGGCACGCGCGCGAAGCTGCTGGGCTGGAAGCTGCAGCTGCGGGCTTCTGCGGCGGCCAAATGATGGCGAGCGCACCGGTGTTGTTGCGCAGGATGTATGAGGCAATGGTTTCAGCCTATGGACCGCAAGGCTGGTGGCCGTCCGAGTCAGCGATCGAGACTGTAGTGGGCGCGTACCTGACGCAAAACACCTCGTGGCGCAATGTGGAGCGGTCCATTGCAAAGCTCAAGGAAGCCGGGGTGCTGACGGTGGAGGGGCTTCGTGCTGTCGGGGACGAGGAGCTGCGCGGGCTGATTCGACCCTCTGGCTACATGGTGCGCAAGGGAGCCGCGCTCAAGGCGTTTATCTCGCTGCTGGATCGGGACTATGGCGGCTCACTGGAGACATTGGCTGCTGTACCGGTCAGGGAAAGCCGCGAGGCCCTGCTGGCACTGCCCGGTGTAGGGCCGGAGACTGCAGACGCCATCCTGCTGTACGCCTTGGGGCAGCCGGTGATGGTTGTCGATGAGTACCTGCGGCGTGTCGTTACAAGGCATGGCTTGCGTTTTGAAATGCTTGACGAGCGCGCCCGCTACGGCGACGTGCAGCATTTGGCGCTGGCTGCCTTTGCTTCAGACTCAGCGGATACCTTGCTCCACCATTACAACGAATTTCATGCACTGATTGTGATGGTAGGCAAGACGCACTGCGGCGGCACCGCCCGATGTGAAGGCTGCCCGCTGAACCGACCTGAATTTAGCCCACCTGCACAGCCGGAGATTGCGCCACGCACCGTTATCGCGAGAAAGCAGGCACTATGAACACCCGAACCTTGTACGTGGCGACCGGCAACGTAGGCAAGCTGCTCGATTTTGCAACTGCCGCAGCTACAGTCAGGGCCGAGTGGAAGATTGAGCCGCTGCCGGGCTTGGCGGACATTACCGCACCGCCGGAGGACGGCACAACCTTTGAGGAGAACGCACAGGCCAAGGCGCTCTACTACGGCGCTTTTCTGCCGGGCGAGTACGTGCTTGCCGACGACTCCGGCCTGGAGGTGGATGCCCTGGATGGAGCGCCGGGCGTGTACTCGGCCCGCTACGCGGAGCGGCTGGGAGTAGCTGCTGTGCCAAATGCTTCAAAATACGCGCGTCCCGACCAGCTGAATAACGCATGTTTACTGTTACAGATAGCTGCCGGCAAGCAGGCAGTCCGAACGGCACGGTACCGGTGCGCGCTTGCCGTGGCGCATAAGGGTGCAATCATCGCGCAGTCACAAGGCACGGTGGAAGGAGAAATCCTCAGCGAGCCACGCGGAACGAATGGCTTCGGCTACGATCCGCTGTTTTACTTGCCGCAGATGAAGCGCACCATGGCCGAGCTGGACCGGGAGACGCGGCTTAGCATAAGCCACCGAGGCATGGCTTTGCGCAATTTGCTCGAATCATTTGCGTGATGTTGTAACCGGTGCGTCTTCAAGCCCGCGGTACTTCAGCATCGGCTCCGCACTTGCCTCACGCCCGGCCCATGCCTCGTACATCGCTTGCAAATCCTCCGAATTGCCGCGTGAGAGCACCATCTGCCGAAAGCGGTCGCCGTTGGCGCGGGTCAAGCCGTCATGGCTTTCAAACCACTGGTAGGCATCGTCGTCCAGCATCTCGCTCCACAAGTAAGCGTAGTAGCCGGCCGCGTAGCCGCTGCCCCAGATGTGCGCAAAGTAAGTGGAACGGTAGCGCGGAGGCACCTGCGGCAGCGCCAGGCGCGTTTTCGCAAGCGCGGCCTGCTCGAACTCGTCAGGCTTTTGCAGCGGGGCGTCGGCGGGCAGGGTGTGCCACTCCATGTCGAGCCGGGCGGCGGCCAGCAGCTCCGTAAGTGCATAGCCCTGGTTAAAGGTGCGTGCCTTCACGAGCTTGGCGGCAAGCTCCGGCGGCATCGTCGCACCCGTTTGGTAATGGCGCGCATAGTGCTCGAAAACGGACGGGTACAACGCCCAGTGCTCGTTAAACTGCGAGGGGAACTCGACAAAGTCGCGCGCGACGGACGTACCGCTCAACGTGGGGTACTCGGTCGCGGCGAACATGCCGTGCAAGCCATGGCCGAACTCGTGGAACATGGTAGTGACGTCGCTGAAAGTAATAAGTGCGGGCTGCCCCGGCGCAGGCTTGGTAAAGTTGGCGACGTTGTACACGACAGGCAAGGTACCGCGCAGCTTCGACTGCCCGACAAACTCGCTCATCCACGCGCCGCCGTTCTTGTTGTCGCGCTTCCAGTAGTCGCAGTAAAACAACGCGAGCGGTGTGCCATCGGCGTTCGAAACCTCAAACACGCGCACATCGGGCTCGTACACCGGGATGTCATGGCGCTCTTTGAAGGAGATGCCGTAGAGCAGGTGGGCCGCATAAAAAACGCCGTTCTGCAGTACATTGTCGATCTCGAAATAAGGCTTGAGCTGCGCCTCGTCAAGGTCGTACTTCGCCTTGCGCACCTGCTCCGCGTAGAACTCCCAATCGTAGGGCTGCAGCTGAAAGCCGCCCTTCTGCGCGTCAATTACAGATTGAATATCGGCGGCTTCAGCCGTGGCCTTTGCGGTGGCAGCGGGGACAAGCGCATCGAGGAAGTGCGTTGCGGCTTCAGGTGTTTTCGCGGTCTGGTCTTCAAGCTTCCAGGCGGCGTAGGTCGGGTAGCCGAGCAACTTGGCCTTTTGCGCGCGGATTTGTGCGATGCGGGCAATGGTGGCGCGCGTGTCGTTGTCACCGTCACGCTCGGCGCGGGTCGTGGAGTTTGTAAAGAGCGCTTCCCGGGTTGCGCGATTCTTCAGGCTGCTCAGGTCAGGCTGCTGCGTGGTGTTTTGCAGCGGCAGCAGGTAGCCCTCCTGCTTGCGTGCTTTTGCGGCACCCGCGGCGGCTTGTAGCTGCGCATCGCTCAGTCCGGCAAGCGCCGTTTTGTCCGGAGCCAGATACGCAGCGGCCTTGGTAGCAGCCAGCAGCCTGGTTTGAAATGCATTGCTGAGAGTGGATTCTTCCTCGTTCAGCTGCTTGAGCCTCCCCTTGTCCGAGTCAGAAAGCTGGGCACCTGCATGGACAAAGCGGTCATACTGCACTTCGACCAGGCGCAGCTGCTCGGGCTCCATGTGCAAACCCGAACGCTTGTCATAGATGGTTTTCACCCGCGCAAACAGTTTCGCGTTCAGGTGGATAGGATCCTGGTGCGCGGCCATCTTGGGCGCTTCCTCGCGCTGTACGGTTTGCAGCGCCGGGTTGGTGTTGGCACCGGCCACGCCGCTGAACACCTGCATGACGCGGTGCAGCAGCAGCCCGCTACGCTCCATGGCGACAAACGTGTTGTCGAAGGTAGGCGCAGCCGGATCATTCGCAATCGCATCCATCTCTCGCAGCTCGGCTGCCATGCCTGCCTCGATGGCTGGCTGGTAGTCGGCATCTTGAATGCGGTCAAACGGTGGCGCGTGGAAAGGTAGGCTGCTTTCCGCATAAAACGGATTCGCCGGGCCGAAGCTTGCCTGCGCGCCCGCACTGCCGCTCCCTGTCAAAGCCCCCGCGGCCATCAGCAAACCCATCCATCGCATGTGCATGTCTCTATCTCCAATTCCCTGACCGTGTCCATTGTGGAACCATGATTACATGGTGGTCATAGCGAATACGCCCCCTGTGTTGACGGTCGCAGGATGCAGGTGGAAAATTGAGAGTTGTACGGTAGAGTGCACCACCGCAAGGAGTTTATGGCTACCATTACCGTCCCGCCCGTAACCGGTCCCAGTTCCGGCGCGCGCAAAGGTACAAACAAGGGTGTGCCACCACTGCGTGCGGGTCAGGGCCACTCATTCCTGTTGCGGCGGCTTCACTCGTTGTCGGGCATTGTGCCTATCGGCGCGTTCCTTATTGAGCACCTTGTCTCGAACTTTGAGGCGCTCAAAGGCCCTGCGGCGTACGCGGCCCAGGTCAAGTTTTTAAATTCGCTCCCGTTTGTGCGTGTGCTGGAGTGGGTTTTCATTTTCCTGCCGCTGGCCTACCATGCAGGCTACGGTATGTACATCTGGCTGCGCGGCAAGTCAAACGTCATCTATTACCCATGGGCGGGCAACTGGATGTACGTGGCACAGCGCTGGTCGGGCGGCATCGCGCTTGCCTACATCATTCAGCATGTGTGGCGGCAGCGGTTTGCGGGCGTTAACCTGCCCGATCACCCCGGCGCGGCCTTTCATAAAGTCCAGGTTGAGCTGTTGCACCCCTGGATGTTCGCTATCTACGCCATTGCGATGATCGCAACCTGCTACCACTTTGCGTATGGCGTGTGGCTGTTCGCGGCCAAGTGGGGCATTACGCCGGGCGACCGGGCGAGGCGCAATTTCGGCTGGCTGTGCACGGCAGCCGGGGTGCTGCTATGCGTCATCGGCTTGGCCAGTATGTGGGCGTTTATTGAACCGAAGTACCGCAATGCGCCGTCAGATTTAACACCGATGCAAATTACCGAGGGCACCCAGGCAGCTGCTCCCCTCGGACAGGCGCACACACAGGATTGAGGCGTTCCAATGGCTGCATCACCCAGGATTATCGTAGTCGGCGGCGGGCTTGCGGGCCTGTCGG
>CAXSFX010000174.1:0-7504 GCA_964236655.1 uncultured Acidobacteriaceae bacterium | reverse complement strand
AAGTGATAAACCCGAACGGTACCATGTTTTTTGCAGCCCTGACCCGTACCAGGAAATCGATGCCTGACATTTCCGGCATGTTCCAATCCGAAAGAATGATCTTGGGCCGCTCACTCTGAAGCTTTTCCAAAGCCTGAACTCCGTTTTCTGCTTCACCAATCACAAGCCTGCGGAAGCCGGCCTGCCGGATGGCTCGCTGCACCAGCAGGCGCATTGTTTTACTGTCATCTACCAAGAGAATATCCATACCAGCACCCTCGACCTGTTTAAGTGTTATTGCTTAATGCAAAACCTTCCTCCCTATCGGCAACTATCCTCTTCCTGTTCAGTACGATGAGTGACCAAAGTTTGTGAACCGGCAAAGGACTGCCCAACGACTACTTACCGCTACTACCGGCTTTTTCGTTCAGGCCACAAGCCAGTGCGTACCCAGCCTGTTTTCTTAAAGCATGCCGTGCAGCTTCCGACACTAAACTGCAGGAAAGATTATTTCCCTGCCTTACAGCCAGAGAACGCGTACAAATAGAAAAGTGTTTTCGTCTTGTCTCGTGAAGGAACGGGTCTCTTCAAATGATGTACTCTGCTGCGGTAAAAATTTAAAGGCCAAACCACAATCGACATGGGCGTTATTTTCAAATCGAACGTAGATTTCACCCTGCGCTGCAAAACTCGAATACGCACGGCAACATAACTTTTTCAATCTTTATGCTTGGCTATGTACATCAAAGCAGGGGTAAATTGCAAAACTTCATCATAAGGAGCTTCTAATGGCAACCAAGCAGTTCCGCTGTGCAAACGTTGGGTACACAGAGTGCGAATGGCAACTGGAAGGCAATTCTGAAGCAGAGATGCTGCCGAAGATTGAAGATCATGCCTTCAAAGTGCACCATCTGGAGTTGAAAGAAGAAGCCATCGAGCATGTGAAGACTGCTATCCAGGATGTAGCCTAGCGGCGTAGCCCGGAGATGGCGCAGGCGGCGGTTGCTACACTTAGGCCATGCTCGACGAAACCCAGTTCCGCCGCCACGCCGACCACTCCATAGAAGCTCTCAAGCAGGCTCTCATTGAACAGGAAGCCGAAGGGGGCTTTGATGTCGAGGCGAACAACGGCGTTCTGAACGTCGTCTTTGAGCAGCCCGGCAGCAAATTTGTCGTGACCCCGAACATGCCTGTGCGACAGATCTGGATTTCCGCGCTTTCAACCTCTTTCAAGCTGGATTGGAACGAGGTATCTGCGCAGTTCATTCTGCCGAAAACGGGTGAGTCGCTTCAACCGCTCATGGTTCGGCTGATCCAGCAATTTCTGGCTTCGTGAGCCGGCCGCTGCTTTCAGTCGCCATCATTGCCCAGGATGAGGAAGCAAATCTTCGGCAAACTTTGCCTTCACTCATGGCGCTCGCACCTGAGATTGTGCTGGTGGATTCCGGATCCACAGATGGCACCGTAGCAGTAGCCAAGACATTTGGAGCTCGCATTCTTCATCAGAATTGGCTTGGCTTTGGAGCACAAAAAAACTTTGCCATCGCGCAATGCAAAGGTGAGTGGATTCTTTCGCTTGATGCAGATGAGGTACTGTCACCCAGATTGGCTGACAGCATCAACCGCACCATAGCAACCGCTGCACCGCAACTTGTAGGCTTTACCATAGCAAGGCGCAACCTGTTTTTAGGTCGCTGGCTGCGACATGGCGGTTATTATCCTGATCGCAAGCTTCGCCTGTTTCGTCAAGGCCGCGCTCGCTTTCAAAACCGTGCTGTTCATGAATCCATGATTGCGGATGGCCCGGTAGCTCCACTCACTGGTGACTTGATCCACCATACCTACCCGGCACTTTCCCTGTACATCGAACATATGAATCGCTATAGCAGTGCGGCTGTTCCGGCTACGGGAAAAATCCAGTCGCTTCCCGCCTTTCTGAAAGGCGTCGTGGTCAACCCGGCCGCCACGTTCACCTACAACTATCTACTGCGGGGCGGGTTCCTCGATGGCCGCGAAGGTCTATTGCAGCACCTGTACCACGCCGGCTATGTGAGCTGGAAATATGCCAAGACTTGGGAACAGGTGAAAAATCAAAAGGCCTACCGGAAAGATAAGCCTTTGATGAACAGAGTTTCCGACTATCCGAGTGAATGAGTTTCTTTCTCGGAGTGTCCAATGGCATAGCCGACTGCTCCCAGTACGACAATACCGGCTACCAAAGCGCGCCGCACATCTTTGGAGAACAACTGCTTTGTAAGGGCGAACAATGACGGCGGCTCCGCAGGTTGCTGCCCTGTTAGTACAGGCGTCACTGCCTTGGCGAGACGGTGCAGCACTTCCGGGTCAATCGTGCCCAGCAGATTTGTCACAATCAGCAGGTTGCGGATGGCACGTGTCGACTGCGGCGAGGTTGCGATGCTCACAACCTCGTTTAGCACGGTGTCACCTGCACCGAGCACCCCGCGTACAAAGTCCAGGGTGCCCGTGTCATGCATGGTTTGCAGCAGCCGGTAAGCTTGCAGCAGCGCGTCGGCATGTTGTAAAGGGGCTGCATCCAGCTTGCGCTGCGTCTCCTCAATGGCCGGTGCGATATGCGGACGAAACTCAATTGCCTTTGCCATGGCTTATCGCCCCTTTCCGTTACTGTGACCGTTGCCATTACCGATCTGAACCAGTTCCGGCGTTGAACCCGGCATACGATAGTCGGCGCGTGCCCACTTGCGTTCTACCTCGACGCCATTTTGCGCCTTCGGGTTGCCGTTGCGGAAGTTGAGAGCACGTAGCGGGTTCTCACCGCGCCACGGCAGTACCTTCATTTTGACGGCAAGCTCTTTGTAGGCCGGCGTATGCGTTACATCGTCAACGTCACTACTGCTCAGCTTGTTGACCGGTTGCGTTCCATCGGATGTATTCAGCGGTACAAACAGCTGGTTGCCTTTCACCCGGTCAGTGATCAGCACCTGCAGGCGCAGCGTGTCACGGCGCGACGTGACATCTACCCACTGTCCCGTAACAATGTTATGCTCCTTGGCCAGCTCCGGCGAGACCTCAATCCAGCGCTCCGGGGTCTCCTGATAGATACCCGGAACCCGCATCGTCATATTGCCTTCGTGGAAGTGCTCCAGCAAGCGGCCGTTATTCAGGTGCAGATCATACTCGGCATCCTCAACTTCGGCAGGTACGCGCAGCTTCAACGGAAAGAACCTGGCCTTGTTGTCTTCAAACGGAAAGCCCGTTGTATACAACAATGGCTGGTCTGTCCCGTCGATTGCTACAGGCCACTGTAGGGTCCTGTACCCTTCAAGACGGTCATAATTTACTCCTGCGAATATCGGTGCCAATGAGGCTGCTTCCTGCATGATCTGACTGGGGTGCGTGTAGTTCCAATGTGCGCCCAGACGGTTGGCAATGTCCTGGATGATGCGCCAATCAGGCTTCGACTCCCCGAGTGGCTCAAACACCTGGTACAACCGCTGAATGCGACGCTCCGTGTTGGTGAACGTACCGTCTTTCTCAAGGCTGGGGCTGGCCGGTAGAACGACATCGGCGAAGCGGCAGGTTTCCGAGAAGAAAATATCCTGCACGACGAAGAACTCCAGCCGCTCAAAACCGCCGGCGACATGGTTGGCGTTTGAGTCTGCCGAGTACATGTCTTCGCCGAACAGGTACGCGCCGCGCAGCTTGCCCTCGTAGCAGGCATCGATCATTTCGTGGTTGTCAAGGCCGCGCGGCTTGGGCAGCTTGGCCCCCCAACCCTGCTCATAACGGGCGTGCGCTGCTTCATCAGTAGTGCTTTCGTAACCCGGGAACATATTCGGCATGCAGCCGAAATCGCTCGCGCCCTGCACGTTGTTGTGTCCACGTAGGGGATACGCACCGGTGCCGGGACGCATGTAATTGCCGGTGGCCAGCAGCAGGTTTGAGATAGCAGTCGAGGTATCAGACCCCATCACATGCTGCGTAACCCCCATGGCCCACAATACGCAAACTGATTCTTCCCCGGCGATGATCTCTGCGATGCGCCGCAGCTCGGAAGCCGCTATACCCGTGGCTTTCTCGGCAAACTCCATGGTCGCCCAGTGCAGGCTCTCCTGGTATTTATCCAGGTCGTTTACCCACTGCTCTATAAATTCAGTGCGCGCCAAGCCGCTCTCAAGGATGTAGCGCGTCATTGCCGAGAGCCAAATAATGTCGGTGCCCGGCTTGGGACGGAAGAAAATGTCCGCGCGGCGCGCCATCTCGTGCTCTCGAATGTCAGCCACAATCAACTTCTGCCCACGCAACTTGTGCGCCTGCTTGACCCTGGTGGCCAGTACCGGATGGCTCTCTGTCGTGTTGGTACCGATGCACAACACCAGCGAAGCTTTGCCGATGTCATGGATCGAACCGGAATCGCCGCCGTAGCCCACGGTGCGGAACAAGCCTGATGTAGCTGGTGACTGGCAGTACCGTGAGCAATTGTCGACATTGTTGGTACCGACCACGGCACGCGCCAACTTCTGCATCAGGTAGTTCTCTTCATTGGTCGTCTTGGATGATGAGATAAAGCCCAGGGCGTCCGGCCCATGTTCTGCCTTGATCGCTGAGAACTTCTCGCCGATCAGTGTCAGAGCTTCTTCCCAGGTTGCTTCACGGAAAGTTTGCCCATCCGCATTGCGGATCAACGGCTTCTGCAAGCGGTCCGGCGAGTTCACATAGTCCCAGCCGAACTTGCCCTTGACGCAAGTTGAAATATCGTTAGCCGCACCCTGGCTCGGCTCAACCTTTAGGATGTGCCGGTCGTCGGGCTTGGTCCAGATATCGAATGAGCAGCCCACCCCGCAGTAGGTACACACCGTCTTGGTCTTGGTGGTACGCACTTCGCGCATAGCCGCTTCTGTTTCCGAGACCTTGAGAATCGGACCGTAGCCCATCTCAGGCTCAATTGCTTTAACAAGGTCGATCATCTTCTCAAGTGCCGGTACAGGCCACTTGGTCATGTACCCGGCCTGGCCCAGCATGGACTTCTCCATCAACGCATTGCAGGGGCACACGGTGATGCAGTGGCCGCAGCTTACACAGCTTGAGCCGGCAATGGTATGGCCATGGTCCCACTGCACACGCGGATGCGGGTCTTCCCAGTTGATCGACAGGGTCTCGTTGACCTGGTAGTTCTGGCAGGCCTCCACGCAGCGCCCGCACAGGATGCATTGGTCCGGGTCATAGCGATAGAACGGGTTCGTCTCGTCCTTTTCGTAGGGCTTGGTGATGTACGGGTGCTCCTGGTGGACTACATCAAGCAATGCGGTGGTGTTGTGCACCGTGCAGTTGCCGTTGTTGTTGTCGCACACAGTGCAGTACAGCAGGTGGTTGCCCAGGATGCGATCAAATGCTTCGCGCTGAGCGCTGCGGGCGCGGGTGGACTCGGTAACGATGCGGGCATTTGCCTCAACAGTCGCTCCGCAGGCGCGTACCAGCTCACCGTTGACCTCTACCATGCAGGTATCGCAGGTCTGGATCGGGCCCAACTGCGGCAGATAGCAAACATGCGGCACCTCGCTTTTGGTGCCATCAAGGGTACGCTTCAAGGCGTCGATAAGGCGCTCACCGGTCAAGGCATGAATCTCCTGCCCATTCACGCTGATAGAGCATTCGGGCAGCTTGTCAGGATTTGACGGGTGCGTCGCAGACATACCTTGTGACATGCCCAGCAGAGCAGCAGCGTGCGATGTGGATTCCATATTTCCTCTTAGAGAATGCTATCTGACTGAGACTCTCCGTGCCCCCGGCTTGTCAACATGGGTTCACGATTTCGTGAGCGGAGTTTTGTGAGCCGCCAAAGTGTAAGACCCTTGCAGTGCTATCAAACTCATTGAAGATGGGCTTCTCACTCCCCTTCCAGGATTTCCATACTCAACGGCGGCTCAAGTAAGCAGTCCATCTGCTCCACTTCCGCCAGGGAACGCCGCAGCGCGGAGCCCGAACACGGCTCGACCGTGACCACAAACGGCATGCTGACCTTGCTGTGCCCCGGCAGCTGCAGCAGCGCGTCAATGTTAATCCCCTCACGGGCCAGTGCCGAGGCAATCCCGGCTACAATTCCAGGCCGGTCGCGCACCACAAATCGGACTGAATGTCGCAGGTGCAGGTCGCTGGTCACCTGGGCTTTGTGGCTGGGCAGGTCAACCGCACCTGAACCATGCGCGATTGCCAGCAGGTCTGACACAACGGCCACCGCCGTAGGATGACCGCCTGCCCCATGGCCGGAGAAAACCACATCGCCGCCATATGCGCCGCCAATCAGTACCATGTTCTCCGTACCGCGTGACCAGGCAAGCGGCGACCGCAGCGGCACCAGCATGGGACCGACCAAAGCAATTACAGAACCATCCGGCGCGAGCTCAGCGCGAGAAACCTGGCGCACCGTGCAGCCCAGCAGCCGGGCGTACTCAAAGTCAATTGCCGTCAACCGTCCGATGGCACGGCATTGCACGGCTTCTACCGGTAAATCTGTGCGCAGAGCAAGCCGGGACAGGATCACCAGCTTGGCGCGAGCGTCAAAGCCGCCAACGTCCTCGGTAGGGTCTGCTTCGGCATAGCCGCGCGCCTGCGCCTCAGCCAGCATGGTGCCGTATTCGGAGCCTGCCTCCATGCCGCTCAGGATGTAGTTGCAGGTGCCGTTCAGGATGCCTTCAATCCTGAGCACGCGCTCCCCGGCAAGGCCCTGCTGCAAGCCTGGAATCACTGGAATGCCACCTGCAACGGCAGCTCCGTAGAACAGGTGAGCACCATGCTGCTTGGCGAATGCGTGTAAGGCGATGCCCTGGACGGCGATGAGCTTCTTGTTCGCTGTGACGACGCTTTTACCCGCTTCAAGCGCACGACGCACCCAGGTGCCTGCGGGATCGATGCCGCCTGCCAGCTCCACCACGATGTCGGCATCCGAGCGTAAAACGTCATCCACATTCTCGGTCCATTGCACAGAACTATGCACCCAGGTCGCACGTTTGCGCGCAACGCCCCTGTTGTACACGTGGCTTAGCTCAAGCTCTGTGGCTGCCGGTCCTTCAAGCAAAATACGCGCCACTGAGGAGCCAACTGTACCGAAGCCGAGAATCGCTACCTTTTTTTTCGCCATCTGCGGCAACTCCTCCTCGGCACATGCTACCGGAGGCAAGCACTTGCGGGAGACAATAAGAAGCATTGGAAATGATGCTCCCCGCGCGCAATCCCGAATTGGTACAAATCGTTGACCGCTCTCTGGCCGATGCCGTGGCGCGCGGCGGCGGCTGGCTCGCCTGCAAACCCGGCTGCACGCCTTGCTGCCATGGAGTATTCCGCATCTCGCAACTGGATGCGGCGCGACTTCGAGACGGCCTGGAGACGTTGGCGCAGGAGCAGCCCGAACGAGCGAAATCCTTGCTGGCACGCTGCCGCGAAACTGTGCAATTGTTGAAGGCTGAGTTCCCCGGTAATGCCGTCACGGGCTTGTTGAATGAAGATGAGGAGGATTGGGACCGCTTTGCCGACCTGCCTGAAGCCGATG
>CAXSFX010000173.1:0-7703 GCA_964236655.1 uncultured Acidobacteriaceae bacterium | reverse complement strand
AACTACTGCTGCCACGCCGTAGATCAGCTCAAAGCGAAACCACAGGTACACCAGCATGCCCACCAGCGAGTACAGCGTAGCCAGCAGCGCCTGCTTACGCAGCTGCGCGCCGACTTGCGGTCCTACAATCTCCACACTGCGCACGTTGAAGCCGGATAGAAATGCACCTTCTTCCAGTGATGCCACGACCGGTGCATCAACCACACCGCGCAGGTTCGCAATGGAGTCAAGCAAGCCGCCCCGGCTGCCGTCTTTGAAGGCAATGATCGCCTCGGCCTGCCCCAGGTATTTTGCATGTGCATCGTCGCCCGCGGGTAGGTGCTCCGGGTTGCGCTGCTCCAAATATGTCGCCAGGGTGGCGCGCCCGGCATTGTCCAGGTCCAGCTTCCCGGCAGCCGAAGCGCCGCCGGAGGCATAGTGCCGTTCAATGGTAGAAACAATGGCTGCGCGCCCCTGATCGAGTGCTGCCTCGTTCTGCTGGGCTAGTGTGATAAGTACCTCGCGGCTGCCGACAGCACCATAGCGCTGCGCGTGGCTATCGTGCAGCCCGGCTGCGTCCATAGCAGCGCGCAAGCGAGTCAAATCAGGTGCTTGTGCAAAGCGAATGCGTACTACTGTGCCGCCCTTAAAGTCTACGTCCAGCGGCAGGTGGTGCCAAAACAGCAGCGACAAGATGCCGGAAACGCTGAACAACAGGGAAAAGCTCAGGAAGTACCATTTCTTCCCGAGCCAGTCGATCTTTGCATTTTGAAACAGTTCCAAGTGTGCCCTGCTTTGCCTAAAGTGTATTTAGCGGCCTTTGGCAACCTTGATGATAGCCTGCTCCACTACAAACGATACGCCAGCCAGCATCATGCCTGCAGCAAATACCAGCGCGCCGTTGCGAGCTGCCGCCGGGTCCATCCCTGCAACTTTATTGGTACTCATATCGAGATTGCCTCTCCCCGCGCACGGCGGTTTACGTTGGCGTCAAAAATCGTCCGCGAAACAAACACAGCGGTAAAGATGTTTGCAAAAAGCCCAAAGGTCAGTGTGATGGCGAAGCCCTTGACAGGGCCTGAGCCGAAGATGAACAGTATGGCTGCCGACACAATCGTCGTAACATGTGTATCGACAATTGTGGTCCAAGCATGAGCGAAACCTTGATCGACCGAGGCGGCGGCACTTTTGCCCATGCGCATCTCCTCACGAATCCGTTCAAAGATCAGCACGTTCGAGTCCACACCCATACCGATGGTCAGAATGACCCCCGCGATTCCGGGAAGCGTCAAAACCGCATGCGTAAAGCCCATAAAGCCGAGCAGGATGACCAGGTTGAGCAGCAACGCCAAGTCCGCATTGATGCCCGCACCCCGGTAGTAGATCAGCATAAAAACCATAACGGCGGCCATGCCGACGATTGAAGCCAACACTCCCTGCCGAATCGAGTCCGCGCCCAGCGAAGGCCCGACTGAGCTCTCTTGGAGATAGTGGATGGATGCGGGCAGCGCGCCGGTGCGCAGCAGCAGCGAGAGCTCATCGGCTCCGGCCTTGTCCATGGAGCCGCCGGAAATGGTGCCTGTGTCGCGGATCTGGTCATGGATGTTGGCAACTTCGCGGATTTTATTGTCCAGTACAACCGCGAGACCTTTCCCTTTATTCGTCTGGGTAAAGTCCGCGAAGTGGTTGCCTGCTGCAGTGGTCAGGTAAAAGGTGACTTGCGGCTCATTGGTGTTCTGGTTGGTGCCCGACTGCGCATCGCGGATGTCGGTGCCCGCGACCTCAGCCGTTCTTTTAAGCAGGTACACCTGATCGCCTGAGCTTGCGCTGGATGCGCCGGGAGATGCGTGCACCATCTCTTGATCAAACGGGATTGTGCCGCCCAGGGATTGCCGTGCGGCATCTTCGGTCGGGAACGGGCCGCTGTCAACCAAGTGGATTTCCAGCCGGGCCGTAGACTGGATCACATCTTTCACGCGGGCCGGATCGTCAATACCGGGCAACTCGACGAGTATCTGGTTTGAGCCGACATTATAAGGTGCGATGACGGGCTCAGAAACGCCTAACGTGTTTACGCGGTTTGTAATGACTTCCTGCGCCTGCTGGAGCGTGCTTGCCTTGAGCTCCGCGACGATGCTCGGCTTCATGGTCGCCGTGAGCGCGCCGGCGTTCTCACCGAACTCATACTGCGCGGTATAGCGGCTCAGTGCCCCGCGCGCATCACTCAGCCTGGCTGCAGGAATGCCCGCAAACTGCATCAGTTCAGGATTTGCCGGGTTCGGCTTGGAGCCGGTTGCGACGATGCCGGCTGCAGTGAGATCGGTTTGCATGCGGACCAGGTCCGAGTCCGTGGTAGCACTGATTGCCTCATCCACCATCACTTGCAAAATGAGGTGGGTGCCGCCGCTTAGATCAAGTCCAAGGTGGATACGCTGTAGAAGTGAAGCTTTGAGGGCCGCAGGCGTGATCCCATGCGGAATACCGAAGATGCCGAATACAAAGATAAGTAAAGTGCCAAGAATAAGCAGAAGGCGGGTGCCGGGTCGATTGCGCATGGGTGATGGCAGCAGCCGGAACGGCTACTTCTCCTCTTCCGTCGTCACGGAGGCGATTGCGGTACGAGCAATCTCAAGCTTGATATTATCCGGTGCCACACGGATGTACAGCGAGTCATCCCGTAACGCAACCACAACACCCTTGATGCCGCCTGTGGTGGTGACACGATCGCCCGATTTCAAGTTCGCCAGCATCTGCCCCCATTGCTTCTGCTTTTGCTGGTTCGGCCTCATCAGCAGGAAGTAAAAGACCACAGGAATCAGGATCAAGGGGAGAATGGAGCTGATGCCTGCAGGCAGGGCAAGCATAAGGGCGAGCGGAGTGGTAAATATAAACATCAAAATGCGTTCCTTTGGATCCCGCTCCTAACCGAAGCTTGTGACAGCAGGCAAATGATTGTCGGGGTAGCTACCTAAAGAGCAGTCCTGCAATGCAGCTCGGAGACTTAAGCGCGGCCCATGTCCCAGCACCTAAGCATCGCCGAGCGAGAACAAGGTGTCAACTCGCCAATCAACTGCGCTTATGGAACGGACGCGTATGTGCGGATGCAAGTGGTAGAGAAAACAGTCATGAGCATGACTGTAAGGATAGAGAGAATGCGTCAGCAGGGCGCTGAGGTCGGCTGAATCGCGCTACAGAGAAGAATGCGCGAAGAAGTATGCGATTAGAGCCGCTTGTGTGCCCACATTCGAATTTCATTGACAATGGCTCCGAGAGGGTTAATCTACTCACGCAGTTACAATGGCCTTCTAAAAAGCACAGAGCGGCTGCGATCTGCTGAAAGTTTGTTCGACGAGAACTTCTGTATCTGGAACCAAAGCTGGTCTGCCCCGACTTACGCGGGCTTTGCGCTTGCACGAGTTCTTTGTTTCAGAATGAGGAGTCTCACCATGTTAAGCTACTGCCCCCCTAGTTCGAGCAGCCTTTCTGATGCTGCTTGGTAGCGCCATCACTGTTTCTGTTCTGCCTGTTGCAGCTCAAAGTTCTCCCGCTACTTCCCAGGCGACAGCATCCGGTCCGATACCTCTTACAGCCGCGCAAATTCAGGCGGCACGAAGCCTGACGCCGACCCAAATAGCACAACTTAAGGTCAAGCTTCAACCTATGCTGGCTAAGCTCAAAGCCCAGATCGCTGTTTCGGAACAGCAAACAGTCCTTCCAAGCTTGCACGATGTGCTTGCCGGTACTGTAAAGCCTAGTACAAACTCTCTAAAGAACCCGCCGAAACTGACAGACTTTACTTTTACAAATAGCAGCGGCAGGGTCGTTACGGCAAGTCCCTCCACTGCTTTCACGGCCTTGGCTCAGAGTAGTAGCTCTTCTACCGCTGTTGCTCCGGAGCTAACCGGCTGCCCGCTCGGCCAGTGCGTTCCTCCACCCTGTGCTCCAGGGAAATGCTGCGGCAGCGTGTGCCCCATCTATCCAATTGTTCCAGTTGCCGATGCCGATTTAGACGGTCTCCCGGATAGTTTTGAAGCTCTTCTCGCAGATAATTTCACACCCGTTTACAGTATTTCAGCGGGAGAAGAGCAACAATTCGCGACGTTTAAGAACTATGTCCCCATGACAGTTGCCTCGCTGCTTGGAGCAAATACGCCTTTCAGCTACTATCGAGTTGTACCTGCGGGTTTGTGGCAAGATACTGCAACCACTCTGCGTTACGTTATACGCATTGATTATCTGACATTGTGGAACGCCGATGGTGGATTACCAAGCGGCAATCTCGCATGTGATCTTTCATATGTCGGATTGGATCAAGTCATACAAGAATTAAGTGGTCATGACCTCGATGTTGAGCGCTCAGGCATGTATGTCTCGGCTCCGGCTGTCAATGCTGGAATTAACCTAGACCCGAATGCGTACAGCATAACGTATATCTACACTGCCGCGCATGAAGGTACGTTCTTCGACAACAGCTCACACTCCCTCCATTTTAGCTAATGACACTCAACCGGCTGGAACACACATGGATTTTGCCTTATCGCTTTCTAAGCATAGTACATATCCCTACAACCCAGATTATGTAAACCTGATTCCACTTGGGTATATGGTATATTTTTACAATGCTCTTTCGCTTCTTTATGCGGATGGAACGATAGATTTCACTGAGTACACTCTTATCCAACTAGAGGCAGCTGACGTTTTCAACGGCTGTATTGTAGAACGCTTCCACGATCAGGGCGGCAGTGTAGCTCAATCGCGAGTAAACGTCGGAGAGCCCGCTCATCCAATCAATGGCAGTACATTCATTCAGGATGATTCCGCTCGGGCGTTGTACTTCACAGATAAGCTCACACGCCCTCTGCCTTAATACTAAAAATAGAGGATGCAGCGCCCGCCATCTCCTATGGGTGCTGCATCTTTTGCAAAGGATACTATGTTCCGAAAATGCGTAGCTGGTCTTCTTATTATGCTTAATACTGTCTTCGTCTCCATGCAAAACGCAAATGCGCTCAAAACGACTATAGTACGGCAGGTTCAAAAAACGAACGCTTTCTGCAATAATGGAACTTATGTAAAGAACTTAGGCACGTATAAAAACATCGCGCCAATTTCTATAGCGATCAAAAGCGTCCTCGCGAATCAGTGCAATCCTATAGAAACAGGGCTGTTACTTAATCACAATCCTGCAAGCTACACATTAGCTGACGCAAACCCGCAAAGCGCGCCCACACCAGGTACAACGCAAAAACCCAAATCAAGATCAAGAGTCAGGCTTAAAGTTATCATTATAGTTATTGTCGTTCTTGTAGGAGCAGCAATTGCAATAGGATTGGCTGATAGAAAAAGCTAGTGAAAGGGTTAGTCGTGAGTCGTTTCTTAAATACTGGAATCGCGCTCGCTACAAGCATTATCGTAATTGCCGTGGCAGTCGGCTGCGGGACTACAAATGCGCCTGTAGCCGGAACAAGAGGCGCGGTGCCCGTGCCGCCGGCTGCGCAGGCGTGCACTACGCCGATCAGCGGAAACGTGCGAGCTTTACTTGACGGCAAACCTATCGCCGGGGCACTAGCAGTGCTAGAGACGGGAACACCGCAGATCGTGGCAGGGGTCGTAACCAGAGAGGTTATCTTTCTTGAGACAGCGCGGACTACAACCGATGCGAGCGGGGCTTTCCGGCTGTGCGCGCCGGGGCCGGTAAGCGTGCAGACAGTGGTGGTGCTGCTCGCACTGGATACAGCCGAGAATGAGTATCCTCCCTATGTGGCGGTAGCTACAGACGCCCTGGATCTGGAAGCAATAGCCATGGGTGAGTGCTTCTTTGCCTGTGATACCTCAATCGGAATGATGCCGAACCAAGCTCCGGCGGTTCTGGAAGGGGCAGTAACAACCACTCCGGGTGCAAGAGCCGGTCTTGTAACGGCGCAAATAGGTATTCCACCGATTGATGGTTCGCAGACGACATGGTCAATAGCAATCCCTGGGCTCGGCATGGGGGAAACAAATACCTTCCAAACAGCGCCGCAAACAGGCATGGACTCATGTACCGGAATGTGCGCCTCTTACCGGTTCACAGTACCCACACGTAATCCGGTTGTACAAAGCAATCTTGGACACGTTCCATTACTGGGGTCCGGCACATATACAGGAAGCGGATGGCTGACCCAGGAGGGTGGGGAGACCCTATATAGCATTTACGCTACGGCCCCAGGATGCAAGCTCCCTTTCTCTGCAGCAGTACCTTTGGCGAGCGACGGGCACTCGTTTGTGCCGGTAACTCCAGGGGTGGTGATCAAAGTGCAGAATGCTCCGTTTACAGAATGCAATTAAGGCGGTAATATGTCGGGCGTTTCTGGTTACTACAAATTCGACGTACTTTAAACAAATCTTTTAGAGTTTGGTAGATAACCCTCTTGAACAAGAAGAACTCATAACGACTGCGTTTGATTGAGCTGCAGGTATCTATCCGAATGCCAGTCCGCCTTCCTTCTTCTACTCGTTCCTGATCTTTGAAAGAGCTCCTCATGCCTAAAGAGTCTTCCGTCCAAAGTAGTTCTGTCAGCCCTCTCGTAGCCGATTCGCCCATAACTCACCAACGCGTTTCGTGGGGAGCTCTTCTGGCCGGGGTAGTAATCGCTCTTTCAGTTCAGTTGCTCTTGAATCTTTTGGGCATTGGCATCGGAGCCAGCACGATCGCCCCAACCGAAGGGGATACTCCCGGTAGTGGACTGGCCCTGGGTGCCGGCATCTGGTTTGCGCTCTCCGCTTTGATCTCGCTATGGGCAGGCGGCTGGGCGGCCGGAAGGTTCGCCGGCCCTGTTGGCCCCAGAGATGGAATGCTTCATGGATTCGCAACCTGGAGTCTTACGACGCTTCTTACCTTTTACTTTCTAACGACGACCATCGGAGGGATATTAGGTGGAGCTGCATCTCTGCTTCATAAGACAGCCTCGCTTAGCAGCCAGGGGGCGTCAGCAGCAGCACCGATGCTTGGAAACCTTGCATCGCAAGCGACAGGTGTGACTCCTAATGACATCAAGCAACAAGCTGGAGAGGTCGCTTCTGACCAGCGCTTTCAGATTTTTGCTGCGGATATGTTCCGAAACGGTCAGCCCAGCCCTGAGGATCGCAACAATCTCGTGCAGCTGGTAGCGCAAAAGCAAGGCATTGCTCAACCACAAGCCGACGCTGAAGTGGCAGGTTGGCAACAGAAGTTCGTAGATGCCAAGCAGCAGGCTACCACCAAGGCCTTGGAAGCAGGCGATAAGGCTGCAGCCGGGGTGGCCCGGGCTGCGCTCTGGAGTTTTCTCGCGCTGCTCTTAGGCGCTCTTGCAGCAACCTTCGGAGGACGGGTAGGTGCAACACTTCTTCACGTTGACCATAAACGTATGACCAGGGAAGTTACTCGCTAAGCAGGAATGCCATCTATAAACATCACAAGAGAAACAGGCCCCTATAACACATCGGTCGCTACCATAGCCAAGAAGGCGGCCGTACAGTCTCTTGAGTTTTATCGCTGAATTGAAGTAGGTAATTTAGCTCATGTTGAAATCCCGAAGGCTTTCACAGCTTGAGAGCAGTCTTACCTATGTTCCAGGTAACCACCTACAATCTTGCAGCCCCGTATAGAGAAATGAGTATTACCAATATGAAGAAGTATGTAGCAGAGTTACTAGGACCTGTCACCAAATTAGGTATATGCGTTTGTTCTCATTCTTTTTATGTTT
>CAXSFX010000172.1:0-7807 GCA_964236655.1 uncultured Acidobacteriaceae bacterium | reverse complement strand
ATGGTGCCTGCCCGATTCTGGACCCGGCCACCGGCCGTTGCGATCTGTACACGTCGCGCCCGCTGACCTGCCGCATCTTTGGGCCGCCTGTTCTAAACGAGGGCGGCGGTCTGGGTGTCTGCGAGCTGTGCTACATCGGGGCAACAGAAGCACAGGTACTGGCGGGCG
Organism: uncultured Acidobacteriaceae bacterium; assembly: GCA_964236655.1. Lineage (GTDB taxonomy): Bacteria > Acidobacteriota > Terriglobia > Terriglobales > Acidobacteriaceae > EB88. The sequence continues at coordinate 7,639 of CAXSFX010000172.1, read as the reverse complement.
AGATGCAGCTACGGCACCACGAGCTTGAAGCGGAGATTGACACTGAGCTCACTATGCAGGGTATCACCGGCGAAACTGTAATCGCGTGGGCACTACTGCAGCCCGGTTCCTAAGCCGGACAGTAGCCTCCAGACCGCATCTTACCGGTACATGCGTGCGATTACCTTCGACCAGCCGGGCGGCCCGGAACAGCTTACGATTACCGAACTACCAACACCGCAGCCTGGACCCGGCGAGATACTGATTCGGGTCCACGCAGCCGGGCTAAACCGGGCTGATTTGCTGCAGCGCAAAGGCCATTACCCGCCTCCCCCAGGTGCTTCGCCGCTGCTGGGGCTTGAGGTCTCAGGGGAGATTGCCGGGCTTTGTCCGGGTGCGGTGGACTCCTGGCAGGTCGGTGACCGTGTGTGCGCGCTGCTGCCCGGCGGCGGGTATGCCGAGTACGCGGTGGCCGATGCGGGCAGCTGCCTGCCTGTGGCTCCCGGCTTGGATCTGGTTGACGCAGCCGCCCTTCCCGAGGCGGTCTTTACCGTGTGGGCGAACCTGTTTGCGACCGCACCCGGCCAAGCCACAGCGGCGCGAGTGCAGGCCGGCGAACGCCTGCTGGTGCAGGGCGGTACCAGCGGCATCGGCTCAGTCGCGTTGCAGATAGCAACAGCGCGGGGCATCCATTGTGCGGCTACCGCAGGTTCCGCGGACAAATGCGCGCGCTGCCTGGAGTTTGGTGCCGAGTTCGCTACGGACTACCGCGGAGCCTGGGCTGCCGCGATCCGCAGCTGGGCACCGGATGGCATGGACTGCATCCTCGACATGGTGGCCGGTCCGTATTTTGCCGAGCATCTTGCGCTGCTTGCCCCAGGCGGCAGGCTGGCCCACATTGCCACAGCGCAAGGCAGCGAGGTATCGCTCGACCTGCGCACGGTGATGCAAAAGCGGCTGGTCATCACGGGTTCCACCTTGCGCAGCCGGTCCCCCATGCAAAAACGGGCTTTGCGCGACGAGATCGCACGCGAGGTCTGGCCCCTTCTGACCACGGGGCAACTACGGCCTATTGTCCATGCATCATTCCCGCTGGAAGAAGCTGCGGCAGCCCACCGGGCCATGGAAGATGGCGGCCATACCGGCAAATTGCTCTTGCTGATGCAGTAGCGAGGGTAGTAGCAAAACATTAAATCTGTAGCAGACTGCTCCCTAAGAAGCCTGCGCGAGTTCCTGGCTTGGAGCAGGTTCCATGGCCTGCTGACGAGCTATCAGGAACCTGAAGATGGTGAAACTCGCAAGCGCGAGTGCGCCATCCGTCAGCAGACTTGCCGCGGCAGCTCCCTGCCAGCCCCAACGCGGAATGAGCCACACATTCAGCAGCAGGTTGAGCAAAGCCGCGCCGGCCTGCGTCGCTGTGCGCAGCCATTGGCTGGCACAGGATGTAATGGCAGTTCCCCATGCATAATGGAGGCCTCGCAGCAGGGGCAGAAAGCACAACATCTGGAGTGCTCCGGTTGAAGCCGCAAAGGAATGCCCGAAAAGCCGCGGCAGCAAAGGCGCGCACACGGCCAGCAGCGGCGCTGCGAGCAAACCGAAACAGGCCGCCCAGCGAAGCAGCCGGGCTGTCTCCGGTGCGACCCCAGCCGGACCTGCCTGTGCGCCACTCCGGAAAAGTCGGGGAGAGGCTGCCGCAAACAGGCTCACAATCGGCGTGGAGACAACGTCGATTACGCGGTAGGCTGCTCCGTAAATACCGGCTGCCGCAAGCATGCCGTAGGAAACAAGCATGGCTTTGTCAAGGTCGTTGTAGAGCGAGATAGCGGAGCTGGAAAAGGAAAAGGACAATCCTTCAAGCAAGTGGTGCCGCCGAATGGGAGCCCAGCAAGGGCGACCCAGCAGCTTTGTGACAGAGCCGAGGCTTACCAGCGCCACAATGAAAGAAGCCCCGCAATACAACCTGACCCAGGTAAGCAGGTATATCTGCGAATGACTATGACTTGCCCACAAGTAGAGAAGCCCTGCTGCCACGGTACGCGCAACATTGGTCATGACCCCGAGCTTGGCGCTCCACTGAATAAAGCCCGCGCCCTGGAGAGCACGGCTGCTCAGTTGCGTCAGCTTGCCAAAAAGTGCGTCAGAGAGCACCAGGTATGGCAGCAGCTGCAGCAACGCATGGGGCAGAAAGAAGTGTCCATACAGGGAAACTGCCAGTAACATAGCGATGAAACCCGCCCCGGAAACTGCCAAGGCACGACCCCATGCCACCGCAAAGGCTGTGCGGTCGCGTGCGATAGTTCGCAGCAGTACCATCTCCATGCCGAGTGATGAGAATTGCGAAAGCACGTTGATTAGCGCAACGGCACCGACAAAACCGCCGTATTCGCGCGCGCCGAGCAATCGACCGATGAGCAGGAAATATATCGCTTGAAGCGCCAGGGTCGCTCCGTTGCCGGATAAGAGCCAGGCGGCCTGGTGACGCAGGCGGCTTTCCGCTTTTACTCTCGGCGGGACTGCTGCCTGGGCAAGCCGGCTTTCCGAGTCTTCCCTGACAGTAACCGGGCTTGGTTCCGCTACCGAGCTATGTAGCGCATTTTCCTGGGAAGTAGCGACTGCGGCGAGGATGCGCGGCTTTGGGGCACTCCGCATGTGCTGTTGCGAAGCGGCAACCTCGTCATAGACATCTTCAAGCAAGGCAGTCTGCCGGTGCAGGTCAAAAGATTGTTCGACGCGAAGCCGCCCGGCATGCGCAAGACGCTCGGCCATCGACGTATCGGAACAAAGTTGAATGAGGTTTTGTGCCAAAGCTTCAACATCGCCCTCCTGAGACAGAAGCCCATGCTCGCCATGCTGAATAAGCTCTGGAATGCCGGAGTGAACCGTACTTGCCACCGGAAGGCCCAGCGCTAAAGCTTCGCAAAGAACGGTGGGCAAACCTTCCGCATCGCCATCTGGAGCCGTCATGGAAGGCGCGGCAAGACAGCGCGCAGCGCGCATCAGCGCATGTACCTGAGCCGCCGTCTGCGTGCCGAGAAAGCGCGTGCCGGTTGTCAGGCCGGCAGCAGCGCGCTCCAGGGTGGGCCGCTCCGGTCCATCACCGGCTAGGATCAAACGCGCTGCCGGTATGGCTCTCTGCACCAGAGCCATTGCCTCGATCAACTGCCGGCAACCCTTCTTGAGGACCAAACGGCCCACGAATAGTATGACCGGCTCCCTTTCCCCTGAAGAGCCATAACTTGGAGTCAACATTTGCAAGTCAATCCCTATAGGCAGTACACGCAGCTTGTGCGCTGGAAAGCCTCGTGCTTCCGCCTGCAGGCGAATTGCATCAGAAACGCAAAGAAAAAGTGCAGCTTCCCGCCAAAGCTGCTCCCTACGTGCGAGATAAAATCGGCCCGCACGCGTCCTACTATGCGCGGCATCGGTGCGCATGACGTCATAGCCATGCAGCGTAACGAGCATCGGCAGCCGGAGCGAGCGCCTGAGAGGAAGCGCAAGCGCGGCATCCACTGCGAAGTGCGCGTGCAGCAAGCACGGCGACTGCTGCCGGAGAGCTTGAACCAGCCCGGGAGCAAAGCCTGTTTTCTGACAAAGCAAACGCCCCAACCTGCCGCCTGGATGAAATGTATGCGCGACCGGAAGCGGCAGCGAAGGGCTGCATTGACGCAGACCGGCAAAGACAGCCTGGTACCGGCGCAGTGCAGCCGCCTGTGCAGCGATAAAAGTCTCCGATGGTGGCAACAAGTCGGCGCGGAATATCAGAACGCGCGGCTTCATTGTGCTTCCCGAGTACGCACGATGGTCCAGCGCTGCTTTGCGCGCAAAAACGGAAGCTCCCAGGCATAGTAGCTGGTAAACGCGAGCACGACGGTAAGCGCAAGCGCGCTCCCCTTGCTGCAGATGAGCCATACCGCTGTGGCCGGTGTGTGGATGTGGCGCGCCACGGCATCGACGAGAAAAAAACCGGTTTCATGGAAGACGTACAGTCCGAAGGAGAGCTGCCCAAGACGTATAAGGAAGCGTGTCCACGGCGCGGCAGAGACGCCTAGCGTTGCGAAAAACAGGCACGCCGTACCCACGCCTGCCAATAGGTAGCCAACTATGAGGGATGCTGCCGAGGCCGGGATACTAATTTGCTTGATGTGATATGCGCTTGAAGCCAGCAGCAGTGCCGCGGCTCCGGAGATTGCCAGAAAGGTGCGAGTGGAACCGCGAAGGTGAGGAATTCGCCCGTTCAGCAGCAGGGCTGAGGCGGCTCCGAAAGCAAAATACTGAAATTGCACGGCACTGTTGACCCAGGCGGTGACATGGAGCGTGGCCGGGCCGGCACCATGGACCCAATGAACCAGTGCAATCAATGTTCCTTGTGCACAAGCCACAATCAGGAAGCAGATCCCCAACAGCTTTCGATTGGATAGCCTACCCTGCAGCACAGGCCATAGCAGATACCATTGCTCTTCGACGGAAATGCTCCATAGGGAGCGCATTGGCGTAGTGATAGCGGGGTGTAGCGCAATGTACCAGTTACCTCCCAACAAGCAGGAGGCCAGCAGCCGACCCGGCTCAATCCGGAATCCGTGAAAACGCAGCCCTAATAAGGCATACACGCCAAGCACGCCGAAGTAGAGCGGCCAGATACGCAAAGTGCGACGCGCGTAGAAGAAACGCAGGTGGAGTTGGCCGGAGGCAAGCTGCTCTCGCCGCAGCAGCTCTGTAATAAGGTACGCAGAAAGAAAAAAGAAGATCGGCACCCCACAACTACCGACACCTTCAGCCACGGCAAGGGTGCGGGTTGGCAGCAGTCCGGCAAAGCTCATAAGCGCATGAGCCGACCAGACCATAAGAAAAGCAAACAGGCGCAGAATATCCAGTTCTGAGCGGTAGAAGCGCGGTTCGCGGGGCTTGCGAACTGCGGTTGACTCCTTTTCAAACCCAGCCGCCGGTAATGCTTGCGCTATAGCCATGGGCTTCCCGGAACGCCGGTTGTTGTACCTGTTGCGTTCGCAGGCGGGAGTGCCCACCATGGTTGCACTGGATGAATTGGATAAACTGTTGCACTCTCCGCACCGCCGTGAAAGCCGGCCGTCAAGGGTACTCCGCTCAGCACAGCACGCACCTGGCGGCGCTCCGCAGTAAGCAGCTCCAGCTTGGCGAGAGCTGCCGTGTAGAGCACCCAATACAAACCGTTGAAGGAAAGCAGCGTGTTTTCATCAAAGTCATACAACGCAATCAGAAGCAGCACTGCCATAGGCCATGCTGCTTCCGCAAAGCGGCCGGCGCGCAGCTCCGGACCCAGCAGCAGTAAACCACGCACGAAACCGGCGGCGAACAGCAGCAAACCGGCTGCGCCAAGTTCCAGCCAGATTTCAAGAAAGCCGTTGTGAGCATGGAACAACACGAAGTGCAGCGCCACAATCACGTCCCAGGACGCCCCCTGCATGCCTCGCCAAAACGCCGAAAAACCGTAGCCAAGCGCGGGATGCCGGAGAATGGAAAGCCATACCTCGTGCCAAATAGCAGTGCGTCCGGTCAGCGTGGCGTCTCTGCCGAGCAGCGGAGCAAGAGTTGAAAATTCCAGGGTGCCAATCGCAGTTACACAGATAGCAGCACTGGCAAACAGGCTAAGCAGTGCGGTGCGTGATGCACGATCAAATCTACAGCTGATACGGAACAACACGATGGCAGCGGCAATCAAGGCACCAAGCACCCATGCGCCCCGTGAACCGCTCAGTGCCAGCTCTGCCGTAAATAGCACCAATGTCACGCAGCGTGCCAGCGTTATCCGTCCGCCGGCAAGTACCGCTGCCACAGCGAACACCATGGCTCGTCCACAAGCATTCTTTTGGGTAAACACACCTTGCCAGTCCCCGGTGTGTCCAGTGGATGCGTCAAGCCCGACAGCAGGAAAACCGATGGCAAGAACAGCAGACCAGCAGGCAAGCAACACAAAGGTGATCTGAAGAAGAAGCAACAGCCGCTGCTGTGAAAAGCGTAAAGCCAGATAGCAGCCGAACCCGGCTGCCACCGCAAACGGTAGCGCGTGCCGGGCTGTCAGCAGTGGATCCTGTGACCACCCGATGGATGTTATAGCCCAAAGTGCAAGCATGCACGGCCATACCAACGCGGCTCTTTGTTGCAGCAGCAGTTTTCGCCCGCGAAACAAGAGCAGCACCAGAATTCCATTCACGAGCGCCTGCGAGCCCAGCCCCACCACTACCTGCATGCCGGTGGCAGCTGCACCGGTCATCTCGTTCGCCTGGTTTGGCGCGACACCCGGAATAGAACCGGCAACACCGAAGAACATGAGCGCAAGTACAATTGCGATTTCTCGGAGGTGGATACGACTAAGTGTTTTCCTCATGGAGATCACGGAGCCGCGTAGACGATCGCCGATGTAGCTGAGGCGGCGATAGTGGATGCCCCCAGCGCAAGGTTGCGCCCGAATGAAAACGGGATGTAGACAATGTCACCGTTTTGAAGCGCGAGGTCGGGAATCTTGCCCCGCTCCATGGCCTTGAGCTGGAGCGGTTGCTCAGTAGTTACCCCATTTACCTTGCGGATGAGCCGGGCATCGCCTTCAGCAGCAGTCTTGGTGGTGCCGGCGGCCAGTGCAATCGCCTGTAGCAGCGACAGCCGTGCATCATCCTGCATCAGATATCCGCCCGGCCGGGCTACGTCGCCAAGAACATACACGGTGCCTGCGCGCGGCACCAGCACTGTATCCCCAGGTGCCACCATCAGGTTTGCCGATGCCAACTGTCCGGCGGCATCATTGCCGATCAGCACAGTAGCGGGGGGCGCATTTGGATGGCGGATTGTGACACGACGGTCGGCTGTTTTCAGCATTCCACCAGATTCGGCCAGTATGTCCAACAGGCTGCGAGGGCTGTTGAGCGGCACCGTGCCCGGCCGTGCCACCTCGCCCAGTACGGCGACCTGCCGTGTCGCAGATTCCTCAATCAGCAGGGAAACCTGCGGATGGTTGAGGTAGCCGCCTTCGCTGTAACGACGCGCAATTAGTTCGGCGGCGTCGGGGGCAGCCATGCCCGCTACTTGAATTGTGCCAATTAACGGCAGCGTCGCGGTACCGGCATCCTTGACGCGAACCTTGACGTCAAGATCACTCTCACGGAATACATGCACTGAAAGCAGGTCTCCAGATCCGATCAAGAGACTTTCACCGGGCTTTGGCAGCAACTGTTGGCCCCCGACAACATGGGTGATAGCCACTAGAAACAACACTAAACGGAGAATTTGCTTACGATTGAAAACCGGCATGGACGCCTCCTCCATACCCGAAATACTCATGAAACTCAGCCGAGCCGCGAGCTACATCGTTCAGCACGATGCCAATGGAAGCATGGGGCGAGGATTGCCTTTGTAAAGTGTCAATGCCCCGGCGCAAGGCCTGGCGCGGAGTCTGCCTGTGTCGGGCAAGCAGCAGTGTTACATCGCTATGCTGCGCCAACAACACAGCATCCGTTACAGGCAGTACCGGAGGGGAATCCAGCACAATGAAGTCGTACTCGCTGCGCCATTGGCTTAGCAGCTCCCGCATGCGGGGCGAACTGAGCAGCTCAGATGGGAAGGGTGGCATTTCATTACCGGCTAGCATTTCAAGTTTTGGCAGAGTGGGAATGGGCTGCTGCGTGGCAACTCC
>CAXSFX010000171.1:0-7853 GCA_964236655.1 uncultured Acidobacteriaceae bacterium | reverse complement strand
CCGCAGGATCAGGTCGCGCTTCAGCATGGAAACCCGCGCAAAAAACAGTATGCCGTGCAGGTGGTCGATCTCGTGCTGAAACGCGCGCGCCAGCAGCTCCTCGCCGTCCATCTCAAACCACTCGCCTTTGGCATTCTGTGCGCGGATGCGGACATGCGCCGAGCGCGACACTTTTTCCCGAATCTCCGGCAGCGACAGGCAGCCTTCATCCTCGTACTGCCTGCCCTCGCGGAAGATGATTTCAGGATTGATGAGCACCAGCTTCTCTTCCGGGTTCTTTTCAAAACTCAGGTCGATGGTCGTAATCTGCTTGGACACACCGATCTGCGGCGCAGCCAGGCCGATGCCCTTGGCCGCGTACATCGACTCGAACATGTCATCGACCAGGGTTTGCAGCTCATCATCAAAGATAGTGACAGGCTCCGCAGCGCGCTGCAGCACCGGGTCGGGATACTTGATAATTTCTCGAATCATGTTTTGACTAACTCGGATCTTTCAACGAACAAAAACAAATCAGTACGCACCGATCTGCTGAATGTACCCGTCATAGTTGCGTTTTGTTTCGCGCAGGCTGTCGCCGCCGAACTTCTCCAGCAGCAGCCGCGCAAAGGCCAGCGCCACCATGGCTTCGGCTGCTACACCGGCAGCGGGTACCACGCACACATCCGACCGCTCATAGGCCGCCTTGGTGTCTTCACGACCCGCGTAGGTTACCGATTGCAGCGGACGACGCAGCGTCGAAATAGGCTTGAGATAGCCGCGCACCACGATGTCTTCGCCGTTCGAAATGCCGCCCTCAATCCCTCCGGCATTGTTGCGTTCGCGTGTAAAGCGAGTGTGCTTTGCTACACCGGTATCAAGGCCTGCATAGCCGATTGCATCGTGCACCTGGGACCCCAGCGACTCCGCCGCCGTCACGCCCCGGCCCAGCTCCACTGCCTTCACCGCCTGCAGGCTCATCACTGCCTGCGCCAGCAAACCGTCCAGCCGCTCATCCCAGTTGGCATACGTGCCGATACCTGCCGGGGCTCCATGAACCACCACTTCAAACACGCCGCCGATGGAGTCGCCCGTACGCAGCGCCAGGTCCACTTCAGCCTTCATTGCCGCTTCCGATTCCATATCGACACAGCCCAGCACGACTTCTTCCTTACCGGCAAGCGCGGCAATTTCAGCCCACTGCGCGTCACGCGCAAGCTCCGCGCGGCCTACCCGCACCACATGCGACAACACGGCAATGCCAAGCTCCCCAAGCAGCGCCTTTGCAATCGCACCGGCAGCCACGCGCGCCGTGGACTCGCGCGCCGAGGCACGTTCCAGCACATACCGCGCATCCGGAAAGTCATACTTGAGCGAGCCCGCAAGGTCGGCATGCCCGGGCCGGGGCGAAGCTACAGCCTTGTGCCTGGCCGGGTCGCCTGCCTCCACCGGCAGAATGTCGCGCCAGTTTTCCCAGTCACGATTGGCGACCAGCATGGAAATGGGCGAGCCGATAGTGCAGCCGTGGCGAATGCCGGACAGGATGTGCGCCGTATCCTGCTCAATGCGCATGCGTCCGCCGCGGCCATAGCCTTGCTGCCGCCGCCATAGTTCGCGGTTAATAAACTCCGCCGCTACCGGCACCCCGGCCGGCATGCCCGATACCAGCGCGACCAGGCTCTCCCCGTGCGACTCCCCTGCTGTTGCAAAACGTAACATGTCAATTTCGATTGTAACTGCGCACGGACGCACGTTGCAGGGCAGCCGACGCGGCGGACATACTGGATCATGGATGCTGAACAAACACGCGCGTTTCTGCTGCGCCTGCCGCACGTTGAGGAGACGATGCAGTGGGGTGCCAACCTGGTGTATTGGACCGGCGACAAGGCGATCGGCGGCAAGATGTTCGCGCTCGTAAACCTGGACAATCTGAATGAGCGGAAGCCCGACAAACCCGCGCCGGTGCTCTCGTTCTACGCCGGGCCGGAGCGCTGCGCGGAGCTTCTGGAAAGCGATCTGTTCATGCCCGCTCCATACTTTGCGCGGGCTCATTGGATAGCATTGCGGCAATGGCGCGGAGCAAGCCGGGCGCAGACAGAGCTGCTACTGAGGCAGGCGCATGCCGGGGTTTTGGATCGGCTGCCGGCACGTGTCCAGGCGTTGCTGGCACTGCCGAAAGCTGCTCAAGACAAACTGGTAGCCGAGCACCGGGCAAGTGTTGCTGCTCAGTACGCCGGCACTGAGAAAGCTCAATCGAGGCGCACGAAGAAGCTCGGCAGCAGGGCCGACGAAAGCAGCGCATCTTGAGTAAAGTCAATCTAGTAAATGCTTACATCCTGCAGAAATGCAGAGCTGCCGAAACGCCAAGAGGCCGAAACGCTGATTTTAAGGTGATTTTTAAGGTGCTCGTAGAGCCGTAAGGCAAGCTGTTTTTGCCATCTTCAAATGTGGATTTGAAACCGCCTTTACCGCGCGGATAGCCCGACGCCTGTACGCAGGAATATCTTTCACCGTGTCCTCGATAAATGGCGCGCCGCACACGCGGTCGGCACCTAAAACGATGCCATTCCCCAAATCAAGAGCAGCAAGCACGGCTCGCGGATTTTTCGGCAGTGCAAAGGCCAGCGCGATACCGAGATCCTCAGAACTGCCTGCATCGGAGCCGGGAGCCAACTTTGGAGCCAGCGCAATCCATCCTGCGTTGCCGTCGCCCATGCGGTCTATGACCCAGTCCCACTGGGAGGGCCAGCCACCCTTTCCCCAAAGCCTGGCAATAGTCGCGGCAGCTCCGTGTTGACGGATGCTCGTCTCGACACGTGTTGCCGTCGGATGATGAACCGTCAAGGAAGCCGCAAGAAGTAGCCCCAGCATACCGTTAGCCCTTGTTATGAAAATGTCCTGAAAAGTCCTTCTACGAAGCAGCTGGTATGTTGCCATACCAGTTTTACTCAACCCGGTTAAAGGAGGATTGCAGCTGATGCATTCTCAACCGGACAAGTTGAGCCCGGATGCGTGTTGCAGATAAGTTTGGATAGGCTACCCGCGCAAATGAGATCCAGGTATCCGCAAGCAATACCCATGCCTGTTCTGTTTTGCGAATGCTTTCAGGCTTGACAGTCTCATCTTGCCAGTCGCTCACCGGCGAGCGCTCGATTGTCTCGTAAACAGCATTGAGCTTTAGATTTAAATCGGTAAGCTGGGTCTCGGAAGCAGCGGGGATATCGCTATGTCCAAATTTCTGCAGGTTAATGAGGAACTGGTCGCGCAATCGAGCTTCTTCCTCCAGTTCGAAAGCCGCCCGCCCGGTTCCTGAAAGATCGACTTCGTTCTGTACCCGAGCCTCCTCAAAGGCCGCCTCGGTAGCCTGGAGAGCAGGAAAAAGACACTGCGCATGTTGGGAAAGCCCGGCTACGGCAGCTGCGATCTTTGGAGCACGTGCTGCATCCCGGTTCCGTACCGCGATATTTGCGCAAGCGCCTTGGCTCAGGCCGCTGGTAGTGTCATCACAAAGGTCAAAAGTCGCGTTGTGCGCATGCGTAGCCTGCAAGTGCTCCAGGTGTCCCAGGCGGTATTCCATTTCTGCATCCGATGCCCAGGCCTGCTCACACGCGAAACGTATCGCAAGGCTGTAATTCTGAGGAATGCCCTTCCCATTTGCGTAAAGCATGGTGAGCACACCCGGCCCGTAAAACATATTGCCTTCAGCAGTCTGCGGATGTGCCCGTTGGTACAAGCCGCACTGGCGAGCTGCCGAGTAGTCCGGTTGTTTGCCGAAGCCGTAGTACAGATCCTGCTCATCGCATTTTAATAGCTGATCCGGAGCCAATGGGCCGGGCAGCTCAACGGGCGTGAAGGATTCAGCTTGTACCTTCCGGCACACCTGATCCCAGTTCTTCTCGGTACGAGGCTTGGAATTCTGCTCAGCACGGCTAGCCGCCGCGAACGAACTCGCAATAACAACACTCAGCATGACTTGCCGTCCTCGGTGAGCCACGGTAATCCTTTTCCTGCATATGCCTATAACAGCAGCCGCTATGAAAGCCGCAAATGCTCATGACTTTCTATGTATCAGCCCCGGCAAGGTACGCCCGCGTATCAAGCAGCGGGCGCTCCATCGACCGAATCCACTCGGTCGGCGCATCGGGTGCGGCACCGCTCGCGGCAGCCTTCGCAAACTCGGTCCGCAGCATCTGCATCTTGGCTTCCATGTCATCCAGATAGTGAAACAGGATAGCCTCGGCGGTCATGGGCAACTTGGGGGAGCCGAACTCAAGCCGTCCGTGGTGCGACAGAATGATATGAAGCAGCAAAGTGCGCAAACGCGGCGGGAACTCCGGCAGGAGCGCAATCTTCTCGTCCACCATGTTCGCGCCGATCGAGATATGACCCAGCAGCTGGCCCTCTGTCGTGTAGGAAAAGCTGGTACCCCAGCGCAGCTCGTGCAGCTTTCCGATGTCGTGCAGCATGGCCCCGGCAAGGAGCAGGTCGCGGTGTACTTCAGGGTAGTGCCGGGCTACGCGTTCACATAGTTCAAGCAGTGAAACGATGTGCTCCAGCAAGCCCCCGATCCAGGCGTGGTGCAGAATTTTCGCGGCAGGTGCCTCGCGCAACGGCCCCGCAATCGCCGGATCAGCCAAGAACAGCTCAAGCAAGGCACGCAGGTGCGGGTCGGTAAAACCTGCGATACAGCTCTGTAGACGCGCCCAGAGATGATCCACGTCATAGGCTGTTTTCGGAACACAATCGCTCAGGTCGTACTCGCCGGGCGCAGCACGGCGAACCTGGTCGACCTTGACCTGCAACTTGTCCTGATAGCGGCAGACCGTGCCCTTGATCCATACCACGTCACCGGACTGAAACTCGCCCGCGTCACGAGCCTCCCACATCCGGGCTTCAAGCTGCCCGGTACGGTCGCCCAGTGCCATCGACAAGTAGCTTGAGCCATCAGTCTTGGTACGAACCTGGCGGTTAGCGGCTACAAAAGTCGTCTCAATACCCTGGTTTTCAAGACGCACCAACTCTTCCACGAAGATCTTCTTCATCGAAGGCACCTATTGAGGCTGTGTTGCCGCCGGAGGGTTACCCACCAGCGGGTCGGCACTGGGGGCAGGCGCACTTTGTGCCGGTGGGGGCGCGTCATCCGTCGGGGCTTGCGGAGCAGGCTGCCCAAAAGGCTGCGACGCTACAGGCGCTGCCGGGCTCGGCGGTACATTCGGGTCGGCTGTCGGCTCCGCAGGCTGCGCGGTCTTGTCCTTACCCGCCTCGTCAGAGTAGCGCGTCTTTTCAGTCGGCTTCGGCTTCGGTACCTTCTTTGAAGTATCTCCGGCCAGCCCAAGCGGTGCTGCCTGCGTCTGCTTATCGGCAACCTCCTGGCTGTCTGCCGGGGCCACCGGGAAAGGCTCGGCCTTGGCATTCGCCTTCTTCTCGATTTTGGCTGCTTTTACCTTTGCTGCCTGCTGCGAGTAGCGAGTTTTAACCTTTTTAGCCTCAGCCTGGTCCTCGGTCGCGCTCTCGCCGTTCGAGAAGTGAATGTTGCCCGGCACGGCACCACCGCCGCTCTGAATAGCTTGTGGTCCAGTCTGCGGCACGTTAGCCGCGGTTTCTACATTGGAAGCATTGCCGCCGGCGGCAGTCGCCCCGGCATCCTGGGTCTGCGTCTCAGCCGAGGGCAGGCTCTGGCGCGGAGCCTGGCCAAAGCGCACCTTCTCGCGCTTGCCCGGCTTTTGCACCCTTGCAATATCCTTTGGCGCCGGAGCAGCAGGGGCAACCGGCGTCGTTGCCGGTGCTACCGCAGCCGTGTTTGCACCACCGCCGCCCGGTACATCCGCCAGCGACGGCACACCGGTCGGCGGGGCAGGGGCAGCAGCAGCCGGTTCCGGCTTGCTCGCCTTTGCCCCAAGACTGGGCGTATTGCGGGTACGCGCGCTGCCGCTAAAGCGTGTCCGTGACACGGCAGCCTTCTTTTTCTTGGGCTGCGGAGGCGTATATGCGCTGAAGATCGGGCGGAACTCATCCGAAGTCGCGGCAGTGTCTACAAACCCCGGCTTGATCGAGATAAATGCTTCTTCGCGCAGGCGGCTCAGGTACGCACGCAGCGCCGGGTTGATCTTCTGCCCGCCGAGCGCGTCCTCAACCTGCGGCTTGACCGCTTCAAACGGCTGCAACCCTGCCGCCATGTGCCCATCCACCTTCAGGATCACAAATCCCTGCTTGGTACGGATAGGTGCGGTGTATTGCCCCTGGGGGAGCGGAAACACGGCATCCTCAAGCACCGACGCCAGCTGCCCGCGCTTGTAGTCTCCCAGCACCCCGCCCTGTGCCGCGGTTGAGTTACCGGAGCTTGCCTTGGCAACATCGGCAAACGCCTTGCCGCCCTTCAGCTCCGCTTCCAGCGCGTCGGCCTTGGTCTGCGCCGTGGCTACCTGCTCCGCATTATCAGGGTCGGCGGTCGGTACCAGGATTTCCGACAGTTTCACAGACTCGGGCGTTGTGAACTGGTCTTTATGGTCGTTATAAAACTGCTGCTCTTCCCCGGTGGTGATGCTGATGCGCCGGCCCACTTCATCGCGGATGACCTGCGAAGTGATCACGCGATTCTGAATACTGGCCTTGAAGTCGGCAAACGACACACCCTGCTGCTCGGCGGCCTTTTCCAGCGCTTCAAGCGAGTCAAGATTGTTCTGCTTGCGCAGTTCGTCCAGCTGGCGAATGGTCTCCGTCTCGCCCGTAATGCCAAGCTGTTTGCCGCGCGACAGCAGCAGCTGGTTGTCGATAAGGTCGCGCAGCAGCTGCTTCTTCTGCTCGTCAATGGCAGCGGGAGGGAGATTATGCTCCTTGCCTTGCGCCTCCAGCTCTTGCGAAGCCCGCAGAAAGTCAGACGAGCTGATGACCTGGTCGTTCACGCGCGCGATAATGTCTTCAACCACGTCACCGTGGTAAGGACTTTGCGGCGCTGCCGCCTCGGCGTTCTTGCTGGATGGACCGGCAGGCTGAACAGTAGACGGAGCCGACGGCGCGGTCTGCGATAAAGCCGGTACAGCGGCAAGAGCAAGGGTAGCCACGGCGAGCAGGGCAGCCTGGGAGGAACGTGTCAAACTTCCAAGTAAAGCGTTTCCAAGCAGGGTGTATTTCGTAGCGGCAGCACGGGTCATCAATAAGGGTCTCGGGCAGCCCGGCCTTGGGGCAGCCTGGGCCGCCGCAGAGCTGGACGCTGCCCAATTGTACGCGGCAGGTGCGCCGACTGTCAGCGAACTCCCCGCTCTCCGGCAGCAAACAAGTCTCTCTCCGGCAGCCATCAGTTGCCCAGCGTAAAGCTGACCGTAACTTCGGTCTGCACCTCTACCGGCTCCCCGTTCAGCAGGTAAGGCCGGTAGCGCCACCGGCGAACCGCCTCAACCGCAGCCTGGGCCAGCATCGCCGGGCCGCTCACAACGGTGAGGTTCTCGATGGTGCCGGTTTTCGAGATGGTAGCGGCAAGCGTCACCGTGCCCTGGACGCGCGCCGCCTTCGCAATGGCGGGGTACGCCGGTTCAGGTTTCACCAGCAGATTGCCGGCCAGTACGCCTTGCGAAACTGCAATCTTTCGAGGCGTCTCAGGATGCCCTACAACCGGCTGCCCATTCCCGAGACCGCTGAACAGATCGCCGAGCGCACCCGGAGCATTTGCGCCTAGACCGGTCGGCACCTCACCGGGCACCGATGGCGGAGTGCTTTCCGCCAGCGAAATCTGCTTCGGGATGCGCGTCGGCGCTTCCATATCCGGCATCGGCTCCGGCATTGTCCGCACAGCGCGCTGCACGCGTTCCACCGGGACCGGCACCGGCGGCACCGGCGGAGGTGGGGCAATCAGCGTCATCGACAGCGAGTTTTTCGGC
>CAXSFX010000170.1:0-7901 GCA_964236655.1 uncultured Acidobacteriaceae bacterium | reverse complement strand
TTCCTTCCATATACAGTTCAGCACGCGACGGCATGGAAGAGATCCAGCTTGCTCCTGCTGTCGCTAGACAATCTTCCCACTCATAAGGAAAAAAGTGGCTACTACTGTGTAAGTTTTTTTGCAAGAGTAACCAGAAGGTGCGAAGGTAGGAATGTTACAGGGTTTGTGACCATTTGTTTTAACAAGGGCTAAAGTTGCCCGACGCTTTGCCGTTGAAGGGAAGCATGAGCATATTGGGGAATACACCTGTGACCGAAGCGCAGGCGGAGGCTGTCCGTTCGCGCAGCAGTATACGGACTGTAGCGAAAAGTGCCATGTGGAACCTGGTCGGTCGGGCCGGACCGTTGCTGGTGGCGGTACTGACCACGCCCTACCTGGTGCGCGATCTGGGTCCCAGCCGCTGGGGTGTATTTACCATTGCGCTTAGCCTGGTCGGTATTTTTAGTATTTTTGACTTTGGTATCGGTCGTTCGCTGACCCGCACCGTGTCTGAGTTGTTAGCGGAACACCGCACTACCGAAGCCGCGACGCTGGCGCGTACCGGCATCATGGCGCTGACGGTTCTTGGCTGCATCGGTGGACTCACCATGGCGGCACTCGCGCATCTATGGGTTACCAAGGGGCTGCACATCCCGGCAAACCTGGAGCACGAGGTTGAGAACTCGCTCTATGTCCTGTGCCTTGCAGCGCCGCTGGTTATTTTAAACTCTGCGCTCTGGGGCGTTATCGCCGCCTATCAGGAGTTCCGCTCCGCGAATCTAGTCAATATCCCTATTATGGCCATGTACTACATTGGCCCCCTGGCGATCCTTCTCGTCTTTAACAGTCTGGTCGCCGTGCTTGCCGTGCTGGTGGTGTGCCGCATCGTGATGACGATCGCCTACTGGCGTATCTGCATACGAGTCATGCCGGAGCTCAAGACGGCGCGTGTCGAGCTGAAGCAGCTGCCGCCGGTGCTGCGCATGGGCGGCTGGATGACTGCCTCTAACGTTACCTGGCCTATCCTGACTTATGTAGATCGGTTCATCATCGCATCTGTTCTGTCAGCAGCCGCCACCGGCTACTATTCCACGCCGCTTGATTTGGTGCTTCGCTTCTCAATTATTCCGGTTGCGATCATGAGCACGGCCTACCCGGCTATGGCTGCTTCATACCGCTCAGACCCCGGCAACACGCAGTCACTGTTCCGCCGAAGCCTGGTCACTGTGACTGCGGCCCTGTTTCTGCCTTGCCTGCTTTGCGTCGTGCTCAGCCACTGGGTGCTTAACCTGTGGCTTGGGGCTGACTTTGCCGTGCATGCCACGGTAGTACTGCGCTGGCTTGGCGTCGGCATTCTCCTCAACAGCGTGGACAGTGTAGTGGCCGGGCTGCTCGATGGCATCGGCAAGGCAAGCGTCAATGCCAAGTTCTCCATCCTTGAAATTTTTCTATACATCCCGGTTTTAGTGATCCTGGTGCGGACTACCGGCATAGAAGGTGCGGCAGTTGCCTGGACTCTGCGCTGCCTTATTGACCTGATTGTCCGTATGTACCTGGCACAGCGCCTGTACCACCCTGTACGACAGGTGGCAGTCGGCGCACTGCTGCCGTTGCTCAGCGCTGCCGGCACATTGTTTGCCGCGGCCCTGGTACAGGGTACGGTGCTGGTACCGGTTGTTTCCTTAGTCGGAACGCTACTGCTGGTGTTAACAGTATGGCGTTCGCTTACCCACACCGAGCGTGCGCAGCTGCGTACGATGGTCGGCAGGTTTCTGCCGGTGCCGCAAGGAGCGGATCGACCAAGTTAGGGCGTCTTTTCCTAAATGTAAACGTAGACATGGATTGAAAAAGTTCGTCGAAAAGCTCCACGTCACAAGTCTCAATTATGGTGCCATCTATCCAAGGGAAGAACTGTTCAGAGTTATCTATCGTGCGGGGGCAGCCACGTACCCGGCAAGGCGACCCCAAAATGTGCTCCAGTAGTAGTGTGCGTGCAGCAGCCGCGCACGTAGCAAGCTCACAATGACTCCTCCGATAGGACGGATGAAGTAGGGCAGGCTGATGCTGAGCTTAAGTGAGTGCTTGCGCAGTACACGACCCATGCCCGCGCCGTACAGGAAGGCTCGTGCAACAGCCTGAGCCGACAGCGTTTTATCCGGGTGCAGTACTCCAATCGACGCATCGTAGTAGCCGTAATAGCCTTTGGCGAGCAGACGCAGCACCAGGTCCGGTTCTTCGCTCGATCCCCAGCGCGTTCCCGGCCCGATTGCCGTGTCAAAGCCGCCGACCTCGCGGGCCGCATCCGTTCGCATCCAGAAGGTAAAGCCCATCACCGTAGTCCATACAGTTTTCTCATCGATTGGGCAAGACTCCGCACTCCAACGTCCATTGATCAGTCGGCCGACCGGCGATACGGCATTGCCGGATAAAACCGTTAATTTTGAATGTGTCGAAAAGGCATGCATTACGCGCGCCATGGTGTCTTCCTGGTATATGCAGTCATCATCGGGAAATCCGACGATCTCGCCGGTAGCCGCCTCAAGCCCGAGATTGCGTGCGTGCGAACAGTTGCGCGCTGCCGAGCGGATATGGCGTACCTGAAAGCATGAGCTGTAGTGAGCCACGATCGGCAGAAGTCGGTCGTCCGCGTTCTGATCGACGACGATAACTTCAAAATCCCGGAAAGTCTGCGCCGAGAACGCTCCGAGCAAATGTTGCAGCTCGATAGTACGTTCCACTGACGCAACTACCAGGGATAATTTCATTTCCGCAGTGCCCTCATATAGTGAATATCGCCGGACCGGCACGAAAACTACTGTACGCAGAACCGAGCCGGTACTCAACCTTTAAGGCACCAATAGTAACGAGGCTTGCAAGTCAGTTTTCTAAACCGACAGACCCGATTATGGCTTCACATCGGTTAGAGCAAGATTGAGCGCCAGCACATTTACGCGCGGCTCACCCAAGAGACCAAACTGACGTGGAGTGATGTGTCCATCAACAAGTGCGCGAACCTGTGCAGCGGGTAGCTTGCGCTCAGCGGCTACACGCGGAATCTGGTAAAGCGCGGCAGCAATGGAAATATCCGGGTCCAGGCCTGAAGCAGAGGCGGTAACGAGATCAATCGGTACCGGGCTGGAATCCTGCTGTTCTGCTTTCACGCCGGCAGCAACTCGATCCGCCAGGGCTTTGCTTGAGGGACCCAGATTGGAGCCGGACGAGGAGGAAGCATCGTAGCCGGTACCGGCAGCCGATGGACGGCTATGAAAAAAGCCCGGCCCGGTAAAAGGCTGACCGATAAGCTGCGAGCCGGCAAGCTGGCCGTTGCGATTCACCAGTTCTCCGTCGGCTTGCCGCGGGAACAGCAGGTGAGCGATGCCGGTGATCAGCAGGGGATAGCCGATGCCGAGAATAAGAGCTGTCACAACGGTGTAGAGCACGGAGGTGATGAAAAGCTTTCTAAGTGCCATGGTGGTACCTTTCAGGCCGATGTGGTTCAGGCCAGCCCGGACGCGGTAAGCAGCAGGTCAATGAGCTTGATTCCGATAAACGGCACGATAATGCCGCCGAGTCCATACACCAGCAGGTTGCGTTGCAGCAGGGCGGCTGCCGAAAGCGGGCGATAGGCCACGCCGCGCAAGGCCAACGGGATTAAAGCCACGATAATAAGTGCGTTGAAGATGATGGCGGACAGAATAGCCGAGTGCGCGCTGTGCAGGTGCATGATATTGAGCGCATTGAGCACCGGAAACACGCCCGCGAACATGGCTGGAATAATCGCAAAGTATTTCGCCACGTCATTCGAGATAGAGAAGGTGGTAAGCGCACCGCGGGTCATAAGCAACTGCTTGCCGATGGCAACGATCTCGATCAGCTTGGTTGGGTTTGAGTCAAGGTCAACCATGTTGCCGGCTTCCTTGGCCGCCTGCGTGCCGGAGTTCATGGCGACACCCACATCCGCCTGGGCGAGTGCCGGGGCATCATTGGTGCCGTCGCCGGTCATAGCCACCAGCTTGCCCTCAGCCTGCTCACGCTTGATCAGGTCCATCTTGTCTTTAGGCTTGGCTTCGGCCAGGAAGTCATCGACACCCGCCTCACGCGCAATCGCAGCCGCAGTCAGCGGGTTGTCCCCTGTGATCATTACAGTACGGATGCCCATGGCGCGCAGTTGGTCGAAACGCTCGCGCATGCCGCCTTTCACTACATCCTTAAGGTGGATGACACCAAGCGCGCGACCGTTTTCAGCAACTACCAGCGGGGTACCGCCGGAGCGTGCGATCTCTTCAACCGAAGCACGCACCTGCACCGGCAGTTGGGTGCCGTGGCTTTGCAGGTAGCCTGAGATAGCATCGACCGCGCCCTTGCGAATAGAGCGACCTTCAAGGTCGATCCCCGACATGCGGGTGGTGGCAGAAAAAGGAACAAAGTCCGCGTGCAGCGTGGCAAGCTCTCGTCCGCGCAATCCGTACTGCTCCTTGGCAAGCACGACGATAGAACGGCCTTCGGGAGTTTCGTCAGAAAGCGAAGATAGCTGGGCAGCATCGGCAAGCTGCTGGGGCTCCACGCCCGGTGCAGGCACGAAGTTTGAAGCCTGGCGGTTGCCGATGGTGATCGTGCCGGTCTTGTCGAGCAGCAACGTGTTGACGTCACCCGCTGCCTCGACCGCGCGGCCTGACGTAGCCAGCACATTGTGCTGGACGAGACGGTCCATACCGGCGATTCCAATGGCCGAAAGTAGCCCTCCGATAGTGGTCGGAATCAGGCAGACCAGCAGCGCGACCAGGATAAAAACTGTCTGCGGCGCATGCGAGTAGACCGCGAACGGCTGTAGCGTGACCACCGCAAGCAGAAAAATAATAGTCAAGCCGGCAAGCAGGATGTTCAGCGCGATTTCGTTCGGCGTCTTTTGCCGCTCGGCACCTTCAACCAGCGCGATCATGCGGTCCAGAAAGGTCTCACCCGGGTTTGAAGTGATGCGGATCAGCAGCACGTCAGACAGCACACGCGTGCCGCCGGTGACAGCCGAGCGGTCGCCGCCGGCTTCACGGATCACCGGGGCGGACTCGCCCGTAATGGCCGACTCGTCCACCGAAGCGACGCCTTCGGTGACTTCGCCGTCACCGGGAATCATGGCACCTGCTACGACTCGAACCACGTCATCGACACGCAGCAGCGAGCTTGGAACAGCCTCTTCCGTGCCGTCACGAGTAATGCGCTGAGCAGTGGTCTCAGACTTTGCAAGCCGCAGCGCATCAGCCTGCGCCTTGCCTCGACCCTCAGCCATGGCTTCGGCAAAGTTGGCGAACAGAATCGTAAACCACAACCACAGCGTGATCTGGAGATTGAAACCGAAGTCGCCGCGATGGTGGATCTGGTTGCTGATGAGCAGGACGCTGGTGAGCACGCTGCCGACCTCAACAACAAACATGACCGGGTTCTTGGCCATGGTGCGCGGATTGAGCTTGCGTAACGCATCGATGCCGGCCCGCCGGAGAATGGCACCGTCAAATAGGGAGCGGCGTTTCGTGTTGGAGTTGCTGGGCATGGTTGCTTTCTTGTGTTCTAAGGCGATTAAAACGTTTGGCCGGCGCGCAGGGTAAGGTGCTCAAGAATGGGACCGAGCGAGAGCGCGGGGAAGAAGGTAAGCGCGCCCACAATGATGATGACGCCGGTAAGCAGGATGGTGAACAGAGGCGTCGTGACCGGGAAGGTGCCCGCAGAAGCGGGTACGGTTCTCTTGCTCGCCAGGTTACCTGCAATGGCCAGCATGGGTATAAGCATGAGGAAGCGACCCACAAACATGGCAATGCCAAGGGTAGAGTTGTACCAATCCGTGTTCGCGCTCAAGCCTGCAAAAGCTGAACCGTTGTTTCCTGTAGCTGAGGTATAGGCGTACAGGATTTCAGACAAGCCATGCGGGCCATGGTTGGTAAGCGCCGACAAACCAAATGACGGCGACAAAAGGGTATAGGCAGAGAAGCCCAGGATGACAAGCGGGAAGATAAGCAGGTACAGCATGGCGAGCTGCACGTCATAGGCCTCGATCTTTTTGCCCATGTACTCCGGCGTGCGTCCGACCATCAGACCCGCAATAAACACTGCCAGGATGACGAACACAAGCATGCCGTACAAGCCCGCGCCGACGCCGCCGAAAATTACCTCACCCAGCAGGATATTGATCATCGGCACCATGCCGCCGAGCGGCATAAACGAGTCGTGCATGGCATTCACCGCGCCGCAGCTTGCATCGGTAGTTACCGTGGCGAACAGGGCAGAGTTGGCAATACCGAACCTGACCTCTTTCCCCTCCATGTTGCCGCCGGATTGCGCGAGCGACTGCGTCTGTGTAACCCCGTGCATCAGGGTGTTGGGCTGCGACTCTGCCCAGTAGCATGTGACCGTACCCGCGAACCACAAAATCGCCATGGCCCCGAACACTGCCCAGCCGTGGCGCGGCGATCCCAGCATCTGCCCCAGTGTGACGGTAAGCCCGGCCGGGATCAGGAAGATGGAGAGCAGTTGCAGGAAGTTCGAAAGCGGCGTGGGATTCTCAAACGGGTGCGCGCTGTTGGCATTGAAGAAGCCGCCGCCGTTGGTACCGAGCATTTTAATGGCTTCCTGCGAGGCTACGGGGCCTTGCGCGATGGTTTGCGTGTCAACCTTGGTAGTCGTGGTCTTGCCGTCTGTACCGGTCGCGGTTACAGA
The DNA here is from genome assembly GCA_964236655.1 of uncultured Acidobacteriaceae bacterium. Classification (GTDB taxonomy): domain Bacteria; phylum Acidobacteriota; class Terriglobia; order Terriglobales; family Acidobacteriaceae; genus EB88. Next base: position 1,217 of record CAXSFX010000170.1, on the reverse strand, counting down.
TTGCGCTTCCAGCAGGTGCGCCGTGTCATAGGGGCGCAGGTTCTGCACCACACCCTGCGAAACCAGCACCACGGCAAAGACAGCCGAAATGGGCAGCAGCACCCAGAAAGTGGCGCGCGTAAGGTCAACCCAGAAGTTGCCGAGCGTCTTCATCTCGCGCCGCGCAATGCCGCGAATGAACGCAATCGCCAGCGCAAGCCCCGAGGCCGCTGACCAGAAATTGTGCGTAGCCAGCCCGAGCATCTGCGTCAGGTAGCTCATCGTGGTTTCCGGCGTGTACGCCTGCCAGTTGGTATTAGTGGTAAATGAAACAGCCGTGCTCCAGGCCAGGTTGGGTGCGACGCCGGCGAGGTGCTGCGGGTTGAACGGCAGTGCGTGCTGCAAACGCTCAATCGCGTAGGTAAGCAGCAGCGTCACCAGTGAAAACACCAGCAGCGCAAACAGGTAGCCGGTCCAGTGCATCTCCGTTTCAGGGTCCACGCCGGTAACCCGGTACAGCAGGCGCTCGCAGGGTACCAGCACCGGGTCAAGCCAGGTACGTTTGCCTGCGAACACCAGTGTCAGGTAGGTGCCCATGGGTTTTGCCAGCAGTGCTACACAGGCAAAGAACAAGGCAATTTGCAACCATCCATTCAGCGACATCTAGAACTTCTCCGGACGCAGCAAGGCATAAGTGAGATAGACAAGCAAGGCAAGGGCCAGCAGGAGCAGAAGAACATTTTCAACCACGGCTTCGCCCTCCCTTCAACCGGTTGCATGCGCCTGTGTAAGCGAAAGCAACGGCAATTAGCGCGAATGTTGCGAGTACAGCAAATACGTCGGGCATGCGTTGTCTTTTCTATCAGTTTTTCTGTCGTTTAGAAGTGGTAGGTAACATCGCCGGCCACTACGAACTGCGTGTGCTTTGTGCCCAGGTCATACGCGGCAACATTGTAGGAGTGCTCAAACCGGACCTCGGGCCGAAAGAGCACCGTAGACCCGATCCAGCGACCGTAGCTGAGCAGGTGTTCTGAATACTTGGTCGTATAGCCGGTACGCTGACCCTTGATATCGTCGACAAATTCATTGCGGATCGACAGGTAGCTGTGCGTGTTGAACTCGTGCTCGACATAGTTCACGACAGCCGCCTCGGGAGCGAAGCACTTCTGCTCGCCCGCGGAGCAGTAGGCACCATTTGCGCCGACTTCAGGCGTGATGGGATTGGCTACATTACCTCC
>CAXSFX010000169.1:0-7948 GCA_964236655.1 uncultured Acidobacteriaceae bacterium | reverse complement strand
CGCAGAAAAAGTATGGCAAGCTGGTGCAAATGGGCACGCAGCAACGCTCGTCGGCGCACACGATTGAAGTTGTCGACAAAATCCATAATGGCCTGATCGGGCGGCCCTACTTTGCGAAAGCCTGGTACAGCAATGTGCGCAAGTCCATCGGCCACGGCAAGGAAGCGCCCGTACCGGCAACACTGGATTGGGACTTGTGGCAGGGGCCTGTGCCGCGCCAGGCATATACGGATAACATTCAGCCGTATAACTGGCACTGGTTCCGCAACTACGGCACAGGCGAGTCGCTGAACAATGGAACCCACGAGGTGGATGTATGCCGGTGGGCACTCGGCGTGGATTACCCGCAGCGCGTGACCGCGTCCGGCGGACGCTACCAGTACCAGGATGACTGGCAGTTTTACGACACGCTGGTGACCAACTTCAGCTATGGCGACCAGTCCATCTCATGGGAGGGCAAGAGCTGCCAGGGCATGAAGTATTACGGCCGTGATCGCGGCTCGGTGATCCAGGGCACTACCGGATCGGTGCTGGTGGATCGTGACGGGTATGAGGTATATGACTGGAAGGGTGTGAAGACAAAGGAGTTCAAGACCGGAGCGCAGACCTCGTCCACTGATTTGGTCGGTAGTGACAGCATGACCGACGCGCACTTTGCCAACTTTATCGCCGGTGTGCGCAAGGGTGAAAAGCTGAACGCGCCTATCGCCGTAGGGAACGTCACTGTCACCATGCTGCAGCTTTCAAACATCGCCTGGGAGGTCAATCGGGAGCTTGCTCTCGATACTGCGGACGGCAAAATTAAAGGCGACAACCAGGCCATGAAGTCGTGGGGGCGCGAATATGAAAAGGGTTGGGCACCGAAGGTTTAGCGTTCCGGCGCTTCTCTTGCGAACGTAGCAGCAGGTCTTTAGATTTCACTGCGGTTTCAGTTTTGAAGTAAAAGCTCAGGAGATGTGCATGACGAACACCCTCTCCCGTCGCAATTTTCTGGTTGCCGGCGGGGCATTGACTATCGTTCTGAGTGCGCGGACCCTGTCGCAGATGCCTAAGCCCGTCATACCGATTCGTCTCGGCTTGGCGAGCTACACCCTTCGCAATTCGACGCGGGCGCAATTGATTGCTTCCATGAAGCAATTGAATGTGCTTGCGTTGAACGTCAAGGACATCAAAGACCACCTGCCGGCCGATCCTGACGGGGAAGCGCAAGCTCTCAAGGATTATGCTGCCGCAGGTATCACCCTGCATGCTGCAGGCGCGATTTACTTTGCCAAGAATGAAGACGCAGACATACGCGCCAAGTTCGAGTACTGCAAGCGTGCCGGTATCGGCGTCATCGTTGCCGGCGACCCGACCCCGGAGACACTGCCGCGCATTGAGGCGTTTGCCAGGCAGTACGACATCCGCATCGCCATCCACAATCATGGTCCGGAAGATACATTGTGGCACTCACCGCTTGACGTCCTGCGAATAGTCAAGACTATGGACCCGCGTATGGGTTGCTGTATCGATGTAGGCCATACCGTTCGCGCGGGGACCGATGTGGTGCAAGCCATCCACGCTGCGGGGCCGAGACTATTCAATGTCCATATGAAAGACCTGACAAGCTTTAGCGACAAGGAAAGCCAGGTTGCTGTGGGCGACGGCAAGATGGATGTGCGGGGCATTTTCGACGCACTGCTTGCAATCGGGTACGGCGGCTTTGTCGACCTGGAGTATGAAGTTCATCCGGACGACCCCATGCCCGGCGTTATCGCCAGCTTCGCCTACATGCGCGGTGTGGTTGCAGGTATGGACCGGAAAGCGTAAGCCCGCCGGGGTCATTTCGCATCCAGGCATTTTCTATTTAGAGATGATTTGACAGCCTTATCTCTTGCCCTCTATTTTGGCTACCAAGCAAACTGCCGTTTGGTTTGGTGTTTCGTAAAAGGGTTCAGATCTCGGTTCAGAACCCAGGACATTATTGATGGCCTGGATGGATAGCACATGAGCCAGCCTTGAGCCCACGTACTCACGAATGAACGTCTTTTCAGGAGAGCTACATGGTTGGCAAGGGGCAGGAAGGTTTTACTGAAATTCAAGCTGAGCACGGCTGTACCAGGCCAAAACGCACCTTCCGAAGAATAGCCGTGCCTGCCTTGCTCATGGCTTCTTTTGTGGTGAGCCATACTGCCTATGCGCAGTCGGCGTTCGGTAACCTGTCCGGCAGCGTCACCGACCCAAGCGGTGCTGTCGTTCCCGGTGCCAAGATCACTGCCAAAAATGAAGCAACTGGGGAAATTTTCACCACGGTTTCGTCATCAGCCGGGGATTACCGTTTTGGCGACGTTCCCCTGGGCAGGTATGACGTCACCACTGTTGCAGCCGGTTTTTCCACCGCTGTGAGCAATGGTGCCCAGGTGACCATCAACAGCACAACTGCGTTGCCGATTACATTGAAGGCGGGGGAGGTATCGACAGATGTCACCGTGGACGCGAGCGCTCCGGCACTCCAGACGGAGACCTCTGACATTAGCGGAACAGTCCAGGCCAAGCAGATCATCGAGCTTCCCTTGGCACTGGGCGGCGTCGGAGCCTTACGTTCGCCTGAAGCATTTGTCTTTCTGCTCCCCGGTACAGCAGGTCCGGGAACCAGTAGCAACAATGGTAACGGGCTGTTCTTTTCAAGGATCAGCGGGGGACAGGCTTTCGGCAATGAGGTGCTGCTGGATGGTGTAAGTCAGCAGCGAAGTGAAAATGGTTCTTCTTTTGACGAAGAGGCACCTTCTGTTGAAGCATTGCAGGAGTTCAAAGTAACTACGGCAACACCTTCGGCTGAGTATGGCCGGACCGGTGGCGGCATTGAAAGTTTCGCCACCAAGCAGGGCACGAGCTCCTACCATGGAACGGCATATCTGCTGTTCAAAAATGATGTTCTGGATGCGAATAACTGGTTAAACAATGGGTACAAAGCACAGAGCTGCGTTGGTGCAAATAACACCGGCGCATGCCGCGAGTTATATAACGTGCCTGGAGACAAGAAGTACGATTATGGCGGAACGTTTGGCGGCCCGATTCGCATCCCCGGCCTGTACGACGGCAAGAATAAATCTTTCTTCTTCTTCTCCTGGGAGCAGTTTCAGCAAAAACTTGGTGCAACACCTGTCACCACATTACCGACTGATGCCGAGCGGGTAGGTGATTTCTCCGGTATTCTCGGCGGCCCGGCAATTATTACCAGCAGCAATGGTGTAAGTAATACAACCGTTAACCCTTGCACTGGACAATTGGTGCTTCAAAATCAGATCTTCGATCCGTTGACTGCCAGAACAGTCGGTAATGTCAACTGCCGAACACCGTTTCCTAACAACATTATTCCTGCAAATCGCCTCAGTGCCTCGGCACAAGGCCTGGCATCGTTTTTCCCGCACGCCAATCTCCCCGGTCAAGCTGGTACATACGGGCCAGTCAACAATTACGCGTTCAATGGCCGTTATGCGATTAACAACACAACTGAAACGCTGCGGGGCGATCATGTAATTTCTCAGAATGATCGCGTGTTCGGGTCCTACAGTGTTCGTGAAAACAATCGTTATACAGGGCAGCCTGTCCTGCCATTTCCTATTGATGCCGGTGGAGACCAGCAGGATTTCACTACGCATTTTGGACGCGGCGGCTATGACCATACCTTCAGCGCAAATTTGCTAAATCATTTCCTGGTAGGTCTTAACCGGTCCAACAGCAAAAACTTTGCTTCTGCACTGGTTGCTTCTACCCCGGTAAATTATTCCGCACAAGCGGGCCTCGGCAATGTCATCTCCAATGCTTTTCCAATTATTCACTGGGATGGGTTTGAAGGATATGGCCTGAATAACCAGTTCGGACGTGGCGAAGATGGCGACAACGTAGATAATGCCTTGATCTTCCACGATGGTCTCGACTGGCAAAAAGGCAGGAATAGTTTCACATTCGGCGGAGAGTTCCGAAAGCAGCAGTTCAGCGTCATCAATCAAACCACGCCGCAGCTAACCTTTTTACATAACGAAACAGATGTAGCCACAAATATACCGAACGGAGGCCCACAGCAAATCAGCGGGAACAGCTATGCATCATTCTTGCTGGGCGATACGGATAGCGGATCTCAGAATGTGCAGCTTCACGCACCCCGCTGGAATTCTGAGTACTTCGCTCTCTATGCTGAAGATAATTTGAAGGTTTCAAGCCAGCTCACGCTGAACCTGGGTGTGCAATACTCCGTTGACTTCCCCCGCAAGGAAGCGAACAACGACACTTCCAATTTCAGCTTCACCACACCGGACCCGGCTGCGAACAACCTGCCGGGCGCATTCGTTTTCGGCACAAACTGCAACTGCAACACGGCATGGGCCAACACGTACTACAAAGACATATCGCCCCGCATCGGATTTGCATATACACCGGCACTGTCTCAGCAGAAGACTGTATTCCGGGGAGGATTCGATATCCTGTACGCTCCGCTGCAATATAGTGATTTTGGTGGCGGCGAACAACAGGGGTATTCCGCAAATCCAAACCCAGTCAGTCCAGATGCTTTTTCTCCGGCCTTCCAGCTCGATAGCGGTTTCCCGGCCTTCTCGCGCACCATCAACCTGGACCCCGGCCAGTTGACCGGTACGACGGGTAATTTCAACTTCGTACCTAACAACGTGATTGAGCCTCAGCAGGGGCGTCCGGCTGCAGTCTACAACTGGAGTTTCCAGGTACAGCAACAGGTTGCCCAGGATCTCATCTTCACGATCGGCTACATCGGCCAATCCGCGCAGAACCTGCGCTCCTCCCTTGAGAATGTGAATAACATCCCACTAAATGATCTTGCGCTTGGAAACAAGCTGACGGATCCTATTGCTGAAGGTAGTTCCGCTGATGGAATTGCTGCTCCATACCCAACATTCGCAGGTCAAGTACAGCGCGCACTTCGTCCATTTCCACAGTATGACTTCATCGCGACGGATTGCTGTCTGCAAAATGTCGGTCACTCTTCCTATAACGCGCTAATCTCTTCACTTGCCCGGCGGTTCCGCAATGGGCTGAACCTGCAGCTTTCCTACACCTGGGCTAAAAATGAGACTGATGCCGACAGCATCCTGCCGGGTGTCAACCCAGGTGTCGCACAGGATCAGAATGTATTCAATCACCGGCTAGAAAAATCTGTAAGTGCGCAGAACGTTCCGCAAACATTTGTCGCCAGCTACTTGTATGAATTGCCGGTCGGCAAGGGGCGTACTTTCCTGAATAAAGGAGGCATTACCGATTATGTACTGGGAGGCTGGCAGATCGGTGGTATCCAGCGTTATCAGTCTGGACAGCCTGTTTCGTTTGGAGGTGCAAGCGGCATTCCAGGGTACCAGAATCTAATTCGATTCTCCCGAAATCCAAGTCAGCCACTCGCCAATCCTGCATATCAGGCGAACAAGCACCGAGCAAATGTGTTCTCGGGTATCCCTTACTTCAACCCTCTTGCGTTTATCGATCCAAATGCAAACCGGAATGGTGGGGCGTATCAGCTGGGCTCGGGAATCCCGCGTGTCACCGAAGAAGTTACAACCCCGTTATTCCTTACAGAAGATTTCAGCTTGATCAAGAACTTCCACATTAAGGAGAATGCTTTCTTTCAGTTAAAGGTCGAAGCTCTTGATGCATTCAACCGGCATAATTTCTCCCTTCCTGATGCCTCACCACTTGACGGATCTATGCGTTTCGGTATCGCGAACGGACTTGATTATGGCCCGCGCAATTTGCAGATTACCGGCCGGATCGATTTTTGATTGTAGAACCCTATCGGAATATTTAAAGGATGGTGTAAAAGCCATTCTTTATTTTTCCAGGTAAGTCAATTTACTCGTATATGCTGTCTTTCGGCTTCAACATGTGCAATATGACCTGCATTTGAGGTGGAACCAGCCATCCTACACATTCATGCGCTGCTTCATTCTCCAGATTCTGCTCTTCACTTTGTTAATTTCCCCTCCACTTGCAGGGGCACAAACCGACTTGTCTCCTCAAGTACAGGTCTGGATGCAAAAGGGTTCGCAGTTAATGCAAGCTGGGCAGTCGGCTGAAGCTGCGGCTGTATTCCGCCAAGCCGTGAAGGCAGCTCCCAGCCTGCCGGATGCATATATGGGGCTTGGTTTGTGCGAGCTTCGCCTGGGCCAGGTAAAGGAAGCAGAAGAAGCTCTCAATCGGGTTCTTGCACTGGATCCACATGCCGCCGGGGCTCACATGTTCCTTGGTATTGCTCAATATCAAAGCGGCGACCCGGCAGCTGCCGGCAATCTGCGGCATGAGCTCGCGCTGCAGCCGGATAGCGTGGAAGCTTTAACCTGGTCCGGCATTATTGAGCTTGCCGCAGGCGATGCCGGGGCAGCCGCCGCTCCGCTGGACCGGGCAGCCGCGCTTGCACCTGCTAATGAACAAATTTTGTACTACCAGGCCCGGGCACACTCCCAGCTTGCCGAGCAGATTTATCAAACCTTATATAAGCTCAATCCTAACTCGGCCATTGTGCACCGCGCGCTTGGTGAAAATCTGTCCGCTTCGGGGCAGCCGGAAAAAGCAATCGCCGAGTTCCAGGCAGGTATTGAAAAGTCACCCAACGACGCAGATATCTATGAGGATCTTGGGACCGAAGACCAGAAACTCAGCCGTTTTGATGATGCAATCAAGGCATATCAGCAAGAGCTCAAGCTGAACCCGAACAGTGCTATCGCTTTGTACAACCTTGGCAAAATACGCCTGGAGCGAGGTGATCCCGAAGCCGGTGTTGCGCTGCTGCGGCAAGCCGTTGCCGCCCATGGAGCCATAGCTCCAAACGCGTACTACCTGGGTTTGGGCTTATCGGAGACCGGCCATAACGAAGAAGCAGCGCAGTGGTTGGAGCGCTCCCTGGCTAGCCAGCCCTCACCCTTTATCCAGCAAAGCGCCTACTATCAGATCGCGCGCGTCTATGCCAAGCTGGGGCGGAAAGAAGATTCTCAAAAAGCATTTGGGGAGTTGGAAAGACTAAAAGCAGCGTCCGCTGTCGGGATTTCCGGAGGCAAATAGCTGCGTGTCCCAAAATGGGTCAATGTCACAGTTTGAAGCAAACGTACCAACAAAAAAAGGCGGCATGAGCAGTAAACTGCTCATGCCGGGAGGCCAGTGACGCAACTTGTCGTGCTAAAACCGGTGTGCTGGGTGGAGAGCTTTCGCTACGATCTACAGCCAGCTGGATGCCACTGTTTCCTCGAAGTGATTTCAGAATAACACTTTTCTGGATATTTAGAGGTAGCTGTCTACAATTTTCCGGAGAAGTTTTCCACAGGAGCTGACGCGTGAATGATCTAGATGAGGTTATGGACTTTGCGTGCGGTACTGAATGGAGCAATGAGGTCAGCAACAAACCTGCCCAGGAAAGCCAACCCAAAGTGACTTCTGCGACAGTGGCGGTGCCCCGATGGCGGCTTATGCTTGTGGTTGTCAGCTCTGCCTGCCTAAGCGGTATTGCGGTGGTTTTATGGAATCGGCATAGCCTGGTACGCATGCGGCAAGCCGGACAAGCCACCGGTGGAGATGAGAATTCAAAGGTGCCAGCCGAGTTTATCTGAAATCTCAGTGCACAAACACTGCAGAAGAGCGCCCTAAAATCGCGTCCCGCAGCTCTTCCCATACCTGGGCTGGCATGGAGATGAAGGCATCCACAACTTTCGGATCGAATTGCGTCCCGGCACACCGAGCGATTTCATTCCGTGCAGCTGAGAAGGGCGAGCCTTTGCGATATGGCCTGTCTGAGGTGATGGCATCGAGCGTATCCGCGACTGCAAAGATACGCGCGCCAAGAGGAATTTCTTCCCCACGCAGTTGCCGGGGATAACCGCCCCCGTTGAAATGCTCCTGATGGCTGTACACAATATCGGCGGCCTCCTTCAGGAAAGGAATCTTGTACACAATCTGG
>CAXSFX010000168.1:0-7968 GCA_964236655.1 uncultured Acidobacteriaceae bacterium | reverse complement strand
AACGCAGCTTCGGTGCCCGTAAGTTTTCCTGGCTTACACTTGGGTTCCGAACGCTTGCACCTTTTCACCGGTTGCAGGTGCTCTACGTCGGCTTTTGGTTCATCGTACCTTGTTATCAGCATTCTGCTCTGCAATGGTGGTTGTTACCGCTCGCTTTCGCAGTATTTATGCCGTTTTTCACTGCTTTGCATGAAGGTCAGCATCAGGTAGTTCGCATTGTGGGACTTATTGGTCTACTGGTTCTCGCATTTGTCTACGTGCCATACAATTTAAGCGCGTTTGGTATTTACATCTTTATTGCAACTGCACTTTATGATATTGGGACTACTACATGGGCGTTCTTCTGCTTGCTTGGCGGCTTATGCATCTTTATCGTCGCGCAAGCCTTGATTTTTCATTCGCCGGCTTGGGAAGTTCTCTCCGCGGTAGGCTCTAGTACGGTTAGTGGTGTTACCGTATTTCTGCAACACCAAGCGCGCAAGGCCGACGCTCGCCTGCGTATGGCATACGACGAAATCGAGCAGCTAGCCAAAACCGCCGAGCGCGAGCGTATTGCACGCGACCTGCACGACGTGCTGGGGCACACCCTGTCGCTGATCTCGATTAAAAGTGAATTGGCCGCGCGCCTGCTCCCCACCGATCCTGAGCGAACTGCGCTGGAGCTTGCCGAGATTCAGACAACGGCGCGACGTGCGCTGGCCGAGGTTCGACAAACAGTTTCCGGCTACCGCGCGCAGGGGCTTGCGGCAGAGATTGCCCAGGCTGCGATAGCGCTGGCTGCTTCAGGCGTCACGCTCAGGAGCAGCCCTGAAAAAATGCCGCGCCTGCCCGCGCAACAGGAAGCTTCACTCGCGTTGATCCTGCGCGAGGCCGTCACGAATATCGTGCGGCATGCCGGAGCGCGCAGCTGTGCCATCAGCATTACCGCGGACGAGCACATGACGGTGCTGGAGGTACGTGACGATGGCTGCGGTATGCGCGGCAGTGAGGGCAATGGGCTACGCGGTATGCGCGAGCGAGTGCGGGAACTTGGCGGTGAGCTCCAGTTGTACTCGGACGATGGTATGGCATTGCGCGTCACCTTCCAGAGACTGCAATCGCTCTTGCCGGGAAAGTCGCACGTTACAGAAGCAGTGCTAAGTCCCACAACGCAGTCGTAACAGGCGAACTCGACAGCGATTTTATTTTCCTACGAGGGATAGTGGATCAACTTGATCTTTTCCGCGCTCGGTGCTGCTGATAAATTCCTACGCACCCGATCCATTGAATGCATTTCTTCTACATCGGCTGGATTGCGCGCTCTGCCGCCAATCTATTTACAAGACGGCCTCCCGTAAAGCGCAGATCATAAAGCGCAACTCATAAAGCGCAGATCAGCTACTAGGAAAACTTCGTCAGTCTACACTTCTAGCAGCATGAAGCATCGCGTCATCGAGCACTACGAACTGCAGCGGCGGCTCGGCACCGGCGGCAGCGGGGTCGTCTACCTGGCCAATGACACCGAGCTGATGCGTCCGGTTGTGCTTAAAATCCTGAAACGCGGCTCGCTCACCTCCGGGCAGATGCGCACTACCGTGCTGCGCGAAGCGCGGCTGGCCTCGGCTATCGAGCACCCAAACGTTTGCGCGATCTACGAGGTTGGCGAAGAGGGCGAGGAAGCCTTCATCGTGATGCAGTACGTGCCGGGCCAGCCGCTGGATAAGCTTATTGCCAAGGGACCGGCCAGCATCCAGCTGGTGCTTTCAGTCGGCATTCAGATCAGCGACGGGCTCCATGCGGCGCACTCACTCGGCATCTTCCACCGTGACTTGAAGCCGGCCAATGTGATCCTGACCGATGGCGGCCTGGTCAAGATTCTCGATTTCGGACTGGCGCGGCGGCTGAGCGTGGAAGACGCGGAGTTTGATCCATCGGCCAGTAGCACTCGCAAAGGCAATGCCGCCGGCGGCGCGGACGTATATACAGCGCGCGGCGGCACCCTGGCCTATATGGCACCGGAGCAGTTTGTCACCGGCCAGTCGAGTGTGCGCAGCGATTTGTGGGCGCTGGGCATCATCCTGTATGAACTGGTAACCGGCAGGCACCCGTTCTCGCGGCAGGATGGCGATGAGCTGCAATCCATCCGCGCCATCCAGTTTCTTGACCCGCCATCGCTCGCCATCTGCTGCGCACACGTGCCTGCGGAACTGGCCAGCGTTATCTATAACTTGCTGGCAAAGACGCCCGCCGACCGCTACGCCAGCGCCGCCGATGCGCGTGAGGCGCTTAAAACCATCATGAAGACAATGCAGCTTGAGTCCGGCATCATCCCGGGCGAGGCTGCAGCCATGCTGCCGGTTTCAAGCGCAGAAACTGAGAAGCGCAACACCGGGCTGCTCTCCATGCTGGCCGAACGCTTCCGTGACTCGCCTGAGTCGGCAGCCAAGCAGAACAGCATCATGGTGCTGCCCTTCAAAAATCTTGGGTCGGAGCCGGCGGCACCGCTGTACGGCTCGGCACTGGCCGATGCCATCGCAGCAAGGCTGGCGCGCATGCCTTCCCTGGTGGTGCGGCCTTCAAGCGCCCTGTTTCAGATGAACATCGCCGGGATGGACCCGCTCGAAGTGGGACAGCGGCTGCTGGTGCGCTGGGTGCTTGCAGGCAGCTTTTTGCGCGGGCCTGACGGCTTTGACCTGAACTGGCAGCTCCTGGATGTAGTAGAGCAGAGCGTGAGCGGCGGCGGAGCCATCAGCGTGCCGTCGCTGGACCTGATTTCCGTACAAGCTGAAATCTGTAACGACGTGTTCGCTTCGCTGCAAGGCATCGGCTCGCTGAAATTGACAGAGCGCCCGCAGCAGCGCAGCAGCGTGCCGGCCGGGCGACTCTCCGAAGAATACCTGCAGGCTCGCGCCATGCTGTCATCATTTATGCAGCGCACCGGCAGCCGTGGCGACCTGGATCGGGCGCTGGAGCGTTTTGAGCATGTCACCGCATCGGTAACAGGGCAGAACGCGGCTTTCTCTGTCGCCTGGAGCGGACTTGGCATCACGCACCTGCAATATGTGCGGAACGGTTTTGGCGGTCACATGCACATCATTGCAGCGCGCAAGGCGTTTGACCGAGCGCTGGAGCTTGACCCGGGCTCGGTCGAGGCGAACTTGTACCGCGTATACATGCTGCTGTCGCGCGGTGAAAAAGAGAGCGCCCGCCATGGTATCGAGCACCTGCTGCACACTGCCGGCAACGACGCGCAGGTGCACATGGTCGCAGGCATCACCATGCGGCTTGACGGCATGTATGAGCAGGCGCTGGGGCAGTTTAATAGCTCGCTGCAACTGGACCCCTCAAACGCGCCGGTGATCTACAACCATCGCGCGCGCGTGTACCAGTACCAGAACCAGCTGGAGCTTGCGTCGGATGAGCTGGAAAAAGGCCTGGCGCTGGAACCGAAGCACCCGCTGCTGCGAACTTCGCTCGCATACGGACGAATGCGCGAGGGCGACATGGCTGGAGCTATCGATATCCTGGAGCGCGTAATCGAGGACGATCACAGCATGCGGCTGGCTTACCCTACGCTCGCCATGTGCTACGTGCAGGCAGGGGAGCGTGAGCGCGCCGCGGAGCTGGTGGAGGAGAACTCGATTGCGGCAGCCGAGGCGGACAGCGAGATGGCCTACCGGCTGGCTACCTACTTTGCCGTGGAAGGTGATGAGAGTGAAGCGCTGCACTGGCTGCGGCGCGCGATCTACCTGGGAAATGAGAATTACCCGTGGTTCGCGCAAAACCCGGCCTGGAAGCGGTTGAGCGGGCACACGGATTTCGGGCGGATTTTAGAGGATTTGAAGAAGAGTTTCAGGAAAAATCAGAAAAACTGGAAGCGGTTGCTGGATAGATTACCCAAGTAGGTGTGAGCTCTATACGGTCTCGATTGTACGTCTGGAGAGCCGGGCCTAGATGGGGACAATCTTAAGACCGGGGATATGCTCAAAGTGGCGTACATTGAGCGTGGCGACGTCAAAGCCGAGTTGCAGTGCAGTGACGCCGATAACCAGGTCTTCAAAGCCGATGGCGATGCCCTGGGCGGCCTGCTGGCCTTCAATGCGCCCAACCATACGGGCTGTTTCAACGGTCATGGGATGCACGGGAACATCGCTCGCAAGTCGCTCAACAAAGGCCATCCGTCGCTGCTTATCGGTCTCCGCTTTTGCGCGATAAACACCGTGCATAAGTTCGGCGATGGTTACCACCGATAGAGCAATATCAATTTCGCCATACTTGCTTTGTATCTGTTCAAGGATTTGCCGAACGGTGTGGCCTCGACGCTCCACAGCAATGATGATGCTGGAGTCAAGTATCAGTCCCACGCGGGAGGGTTCCATGGTTTGCGACTACCGATGACCTCCTCAACCTCAACGGCGAAGTCGGAATCTAGAGTAGGAGCCTCCCCAGTCTCTTCTTCATGCTTCCTGGCGAGTGCGATGCACTCCGAGGTAGAGCGGCGCAATGGTACCGGCGTATGGATGACCGCGACCGGCAGCATATCATTTTCGATGACGATTTCGGCACCGGCACGAACGCGAGCCATGAGCCCGGCAAAGTCCCGGGCTGCATCGGCTTCCGAGATGTGGATCGTTGCCATGTTCGTGATGATACCCCGACGCTTTTTAACCAGCGGTTTTGCCTATATAGCAGAGGAATCTTCCGACACTCCTGACGGATCAACTGGGCTGCTACCGACACACTGGCTGCTAGTTCCGAGTCGGCAGCAATTCCATCGCCTCGGTCAGGCTGAACGTAATCTCCGCTCCCTGCGCAATCTGGGCGGCCTCCGGCTTTTGCAGCAGCAGATGGGTGGTCACAATACCTACGCCTACCAACGCACCCGCACCTGCGCCCACTGGACCGCCGAATACACCGCCGACAATTGCGCCTCCACCGGCCCCCCCGCCGTACTCTGCCAAATCTTTCACAACATGTGTTTTAGGCTGGATGCCGCCTTCAGCATCCGTGCGGGTGCCGGGCTGTGAGCTTGAGATCGCTTGTGCATACAAGTGATAGGCGGTGCCGTCAGGCAGAATCACCGCGTCAGGACGCAGCCGCAGCGTGGCGTGGGCACCCAGGCGATGCCCCTGGCTTACAGAAACCACCCGCCCGCGCAGTTCAGAGCCGACCGGGATCACTACGCGGCCTTCCTTGAACACGTCTGAGGCCACCTGGGCGCGGAACGGCTCACCATCCTGCGTTTGCTTTGTGCTGAGCGCCTGCATCAGCCGTACCTTGATGTCGGTGCCTTCTGCCAGCTGGTTTGAGGGCGACGGGACCACGCCGACGATGCCGTAATCCGGGTTGGTGGGGCGGCTTACAAGGTGCGCATTGCGCTGAGCAGCAGTGTCGGGCGGTGCTTGCGTATCCGCATTCTGCGTGCCGGTGCTGGTTACAATCCCGTAGTCAGGATTTTCGACGGCAGCCGGTCGCGCGGCCTGCACCGGTATGGGAGCAGCAACGGGCACGCTCGGAGAGGGCTTGATCGGCGCAAGGGCTATCGGGTCCTCATTGGCTTCAATTGAATCGGCAGGAGGGTGCGACACGCCGCTGTACTTGTCACCTGCCCCGGCGGCCGTTGTCTGGGCAAAAGCTGCCGGTGCCAGAGCAAACGTGGCACATAGCAATAGCGACGCCATGCCGGCCTTTGAGGATGGAGAGAGAGAATTCATAGCGGGTGTACTCCGATTCTGGAAGGCCGTAGCCTTCGCAACTCCAGAGTACGTCTTCCTTCCACGGTCCCTCGTGGAAAACAGAGGCGCGAACACCGGCAGGAACCACAAAGGTAAAACACGCTGACTGCCTTGCTTAATGCATGTCCAGGTATATGAAGATTTGTCGAAGGGGCAGCCGGAGGTGCAAACGTCGCCTCACGCTTGTTAGAATCGCAATGCTTGCAGTTTCATGCACAGGTTTTAAGAAAGCCGACGTGGCGCAGTTCATAGAACATATCGGCAGCGCCGCCCAGGGGCAATCGCCGGTCCGCGTGGATCGCAGACCGCGCCTGGCGGAACGTTTGCAGCACAGAATTACAACAGACTCACAGACAGGAACACAGATGACCGAAATTGTAGCTATACATGCCCGCGAGATTCTCGATTCGCGCGGTAACCCCACAGTAGAAGCAGAAGTGGTGCTGGAAGGCGGCATCCGTGGCCGCGCCGCTGTGCCCTCCGGTGCCTCTACCGGTGAGCACGAGGCAGTAGAGCTGCGCGACGGCGACAAGAGCCACTACATGGGCAGGGGCGTGCTGCAGGCGGTTGAAAACGTCGAAAGCATCTTGGCCCCGGAGCTTACCGGCATGGATGCCGCCAACCAGCGCCTGCTCGATGCGACCATGATTGCCATCGACGGCTCACCGAACAAGAGCAAGCTGGGCGCAAACGCGATCCTATCGGTTTCAATGGCGGCTGCCCGCGCCTCAGCCACGGCGCTGCACCTGCCGCTGTACCGCTACCTGGGCGGGGTAAACGCTTCAGTGCTGCCTACGCCCATGATGAACATTTTGAACGGTGGCGCGCATGCCGACAATAACGTGGATTTTCAAGAGTTCATGGTGATGCCGGTTGGAGCGGAGCGCTTTGCCGATGCTCTGCGCTGGGGCACTGAAGTCTTCCACACACTGAAAGGCGTGCTGAAGAAGAAGGGTTATAACACCGCGGTGGGCGATGAGGGAGGTTTTGCGCCTTCACTCAAGTCAAACGAGGAAGCCATTGAGCTGATCCTGGAGTCTATTGAACTGGCAGGCTACAAGGCCGGGGAGGACATCGCCATCGCACTCGACCCGGCAGCCAGTGAGTTCTACGACAAGGAGACCGGGCGCTACATCTTTAAGAAAAGCGACCGGCGCGAGCTGAGCTCTGAGGAGATGTCGCGCTACTGGGAGAGTTGGACACGCCAGTACCCCATCATATCGCTCGAAGATGGCTTGGCCGAGGATGACTGGGACGGCTGGAAGTACCTGACAGAATTGCTGGGTGAGAGCATCCAGCTGGTGGGCGACGACCTGTTTGTGACGAACACGGAGCGCCTGCAGCGGGGCATTGAAGAGGGCGTGGCAAACTCCATTCTGATCAAGGTCAACCAGATCGGGACGATAAGCGAGACCCTTGAAGCAATTGAACTCGGTCGTCGCTATGGCTATACCTCGATCATTTCGCATCGCTCAGGCGAGACGGAAGATACCTTCATCGCTGACCTTGCCGTGGCGACCGGTGCAGGGCAGATCAAGACCGGCTCGGCCTCACGCACCGATCGCATCGCCAAATACAACCAGCTGCTTCGCATTGAAGAAGAGCTGGGTCAGACCGGGGAGTACCTCGGCCTGGAAGCTGTCAACTTCGGCGACTAACTTTCTACGGGGCAGGGGCCGCCCTGCTCCCAACCATTCAGGCCTACGAGGCCTGTATGCAGCACATGAGGAGTTCTTCTTTGCACAAGCTAGCCCTGGGCGTTGCGGCGCCTTTTCTCCTTGCCATCGCTGTTTCAGCACAGACCACAACCAGCCAGTCGGCGCAAAAGCCTGCTGCGGTACCGCCGCTGCCCAGCTCAGGGAGCGGAGCCCGACCGGGCCAGCTGCCGCCGCCTGCGCATCCCATCACGGTTCCACAGGCACATGAGTTGATGCAGTTGACCGGTGTTGACCAGATCAAGCAACGTCTTGTGGACAATGTCACTGCAAATATACAGCGCTTTCCGCCGTTCGTACCTGAGGATGTAAAGCAGGATGTGCGCACCAGTGTTGAAAAAGTCGACATCAATGGGCAGACGGTTGCTACCTACCAGAAGTATCTTTCTACTGAGGATGCGACCAAGGTAATCGAGTTCTACAAGACACCTGCCGGCAAAGACCTGCTTGCGGTTACCCCGGAGCTGTCGAGTGAAATTCAGCAGAATGCGCTCAAGAGCGGCAGAGATGCATTCCAGGGTGCGATCCAGCGGCACCAG
>CAXSFX010000167.1:0-8076 GCA_964236655.1 uncultured Acidobacteriaceae bacterium | reverse complement strand
CGACACCGGCGTTTCCTTGCCGCGCGAGCCGGAAAGTGTGGCGTAGATGTTGCCGAACTGGTCCACGGCTGGGCTGGTGACCTGGTGAATACCGGTGGCCAGCAGCCGCGCTACATCGACGGTGACACTGTTGCTTTGTGTCCCGTTGCGCAGGATGCGGAGCAGGCCGGTTTCTCCTTCGTCGGGCATGCGGAGAGTGAGCCGGGTGTCGCGGCTCATCAGTACACCGGCTGCCAGGTCGTTGAGCATGGCCACCGGCAAGTGCCCTGCGATGGGTGCCAGCTCCTCGCCGTATACCTGGATTTCTCCACCCGGCAATGCGGCGACAGGATGTACATGCGTGATGCGAGGCGCGGGGGATGGGGAAGCGGGAGTGGGCGTGTCGGGAGTCATGCTTCTTTTACTGTAGCGGACTTGCTGTGACAGACCGGGTGGCTACCACCAGTGTCCAACGATGGCACAGACAATGAGCGCATACACACCGGCTGCCACATCATCCATCACGATACCGGTGCCGCCGTGCAGTGATTCCAGTTGCCGCGCGGGCCACGGCTTAAGGATGTCAAACAGGCGAAACAGAGCAAGCGCAAGCAGTGCATGCCCCCAGTTGGCATGGCCGTAACCGCAGAAAGCAAGCAGCGCGATCCACTGGCCGGCAACCTCATCGATAACAACATGGCCCGGATCGGCTCCCTGAGACTCGGCCTCTACAAGCGATGCAGCCGGGATGCCGGTAACCAGTGCCAGCAGTGCGGCAAGCAGGGTGGCGGCGCGCAGGGCCGGAGGCGTAGGCTGCACCAGCGCTGCAAACAGCAGCCAGAGCGCGACGGCGGCCACACTGCCCCAGGTACCGGGGCCGGGCTTGAGGAAGCCTGTTCCGAAAAAGGTAGCTACCGCCCAGGCCCAGGGGGTTCGCGGCGGGCGCGGCATCAAGTCATCGATCTCGTTCATTCGTCAGTCTTCATCCTGCTCGCGGCTGTGCTGCGCATCGCGCAAGCCTTGGAGCTCATCGAGCAGGTCCGGATCGTGCACGGGCGAGGAGATGACGTAAGCACCGCTGGCCCATTTGCCCAGATCAATGACCCGGCAACGGTCGGTGCAGAAGGGGAACTCCGGGTCGGCGGCGGTGACCAGGGTGCCGCAGGTAGGGCAGCGCAGGGCTTTGATCTTCTTCTTTGGAGTCATTGTCGGGCCATTTAGAGAACTCGGGCTACCACATCGTAATCATGCGCTTCTGTAATTTCGCAGGTATAGAACGTGCCTGGGACCAGGGTGTCGCGTTCGCCGAAGTCGTTCAGGTAGAGCTTGCCGTCGATTTCAGGCGCGTGGAAGATGGAGCGACCTTCCCATAGCAGCGGTGTCTCCTCGCTGGGGCCTTCAACCAGTACTTGCACCTCGCGGCCTATCCAAGCCTGCTTACCTTGTCTGGAAATGCCTTGCTGCAACTTCATCAGCGAACGGCGGCGGGCTTCGATCGTGCGGCGCGGAACTTTTTCAGTGAAGTCGAAAGCCTTCGCACCTTCTTCATTGGAGTAAGAAAATGCGCCCATCCAGTCAAAGCGTGCGTCTTTCACAAACTGCTTCAGGATGGCGAAATCCTCTTCGGTCTCGCCGGGGAATCCGACGATGAAGCCGGTGCGAATTACCAGATCAGGCACGATGGAACGAGCTTTTTCAAGCGTTCGCAAGAAAATGTCCGCCCCGGCACCGCGCCGCATGCTCTTGAGCACGGCAGGCGAGGCGTGCTGGAGAGGGATGTCGAGGTAGGGGCAGATGTTGGCATGGCGCGCCATGGTCTCAAGCAGGCGCGTGGTGATGCGGTTGGGGTAGGTGTACAGAAAGCGCAGCCAGACCAGGCCGTCAATGGCAGCGAGGTGATCCAGAAGCAGGGCAAGGCCATCGCGCAGGCCCAGGTCTTCGCCGTAGCAGGTAGTGTCCTGCCCGATGAGCGTCAGCTCTCGCACGCCGCTTGCGACTAACCGCTGGGCTTCGGCGACCACGGACTCCAGGCGGCGCGAGCGGAACTTGCCGCGCAGGTTTGGGATGACGCAGAAGGTGCAAGGGTGATCGCAGCCCTCGGCGATCTTGATGTAGGCCGAGGTGCGGCCGGTGGCGAGCAGGCGCGGGGTTTCGTCGTTGTACAGGTAGGTCGGCAGGGAGGCTGTCGCGCCGTCCCAGTCTCCGCGGTCAAAGCGGCCTTGGGCCTCGCGCAGGTCGCCTTCGGGACGACTCGGGCTAAGACCCCCTACGCGGGAGGCGGCCGCTTCGTGGCGTGTGCTTGTTGAATCTACGTTTGAGAATGTGCTCTCTGCTGCGGGATGCACGATTGCCGTTGGGCCGAGGATAGTGAATGGAGAAGCGATTTGCAGCGGAACAGGCGGCTTCGTCAGCCCGGCAGCTTGCAGGATGGCATCCAGCTCGCCGGTGCCGACAACGGCGTCTACTTCAGGCATGTTCCGGCGAATTTCATCGCGGTAGCGCTCCACCAGGCAGCCCGTCACAATCAGCTTTTGCGCGCGACCGCCGACAGCAGTTTTGTGCGCGGCCATTTCGAGGATCGTGTCAACGGATTCCTGTTTCGCCGAATCGATGAACGAGCAGGTATTTACCACCAGTACGTCAGCATCGGCAACGTCAGTGATGAGTTCTGCGCCGGCCTGCTGCAGCATGCCCATCATGACTTCACTATCGACCAGGTTCTTGGGGCAGCCGAGCGAGACGAAGCCTATCTTGAGTGGTGCTGCGGGGGTAAGCGCCGAGGCGGGCGCGTTTGGAAATTGGATAGTGGAGGGCACGTCTCAAGTTTAGCCGATATATCTTCGGCATTCCCGCTTGTGTGCCCGGAGCATACAGTGTACATAAGGTATAGGAAGTATGTACGTTAAGGATGGCTATGCAAATTACAGCGACAAACCTGCGGCGGGACTTGTTCCAGGTGTTCGACAAGGCCAAGGCAGGTGAGGAAGTATTGGTCACACACAAAGGCTCACAGTTCCGGATTGTGCCGGAAAAGCCTGTATCGAAGCTGAGTCGGATCAAGCCGATACAAGTGATGAACCCGGATTGGACAGAGGCGGACGATGAGCGGGCTGACAAGGAGATGTGGGCAGAAATTGAAGCTGACTGGGATGAATTGATTTGATTGCCTACCTGGATACGCAAACGGCTATATGGCTTGTGGAAGGTCAATGGAAAAAGCTGACGGCGGCAGCAAATGCTGCTATTCAAAAATCCTCGCTGCTGATTTCTCCCATGGTGCTGCTTGAGTTTGAATTTATGCTGGAAATCAGGCGCACAATTATCCCGGCGATTGAAATGGCAGCCAGGCTCAAGGCTGAACTGTATGTGGAGGTTTGCCCGTTGCCGTTCCCGTCTATCGCGCATGCGGCCTTGTCGGAGAAGTGGACCCGGGATCCGTTCGACCGTTTGATCGTGGCCCACGCGCGAGCCAATCGCATGGCACCGCTAATCTCGTCAGACCGACGAATTCGGGAGAATTATCCCGGCACTATCTGGGCAGATTGAGCGCAATGAGCACGCCGACACGCAGAGCAGTGCTCCAGGGAGCGATGGCGGCTGCGGCGCTACCGTCGCTTACGCCGCAGCCGCGACGAGGCCGCATCCGGCAGTCGGTGGCTCGCCGGTGCTTGCAAACTGGTTCTTGCCGACCTTGTGCAAGTATGCGCGGGCGCTTGGACCTGTCGGTATGGGCCCACCCCACCAGGTTTGCATAGGCTGCCGCGCTATGTAACGTGTGACTTTCGATTACTGAGAATTGCCTGCAGCATCGTCCGGTTTGCTTTCCACTCTGTGTCGTTGCATCGAATATAGGGAGCATCCGTAGGAGGCACAGAATGAGATTTCAAAAGTGCAAGGCAAAGTGCAAGGCGTGGTTTGCGGTTGGGGCTTTTTTGGCCGCCACAAGCGTTCCTGTCGCGCAGGCGGCGGTGCAGCATGACAATGGCAATGACCATGGCCAAGGCAATTACAACAACAACAATCGTGGTCAGGGTAACTACAACAATCAAGGCCAGGGCAATCAAGGCCGGGGTAACTACTATGGCGGCATGCGCGACAACGTGCGCGGAGGCGGCTATAACCAACGCTACCAGCAGGATGAGCGAGACCACCGCCATGATGATGGGCGCGACGGACGCAATCAGGGCGGTGGAATCGGTCCCGGCTATGGAGCTTTGATCGGCGGCGGCGGTGGCGCGGCGCTTGGTGCTGTATTTGGAGGGGGTCTCAAGGGCACCTTGATCGGCGGTGCCGCCGGTGCGGGATTGGGTGCGCTGGGCGGCAAGCTGGCGCAGGGCAACAACGGCCATCGCGATGACCGCCGCTGATATCCAGCTTATGGCTGCGGCCATCACGCAAGGGAACCGACAAGGAGAATAAGATGACGCTTCAAAAGATATATGGTGCGGGTGGACTGGCCTTGATGCTGGCCATGGGATCGATGCTATGCCGGCCGCAAGTAGCGGCAGCACAAAACGGTTCTGGAAGCTCTGCCAACCAGGCGCTGGGCAACGACCCGAACGATGCCAAGATCAACGCAATCCCCCTGGACCGGCTAGTGACTTCGACATGCCGCCAAGCATGGCACCTGGGCGGCGAAAACGAGGACGCTTTCTTCGACATTGTGGAACGGCTTACGGACTTGGCCGCGCATAACCGCGGTGTGACGCTGCCCGATGACAAGACTGCGGGTTCGCGCGCAGGCCAGTGGATTCGCACGCAGGCTCTAAAAGATCCTGACCAGCTGCTGTATGCGGTGGTAGACCATGCTGTGCAGTACTCCATTCGGAAGGGTACCTCGACGCCTGTAAGTGGAAAAGCGAAGACATCGAGCAGCCGGTAGGCAGCCTGGAAGCGCTGCTTCCTTTGAGAGAAGCCCGGTGCTAGACTGGGGTTGTGCCGGGCCCTGCGCGGCGCAATCCCGCCAACCCCGCCAGGTCCGGAAGGAAGCAACGGCAACGGGCCAGTGCGTGCGCAGCAGGTACCCCGGTACAAAATTTTAAGCCGCCGATACATGATTCATTCGACATGGCGGCTCCTCTCAGAGACAATCAAGCCTGTTTTGCTGCCTTGTTAGAGGCACGTTGACCCTTGTCCATGGAGATTGCCTTGCCGGTGGAAGTACCTAAACGAGCTGTACGCGGTGCAAAAATCAGCGCCCTGGGAACCTACGTTCCGCCCCGCATCCTGACCAACGCCGATTTCGAGAAAATGGTTGACACCACGGATGAGTGGATTGTCGAGCGCACCGGCATCCGGGAGCGTCACATCTCGGAAAAAGGCGTGGCTACCAGCGACCTGGCAGCCGAAGCAGCGCGCATTTGCCTCCTTGGGCGCGGCATGGATGCTGATGAGGTTGAAGTCATCATCGTTGCGACGGTGAGCCCGGATATGCCTTTTCCCGCAACTGCCTGCCTGGTGCAGGAGAAGATCGGCGCGCACCATGCCTGGGGCTTTGACTTGGCGGCAGCCTGCTCCGGCTTTTTGTACGCGCTGCAGGTCGGTACCAAGCTGATAGCAAGCGGTGCGCAGAACAAGGTCATGGTTATCGGTGCCGACACGATGAGTTCCATGATCGATTACACCGATCGCAGTACCTGCATCTTGTTCGGTGACGGTGCGGGTGCGGTGCTGCTGGAGCCGACTGAAGACGGAGAGCAGGGCATTCTCGACTATGCTCATGAAATTGATGGGAGTGGTGCTACAGCTCTCTACATGCCCGCAGGTGGTAGTCTGCATCCGCCTACCCTGGAAACAGTCGCGGCCAAGCAACACTATGTCCACCAGGATGGACAGGCTGTGTACAAGTTTGCCGTGCGCAAAATGTCAGAGATTGCAGAACGGGTACTGGTACGCAATGGCTTGAAAGGTGAAGATCTGGCATGCCTGATTCCGCACCAGGCGAACAAGCGCATCATTGAATCGACTGCGCAGCGGCTGGGCATGCCGCTGGACCGGGTCATTATTAATATCGATCGCTATGGCAATACCACCGCCGGTACGGTGCCCCTGGCCATGGGCACGGCCCGCGAAGAAGGTAAGCTGAAGCGCGGAGACCTGGTGCTGCTGGCCAGCGTCGGAGCAGGGTTTACTATGGGTGCCACGCTGCTGCGGTGGGAGCTGGATTAGAAAACTGAGTACCCGCGAAGACGTGGCTGCCGGCCGCGGAAACAGCTTTAACCTTGTGCCGTAACCCCGGCGGGCCGGCCGGCGCGCTCTGCATCCCAGCTGCGCTTTCGTTTGCGGTACTGCCAGTAGCCTAAAACGGTTGCCCCTACCATCAGGCCAAGTGTTGTCCACAGGATGACACCGGACCACCGGGCCAGATATTGGTTCCACCATCGCAGAACGAGCTTGCCGTATGTGGCACCTGCCCAGACGATCAAGCCGTAGCGAAGAACGCGGGCAATGGAAAATGACACCAGGAACTGTCGCCTGGATGCGCCCAAGGCACCGGCACCCAGCAGCAGAGGTACCAATGGCAATGGAGGCGGTAGGACTGCACTGGTCGCAATGGTGAATGATCCATGGCTGTGCATCCAGCGGGTGAGCGGCTTGACCATGCGCTTGGGTGCGAAATGGTTCAGCATGGATTCGCCGCCTGACTCTCCGGCCTTCCAGGTAGTGTAGCCGCCGATCACACTCGCCACCGTGGCTATGAGTGTAAGCACGACAGGTTGTGCGCCATGCTGGGCTGCCAGAAAGAGCAGCAGCAGGTCTGCGCTGCCGGGCAGCAGCACTGAGATCAGGGCAGAATTAAGAAATGAGATGAAGAACAACCCCGGCAGCCCCAGGTGGATGAGCCAGGGAGGAATGTGCGTTTGCGAGGCATGGTGCGTGCCGTGATGCACTGCCTGTGCGGCAGTTTGTAGAAAAGCGAAAAGCGTGAGTTGCATCGGCTGTCGGCTCCTGTGGAAGTCTGTTGGGCTACGTTGCCGCCTGCACCTACCAAGTGTACCGGTAGCCTGGCAGGGCAAAAATCAGGATGGTCCGGACGTGCCGCATTGAATTTTCACTCGCGGGAACGCTGCCGAACGAGGGAGACCCAACTACAGGGCCGCTTACTCCATCCATATAAGCTGAGGGACAGAAGAAATCAGGTTAAGGGCATGGGCTTCGACAAAGAAGCGCTCCACGCCGGCAATAGCGGCTTCGTCCAGAACGTAGTGGATATTGTGGGCGAGGTAGGACTTTACCGTTTGCGGGGAGATGGACAGGCGCGGTACCCACTCTGCAACCAGCTCGGGGATGTGCGCGAGGCCGGCGTCGCGTGAGGCCCGGAGGTCATTTCCAAGTGTGACCCGCTCTCCGGGCGAGTGGGTGGCCAAAGCATCCTGCCGGATGGCCCAGAAGGCTGACACCCAGGCTGTGCCGGTCGCCTGACGCCATAGATACCCCAGGTCGAGGTAGCGTAGCGTCTCCCCTGTACGACGGAAGCGGGTGGCACGGTCACGCAGCGCGTATAGAGCCGGGTCGCCGATCAGCAGCGCCGCATCGGCGAGGGCAAGCATGGCATCGAGCGCAGGCGGGTGCGGCAGGAACGCCGGAGTATGACCCCAGAAGCGGCGGAACAGGATTTGCGTGTAAAGTGCGCTGGTCCGCGAGGCAGTATCGAGCGCCACGGTGCGGATGCGGTTCAGCTCGGATGCTGTGGGCGGGTCCAGATCAGGCTCCTCACCTGTTTGCTCGCCACTGTCGCCACGTAGTACCAGGAGCAGCGACCGGATGGCTCCGAGTGAAGCTATGGCACAGCCCGGCACTACGGCCAGGTCCGGGATAGCGGCGTAAGCACCGATGGGGATGAGGCCGAGATCAGCTTTGCCGGTTTCAAGAGCAGTGGCGCAGGCAGCGGGCGTCATGCGGTCGATCCGGTAACGCGTTAGGAGTTCAGCGCTCACCGGCGGGTGCTCAAAGTTCCACATCAGCGGCGCGGGGTTCAGGAAGTCGATGGCGGCTACGCGCAGCCGGTTGGGCGAGGCACTCACGCGCGCGGCTGCCGCAAGGGCCGCAGCCAAACAGGAGCAAAGGTGCAGACAAGCGCGAGAAACTGTACCCCCA
>CAXSFX010000166.1:0-8139 GCA_964236655.1 uncultured Acidobacteriaceae bacterium | reverse complement strand
AAAGCTCGATGTGCTCTTCCTCGGCTTCTTGTCTTTCGCCTTCATCGTCGAGGCATTTAGATAGTATTAACACGCCCTAGTGAATACGATTGGCTTGTAGCCATCATTTCAGGGGAGTACGATCCTCGGGAATGACACCGATGCCTCTATTTCCGGCAAACTCCTCATTGGGTAGTCGTCTTGGAACAACTGGAAATTTACTTCTAAACGGATCGCCACTGCAAGTGGCTTTCCTTTTAGCATCCCAGGTTGAAATCGGTATTGATTCACCGCCTCCACAGCCTTATCGTCCAAACCCTTTCGCGGCGACGCGGTACTTCGGATCTACTGTTTCGGCAAGCAACTGAGATACCTTCACCTCCTGCAGCTTGCCACGCGCATCCACCACTAAGGAAACTGTAGTGATTCCTCGCAAACGATGTTTTCGAGTCTCCTCGGTGAACTCCGGGTCCACTGCGTACACCACCTAACCTCAGCTTCTTTCCGGCAGATCCCCAAAAACCTTAATACAGTCAAGCGTTTAGAGCGAAACTCCTATCATTGAAGGTTTATAAAATATAGGCATCTTTAAGCAGATTTCTTACCATTAATCATTTTTTAGTGCATGGATAGTAATTTTGGATAGTAGTTGCAGAGATCGGAGTAGCAGTTTTCTGATGAGTTTCTGAAAGTGTTTTCAAGGGTAGAACGTAGCGCAATTAGACATCTTGGACTGTATAGTACGACCACGCAAGCACCTTCGCCCACTCGTCCTTCCAGTCCCCCGGTGCACCTGAAAAATCTCTTCTGTTAGCTTCGCGGACTTATTAATTCTTGAGACGTGGGCACCGCCCGAACCTGCCCTTGTTGTTCATGCACAAGCCACAGCCCGGCAATGACGCAGGCACTCAGGTAGCTGAGCAACCGGTTCATTCGGGGCGTGTCCTTGCCCGGCGACCATAGCTATCATGCCATCTAGAAATGCAGCCTTTGAATCAGCATTAGGGTCAACTGCCCTTCATGAATCTTTGTGGCTTGTATAGTCGGTGTTTCCCGCAAGGCGGCACCGGATTGTTACACGCTGGGCAGCTATCAAGTATTCAAGAAGTGGTTCTCCTACCGTGAAGCAACACTGCTGGGCCGTGTGCTCCACCTGGAAGAGACGACCTACTTCGCACAAGTTGTACGGAGGAGGAAAAGCGTGTCTCCGTTCTGATAGAGCGGATCGATCAACGCGAGAAGTCCATTGTCTTCTGTGCGACTCAGCTACATGCCGCGGCGATTCAAGACCTGATCAATCAGCAGACAAAGAGTAGCGACCCGCTGTACTGCTGCCGCGTCACGGCGAATGATGGTGCCTTAGGCGACCAACACCCGCGCGAGTTTCAGGACAACGAGAAGAGCGTTCCGACGATCCTCACTACCTCACAAAAGCTCTCTACGGGCGTGGACGCTCGCAATGTCCGCAACATCGTGCTCCTGCGCCCTGTGAACTCCATGATCGAATTCAAATACATCATCGGGCGTAACACCCGGCTTTTCAATGATTAAGGATTTTTCCACGATCTACGACTACGTTCGGGCTCATCAACTTTTCAATGATCCTGAGTGAGATGGAGAACTCCTGAATCCACGAACGAACGGTCCTTGACTTTTCCGCACTCACTCCCGCAGCGCAACAGATTACGCTGCCTCCAGCAGTAGCAGATAGCTTAAAGAAGGTTCGCTTAAATCAGGTTTAAATCTCGGGCCGAAGCAGCCAGGCTATCGCGGAACTCAGGGTGCGCCAGAGCGATCAGCGCGTTCGCACGTTCGGTCGAGGAGAGCCCTTTCATGTTTGCGGAGCCGAACTCTGTCACGATGAATTGCGTGTCGATGCGCGGCACCGTGGTTGGACCATCGAGCCGTGCCACGATGCGCGAGACCTTGCCTTTAGCCGCCGTGGAGCGAGCCGCGATGATCGACTTTCCGCCCTTGGAGGCATACGCGCCTCGCACAAAATCCAGCTGGCCGCCCGATGCGCTGTACTGGTGACCTAACATATGCTCCGAGTTGCAGGCCCCGGTAAGGTCGATCTGCAGAGTAGCGTTGATCGAAACAACATTGTCAATCTGGGCGATTATTCCTGGGTCATTCACATAATCGACCGGCTGACTGATCACCGCAGGATTGTCATCGAGGAAGTCGTACATCGCTTTTTGCCCCATGGCGAAAGTGAATATGCTTTTACCGCGATCCATGGCCTTCTCCCGGTTGTTAACCGCCCCGGAGATCATCAGGTCCACCATGCCCGGGCATAGCACTTCGCTGTGGATACCGAGATTTTGATGGCTCTTCAGCTTGCCGCAGACTACGTTGGGCAGCGCGCCGACACCCATCTGTAAACAGGCACCATCCAACACCATGCCTGCCACAATGTCTGTTATCTTCTCGTCCTCTGCTGTGGACGTGCCGAGCGGCAGTTCAAGCAGCGGTACATGGTTTTCCACGATCGCGTCTACCTCGGATATATGCAGCTCCGAGCCGCCGCCGAGAACGCGCGGCATACTACGGTTCACCTCGATGATGAGCCGTTTCGCCGAACGCCCCACTTTTGTTGAGTAGTCATTGCTTACTCCAAAGGAGAAGTAGCCGTGCCGATCCATTGGTGAGACCGTGGTTACAAACGTGTCGATACCGATATCCTGGGTCATCAGTCGGACGGATTGATGAAAGTTGTTTGGAACATAGTGGATTACCTTGCGATTTCCATCCTCGACGCCTCGCTTGATGAGGGCTCGCTCCACGTCGGCGATAAACATGCAGTAGGGCCGGATGCGATCGAGCAGCTCATAGCGAAAGATGGTTTTGCCGGCCGTCGGAGTCGATTCAAAATAGTAGACCTTGAGATCGTCAATCGTGCCGGATTCAGCTCTAGCTGCAAGCGCGTGAAGCAGGGCCGGAGGCTCGGCTACCGCCATGCCCATCGATAGCTTGGAGCCGGATGGAATGCTTGTGACGGCTTGCTCCGGTGTTGTCAGCTTGGATTGGTACTCAGCAGCGAAGTCCACTCTGTAGTCCTTCCTCAATTACACAGATGACACCCTGTTGTAGGACATTGCCGTGCAGATGCATGCAGGCGACTAGAACACATATCTACCTTGGCCGCAGCTGCGGCGTGAGCAGCAAAACTTAGTAGTTTGCGGCTTCTTCCGGCGAGTGCCCGCGCTTGTAGATGAGCATGGTCCGCTCGAATGTCATGACTTCTTTACCGTCTTGATTGATGCCGCGTGTGGCCACGTTGACAATGCCCTGTGTAGGCCGGCTTTCTGATTCCCGTTTGTTCAGCACCGTAGTTTCCGCGTACAGGGTATCGCCGGCGAAAACCGGATGTGTCGCCTTCACCTTGTCCCAACCCAGGTTGGCAACGACCTTCGCACTAACGGTGCGCACGCTCATGCCGGTAAGCAGCGCCAGTGTAAAGGTGCTGTCGACCAACATCTTTTTCCACTCGGTTTTCGCAGCGTAGGCAGCATCGAAATGGACTTGCTGCACGTTGAGCGTCAACAGTGTGAAGTATGTGTTGTCCACATCAAGCACCGTCCGCCCGGGGCGATGCTCAAAGATGTCGCCGGGCTCGAAGTCCTCATAGTAGAGGCCGGAGGTTTCGCGGTAGCGACGTTCACCAATTGTTTTGTAAGCTGCGAGAAGAGGTTCCATGGCATTCTCCGTGACAGGTGAGTTGCGGTTCGAGGTTAATCTGTGTCAGGCGAAACACCTGCGGCAGCAAGGGTCCGGTATGCTTTCCGGGCAACAGCCTGATCGATCATCTGCCCGTCAACGACGCCGACACCGCCTTTATTCTTTTTAAGGATTTCGCGGGCTTGATGTACGTCTGCGTCGCTCGGTGTAAGGGCCTTGTTGATGGCTGCGACCTGGTTCGGGTGAATCGCACCTTTTGCTTGAAAGCCTAAAGTGACGGCGTGATCTGTTTCGTCACACAGGCCCTCCTCGTCGTGGATATCGAAGAAGGGTGAATCAATCGTGACCAGCGTTGCCGTAGCTGCGGCGGCAATCAGCGCGCCGCGTGAGTAAGCCAGCGCCTCCCAGTTGGTTGCGGAACCAAGGTCGGCAGCGAGATCGGCCGCGCCTAGCATCAATCCCCGAAGCCGGGGCGTTGCCGTCACAATAGTCTGAAGGGAAGCCACGGCGCGCGCCGTCTCGATCAGGGCAACCAGGCTGCACTGCTTGCCGGAGGCAGTCAGCAGGCGATCCAGATTAACCAGGTCGGCGGCGGCTTCGACCTTCGGCAGTACCAGGAACACCGGGTCAACAGAGCTGTCGAGCAGATCCGTCATATCATCCAGACCTGCACGGGTGACGAGCGAGTTGATGCGGAGCGCAAGCTGTATCTTTTCCTGCGTCTTGTCAGTGAGCCGCGCAAACGCATTCTTTCGCGCTTGTTTCTTGTCCGCAGGCGCTACAGAATCCTCAAGATCAATGATGAGCACATCGGCGCCCACTTCAGATGCTTTTGCAAATCGTTCCGGGCGCGTACCCGGCGTAAACAACCAGCTACGAACCGCGTGAGCATTTCCATCTGCCATCCAGGACCTCTTTCTCGCAAGCAGGTTTTGCGCTTTGCAACTTAATTCTCAAATCTGAGAGATGGAGTGCTGCCCTCAGAGGCGCAGCGTGCCCTTGGCCACGCTCGTGATCTCTCGAAACAGGTTGGTACTTGCCAGGTTGAGCACTTCGTCGCCTTGCCCGTTCATCATGACTCGCATTATGTAAAGGCTGAAACCTTTTCAGTTTTAATGTGGCTTACCTTGACGTCGTACTTGCCGCGCCCATTGGAATATCGCATTAGGCAAGGTTTCATACTGTGCTCTTTTGCTCACTTCGCTATGAACACCGTGTAACACGAATCAACAAAAACATGTTTTAAACGGTTGCGTAGTAAGTCACCCCGCTGCCCAGAGAGAGACGCACTTGTTACAGATGTAATCTGAAAAACCATTACTGGAAAACCATATTTCCACTTAGAACGACGCTTGCACATCTTCGGACTGGGCATTGACAGACATTGCTTTATCAATGTGTGCAATCCGATACATCTTTTGTAACTGTTAGCTGTTTCAGTCAAGCACATGGAGGTTGCCGAATTGTTTCCGGAAGATCGAGATGAAAGCCCCGTTTGCACAACTTCGCTTAGTTGTCATCTCACGTTGATACTTTTTTTGACATTATTGATGTCATCCTTCGGTACATCAGCACAGGCGCAAAAAGCCGGCGGCGTGGGAAATGACGCTTCCTCCGCAAACGACCCGAGCGCTCCTTTAACTCAAGTGCAATTGCAAAATTGGTATCACCCGTTGTACGCCGGCATCCCCGGCCAGGGTAACGAATTTTTGCTGCGTCCCATTGTTCCGGCCGGCAGCAGGGGTGTCTTTCCATCTTCGCTGGCGCGGCTGGAGATTACGCTGATGAGTACACCGGACGGAAGAACCGGATTGGGAGACCTTCAATTTATAGACTTTCTTTTTCCCGGGTACCACGAAGGGGGAAAGCTCAAGATGGGGATCGGCCCGGTCATTGTGGCCCCGTCCGCCACTGACCGGTACGCGGGTCAGGGCCAATGGCAGGCCGGGCCTGCCGCGATCGTCATCTACACAAAAATCCCAAAACTCATCCTGGGTGCTATCGAAGACAATCCTATTACCGTTACAGGCGAACGTTCACGCCCAGGTGTCGACGCGATGACCCTGGAGCCGCTCATCGTAAAGGAATTGCCGCGAAACTACTTCCTTCGGTTTGACCCCTATTGGGTATTTGACTGGAAGCAACATGGTTCAGCGACAATTCCTTTGAACCTGGCACTTGGAAGACTTATCAAGATTCACGGTCAATTAATTAACACTTATATTGAACCGGAGTTCCTCGCACGGCGTCCGCCGTATCCCGGCAATAATCCACCGAGATTTACGCTTCGCCTAGCAGTTCACTTGCTATATCCCAAAAATTCCTAAATTCCTTCAACGCGGAAATAGCAGCACTGCGTTGCCACTATTCACAACACAAGTACACGGCAACACGCTCTACCCACAGGAGGCAACTTTGGAACCGAATGCAACAGTTATCGACTCTGCAATCTACCGTGACATGTTCAGCACTGACGCCATGCGCCAGGTATGGTCCGATCAGACCCGCATTCAACGCTACCTCGATGTCGAAAAAGCGCTGTCTGTCGCTCAAGGCAAACTAGGTGTCATTCCCCAGGAAGCGGTCGACGAGATTGCAAAGCATTGCGATGCGGCGCAGATGGACTTCGGCAAGCTGAAGTCTGTCACCGAGCACGTCGGCTACCCTGTGCTGCCGGTCGTGGAACAGCTGACCGCGCTTTGCAAGGACGGCCTGGGCCAGTGGTGTCATTGGGGCGCGACCACGCAGGACATCACCGATACCGCAACGGTGTTACAGATCAAGTCAGGACTGCAATTGGTGGAGGATGACCTGCAAGCCATCAATGAAGCCCTTGCCAATCTCGCAAAGAAGTATCGGGACACGCCGATGGTGGGCCGCAGCAACATCCAGCAGGCCATTCCGATGACCTTTGGTTACAAGGTAGCCGTGTGGCTGGCCGGTCTGCAACGGCAGGCCGAGCGTTTACAGCAGATGAAGCCGCGCGTGCTGATGGGCGAGTTCGGTGGGGCGGTTGGAACCCTGGCTTCGCTCAACGGCAAGGGGCTGCCCGTACAGGAAGGCATGATGAAGGAACTCGGGCTCGCGCAGCCGCCGATTGCCTGGCATACGGTTCGGGACACGATCGCGGAGGTTGGCAGCTTCCTGGGGCTGCTGTGCGGTCTGCTCGACAAGATCGCAACCGATGTCAAGATCATGCAGATGACGGAACTGAACGAGGTACAGGAGCCGGACGGCGGCGGGGGTCGCGGCGCATCAAGCACGATGCCGCAGAAGCGCAATCCCATCTCATGCGCTTACATTACGGCCTGCAGTAGTATTGTGCGCCAGCATGCGGCTGCGTTGTTGAATGCGATGAATGCTGATTTCGAGCGGGCAACGGGTACGTGGGAGATCGAATGGTTAGTGCTGCCGGAGATCTTTTGCTATAGCGCGGGTGCGCTCGCGCAAGCCAAATACATGTTGAGCGGCTTGATCGTGCATCCCGAGAACATGATGAAGGATGTGAAGTTGACCGAGGGGCTGGTCAATACCGAAGCCGTGATGATGGCCCTGGGGCCGAAGCTGGGTCGCGGAAAAGCACACGACAAAATCTCCAAAATCTGCATTGCTGTGTCACAAGGTAACGGCAAGTTGATCGACCTACTCAGCGCCGAACCGGAGATCAGCAAGATCTTCGACCGTAAGGCGCTGGAGGATTTACTTGACCCAACCAAGTACCTGGGGAACTCGGGTGCGATGGTGGATCACGTCCTTAGTTTGGCCAAGTAGTAACTCGCGGTAGGGAAGTCTGTCGGCAACGGAACTCCAATGTGTCCTTCCGATCTCGGGGCGACATGTTTGGAGTTCTGTCCGGGAGTCCCTCGCCCATTGCGACGCGATGCGCGCCTAACCATGGCCTTCAAACAGACTGATGGAGATACCAGATGAGCGTAAGTGTAACTACTGAAAAACAATCCCAAGGGCCTGCAAAACCGCAATCCATCGCGGCTACAGAAATCGTCGTGCTGGTCTCGGGAGGCTTCCGCTCCAGCTACGAAGCCCTTATCCCCGCCTTTGAAAAAACCAGCGGCGCGCACTTTGTCATGGAAAAGAGCCCATCCATGGGAAACTCTCACGACGCCGTAAAGCAGAGATTGGATCGTGGTGAACCGGCGGATGTGCTTGTAATGGTGGGCTCTGCGCTGCAGCAGTTGGAGGCGAAGGGCTACGTACTGCTCGGATCGAGCGTCGAGCTGGCGTTGTCTCCCATAGGGTGCGCGGTAAAGGCCGGTGCGGACGTGCCGGATATCAACGATGATGATTCGTTTCGGAAAGCCCTGCTCGCGGCAAAATCGATTGCCTACTCTGACAGTGCGAGCGGCGAATACATCCAGTCCACGTTGTTCAAGAAACTGGGCATCGAGAAAGAAATGAAAGATAAGGCCCACCAGATTCCGGCAACACCCGTAGGCGAACTTATCGCCAAAGGTGAAGCCG
>CAXSFX010000165.1:0-8148 GCA_964236655.1 uncultured Acidobacteriaceae bacterium | reverse complement strand
GCCTACAATTTCTCCCACGACTCGGGCTTGCCCAAGCCGGGTCGCAAGCCACGCGCAGGCCATTGTGGTCAGCAGAACCACCGAAATCTGGATGAGGAGCAGGTTCATTCAAGCCTTTCATTAGGGCTGCTTGTTAAAACGCGAGTGCCGACTTTGTCGTCAGCAGGCTGCAAACCTTTGCTATTGCCACCACTCTCTTGTGTACCACGGCAGGCAAATGCGGGAGCTGCGCCCAGGCTTAATCGACGGAGCCGCGCAGCTTCCACAGCATCTGGCGCAGAAAGCCGGTGGCAAGAGTCGCATCACGGTCTGACAGGCGCAGACGACGCACAAAGTCACGGAGCAGACGTATGCGGGCCGGGGTGCCCATGCCCTGGTACTCACTGATGGTAAGTGCCTCGATGAGCAGTTGGGTAAGCCGTTCCGTAACTTCCGCCTGTGCCGGCGCGTGCTGGGTCCAGTCGCGGGGAAAGCCCTGCGGCAGGCTGTGTGTTAAAAGAGGTGGCTCAGACGGCTCAGATGGCTGAGGCGGGCTTGTGAGTGCGGGATCGGACTCCGGATTGACCCGGGCCAGTTCATACAAGCACAGCGCGGCAGCCTGGCCCAGGTTCATGGAGGGGTGCTCATCGCGGGTGGGGATGCGCAGCAGCAGGTGGCAATGGCTCATGTCGTCGTTTGAGAGGCCGAACTTTTCCGAGCCGAACAGCAGGGCCACCCGCTCGCCGCGTGCCAGGGCCGCGCGTATTTGCAACGCACCCAGCTCCAGCCGTTCAAGCGGCTGTTGCATGGGTCGGCCATCGCCGCTGGTACCGACGACAAACTGAGCGTCATGCACGGCCTCGGCTGTGGTCGGGTAGTCTCGCGCGCGGCGCAGCAGGGCGGCAGAGGGGCCTACGGCGGAAGTAGCCGAGCGGAATTCCTTGTAGTAGATGTTGGCAACGCGCAGGTCAGGCGCGCCGAAGTTGCTCATGGCGCGAGCCACTGCGCCGATGTTGAGCGTGTTGCGCGGGGAGACCAGCACGACGGTGAGGCGGTCGAGCGGGTTGGTGGGGATGGCAGTTGAGGGAATGCTCATCGGTTCTCTGATTGTGAAGCAGGGGAACGTTTCAGTACAGGTAGTCATGCTGCAACGCTTTCAGTTGGATAACGTATGAGGAAGAGTAATTTTCGTAGCAAATCGTCCCGAAGTTTCTAGGTACGAGAAATATTTACCTTGTTTGAAAGGGGTACATACAACCTTGCTGATGATATTTTTCTCATATGGTACGAGCCGGGTGGGGCTCCAGAATGCGTCTTGCTACTCGTTTTCTCGTCGCTGTACCTGTGATGGCATCAGCCTCTCTTCTTTTTGCGCAAACCAATGTCAGTTTTGAATTGAAGCAAAATGGCTTCTTGTGTCCGCAAGGTGTCGTTTGCCAAACTACCGGGGCCACGGTGCAAAGCGACTTCAATAATGATGGCAAACTGGACCTGATCACGGGTGTGCAGGTGAGCAACCATCAAATTCTGTATGAGCAGCTAGGCAATGGGGACGGAACGTTTCAAGCGCCCGTGGCAGTTGGGGCCAGTAGTCCGATTGCAGGTGGAAGCCTGCTTGCGGTGGACTTGAATAATGACGGCATCCTGGACCTGGTGGCGTCCTTCTATAACGGAACAGAGGTGGATGTGCTTTTCGGCAAGGGAGACGGTTCATTCGGACCGACCCTGGGGTTGCCTACGAGCACATTTACCTATACAAGCGCTGTCACAGGCGACTTCAACGGTGATGGACGGATAGACATTGCCATCGGGGACAACAACGGCAATATTGAAATTTTTCAGAATGAGCAAAATAAGAGTTTTGTTCTGGCGAGTACGCTTTCCGTGACAAAGAACGGCTACCTCAATTCGCTTGCTTCCGGAGACGTGGATAATAATGGTTACCCGGATCTTGCGGCAACCGATGACACGGGCAGCACATACATTTTGTGGGGCACGGGCAGTAATTTCTTCAACCAGGTGCTGCTGAATACATATCCGTCTGCCAGGGTGGCTATCGGCGATGTCAACCAGGATAGTCAGGGCGACATTCTGGTGACTTACGATTGCAATCCTGCTCCTCCCAATAGCGTGGGTAAAGGGCCGCAAGGCGTTTGTACGGGCATTGACGTGTATTACGGGCAGGGCTATCAGGCGACCTTTCTGCGCCATGCGGTTACAGATGCAAGCGTGAGTACAACTTTCCAGCCGTTGCCGGTAGATGTGAATGGAGATGGCATTGCCGACCTGGTCGCCGGAGCGTTGGTAGGCAACAACTCACGAAACGGCCTGGTTGTGTGGCTTGGGCATCCTGATGGGTCCTTTGATCAAACAGCTCAGAAAGTGCTTGCCGGCTCAGGTGGAGGAGGCTCGGCACTGGCGGGCGACTTCAATCGTGATGGCATGATGGATTTTTTGATAGGCCCTGGACAGCTTTATACCAATGCGACAAATCGGGCTCCCTGCGCGACAAGCCAAATAAGCCCGACAGTGCTGGTGTGCCAGCCGACAGACAACACGTATGTGTCAGGACCCTATGTAAGCATCCAGGCGACGGCGTATGACAAGACACAGGTGACAGCGCTGCAGGAGTATCAAAATGGCCGCCTGGTGAACTCGGTGCCGGTGACAAATTTAATCGTTACAGCATTCGGAGACCTGGGTACTTACTTGTTTGTGACCAAGGCATGGGATGCAAACGGGGTAAGCTTCCGCTCGAATCGGCATGTCACGATATATAAGGGCCTACCGGGGCCAGTGTGCGCAGCAGCTCCAAACGCGGCAAGTATCTGCCTGCCTGCGGGTACAACGGCGACATCGCCGGTACGGATCCTGGCAAATGGAGCCACCTCGTCGATTCCGACCGCGGCACAGTTGTACATCGACGGCAGACTTGTCGTGAACGACCGGACACAGTCAACGGTTGTGGATGTAAATCAGACACTGACAGCGGGAAACCATGAGCTCGTGTTCAAGCTGTATGACGCTGATGGAGGCGTGTTTACAGCAACGCGGAGCGTGACGGTGCAGTAATAACCATAGCGTCCCTCCCTGGCCTGACGCCTGGCTTGGGAGGGATGCCTATCGTTTGAATAGACGCGGAAGTTGAGCCATATTCTGAAATGTATGCAGCACAGGTTCAAAGCAAATGCTTTAGTTTTAGGCGTTTATGAGCTTTACAAGTGTCCTGAGCAGGCTCACAGTGGTCTCCACTACACCTTGCACCTGGACTCGTGAAAAACTAGGTGCATGAGCGCAACCGCCACCGCACCCCTCGCCACGCCTGCTACACACAAGCTGTTCTCAGACCGGATCAACCGTATTGAAGTCTCCGCCACCATGGCCGTTACCGCCGAGGCTGCGAGGCTGCGCGCCGAGGGCGTCAACCTGGTGGACTTCGGTGCAGGGGAGCCGCACTTTGCTACCCCGGCGCACATCAAGCAGGCCGCTATCCAGGCCATTGAGCAGAACTTTACCCGCTATACCGCCGTCCCCGGCATACCTGACGTGCGCAAGGCGATCGTTGAGCGGCATGCGGCGGATTTCGGCACGGGCTACACTCCGGATGAAGCGGTGTTTACCACCGGTGGCAAGCTGGCCATTTTCAACGCGATCCAAGTGCTGGTGGACCATGGCGATGAAGTGATTGTGCCGGTGCCGTTCTGGGTTTCGTACAAGGACATCATCCAGTACGCGGGCGCGACGCCGGTGTTTGTCGAGACCGATGAGGCAGAAAACTTCCGTGTACGGCCCGAGGCGATCGAGGCCGCGATTACGCCGCGTACCAAGGCGATCTTCCTGAATACGCCGTCGAACCCGTCCGGCTCGGTAATTGCGAAGGAAGACCTGTTTGCCATTGTGCGGCTTGCCGCAAAGCGCGGCATTTACCTGCTGATCGATGAGTGCTATGTGTACTTGCAGTATGACGGCGACATTGTTTCGGGGGCCTCTGTTACAGAGGCGAAGGAGCACATCGTGGTGCTTGGGTCATTGTCGAAGACCTATGCCATGACCGGCTGGCGCGCCGGGTTTGCGCTGGGTCCCAAGCCGATCATCGCGGCCATGGGCAAGCTGCAGTCGCAGTCAACCTCAAATGCAGCCTCGTTTGTGCAGAAAGCGTCGGCTGTCGCGCTCTCAAGCTCGCAGGACTGTGTGGCCGAGATGCGTACCGACTACATTGCGCTGCGCGACCGCATCCTGGGCAAGCTGGGTGAAATCCCGAATATTACCTGCACCAAGCCGGAAGGCGCGTTCTACGTGTACCCGAATGTATCGAAGTACCTGGGCAGGCCGGGCGGCCCCGCTACGGCGATGGAGCTTTCAAAGCGGCTGCTGAACGAGGCGCGCGTGGTCACGGTGCCGGGTGAGGCATTTGGGACGGGCGAGCATATCCGGCTGTCGTACGCGGTATCACCGGATGCGGTGGATGAAGGCACGAAGCGCATGAAGGAGTGGTTTGCAGGGTTGGCTTAGGGTAACGGCGAGTTGAAGGAAAGCAGATCCTTCGACTCCGCTGCGCTTTGCTCAGGATGACACCTTTAAGGTGATGTACGGTAACGAAAGCATGGAAGAGGCACACATGAAGCTTGAAGTACAAGGCTTGCTGTTCGACATGGACGGCATTCTGGTGTCATCGCTCAGCTCAGTAGAGCGGTCATGGATCAAGTGGGGCAACATGCGCGGCGTCGACGGTGCCAAGGCACTTGAAACCGCGCACGGTAAAAGGGCTATTGAAACGATCCGCCTGCTGCGGCCCGACCTGAACGATCTCGAAGAGCTTGCGATCATCGAGCAGATTGAGGTCGAAGATACGGAGGGTTTGTCGGTGCTGCCCGGCATCCCGGAGCTGTTGCAAAGCCTGCCAGCGGGCAGCTGGACCGTGTGTACCTCAGCCACGAAGCGCCTGGCACGCCTCCGTATGGAGCATGTCGGGCTCGTACCCCCGACAGAATTCATTACGGCAGACATGGTGGAACACGGCAAGCCGCACCCGGAACCGTACCTGCGCGGTGCCGCCCTACTGGGATTTGCACCGGAGCATTGCCTTGTATTTGAGGACGCGCCCGCCGGATGCAAGGCAGGGAAGGCAGCCGGCTGCACCGTGATAGCTACGTTGTTCTCGCACACTGCGGAGCAACTTGCGATGGCGGATTACCGATTGAAATCGCTTGAGGATGTGCGTGTTACCGGTGCAGCGGGCAGGCTTGAAGTCAGCTTTGAGCTTAGCTAGCATTAGCTTCCATGCGAGTTTCCATGCGCAGGTCTTGAGGAAAGCGGCGAAGCGTAAACTCGGCAGGTTCTAGTGGGAGAAGGTAGGGCTGATCTGTTCCATGCGCCAGATAGGGCCGCCCAGGTAAAGCTGGCCTTCCTCGCGGATGAACGCGGGTGTGGTGCCGGCGTAAATCCACACGTGGTAATCAGCCGGTTGCTTGCCCATTAAGGGAGCGATGACGCCGGCCAGACCGCCGAGCTCGACACGAATAATGTAGTCCGTGGCTTCGCGGTGACTGCCGCCGATGGTAAAAGGGACCTTGCCTCCAGGCTTGATGACGAGGTGAACAAGTCGCGGCTTGGCGGTCGGTGCGACATAGGAAAGTGTCGTTTCCGGGGTAGTTGGAAGGATATTCAGGAGTAAGTTGGGCGGTAACCCGTTTGCAACATCAGGCGGAAGGTCAAGGTGCTCCTGCGTAATTTTGCCGTCTTCGGTGTGCGAGGTAATCTGCCCGGTGGCCGCGTCGATGAAAACATCTACCGGGTTAGGAAAGGAAGGACCGTGCTGGATGTGGTGATCGCTGATGAGCCGAACAGTGCCGCGTTGAGAAAAGATCGTGGTGTCGTCATCAATGGAGCCATCGCGGAAGCGGAAGATGAGTCGTGAGGTGATGCGCTCTCCCTGAGCCACTGAGGTGGCGTCGCCGATAGCGATGCGCTTGCCGTCTAATGTTTTCAGGGCAAGAAAGCCGTGGCTGGCGCCTTGGGGATGGCGAACGGAAATAGGGTCAGCATGCAGGTTTAGACCGAACAAAGTGACCGTGAGAAAAAGTCCGAGGGAGCGGGTTGAAAAACGATGCATTAAAGATTCTCGCTGGAAGACTTGAGCTGCTTATGACTCCTAATTGAGATGTAAATTTTGAAAAGCGGAGAGGCTTTGATCCAGGCCAGGCGTTGTCTCAGTCGCTATACGACTGCTGCACTGCCCGTCTGAGTTGGACTTCGATCCGAATCACTTTACACCGTACTGTGCTTGCACCTGGTTTGGATGGGCTCAGTAATTGCCGCGGAAGCCCATGGACCATAACTGGCTTCGCGTAACCGTAACCTGGATGCTATCCGGCGGGAAGGTGGACCAGCGGCCGATGCCGGCGCGCTCCAGCAATTGCAGCACATCGCCCTCGTAGCGAAACCGCTGAAGCTGCATACCGTGCATGGAGAAATTTTGCGGGCCGCCGGGTACGGGTTCCGCCTCCAGCAGCAGGCTGGTTCCCGTTCTACGAAGCGTCAATGCCACAAGGTTGGTTTCCATTCCAAGAGTCTTCCATAATGGCACAACCCGCCCCCATGGCGCTGCGGTTCGGATGGGGCCCCCGGACCGCAGCGCGGAGCTTTGCTAGTTCACAGCCCACTGCTGGGCCCCTGAACCGTTGCAGGTCCAGGTTTGCACAATGGTGCCGTTACCTGTTCCGGCAGAACGTACATCCAGGCATAAGGCGGTGTTGTTTGCAGGGTGGAAAGCGTAGTTGCTGCCGCCGGCGACGGCATTCCACGCTTGTGCCGAGGAGCCGTTGCATGGTTGTAGTTGTACGGCTGAACCGCTGGTGCCGCTTGAAGCGGTAAGGCAGTTTGCCCCTTCTGTCGCCAGGTTGTAGTAGCCCGCGGGTGCGACATTTGTGTTGGACATGGACCAGTTTTGCGCACCGGTACCGTTAGCCGCGTAGATGTCGATGGTGTTGCCGGCAGCCGTGCCGCCGCCCAGATCATCGAGCCGCAATCCGGTGGCGTTCTGGGGCGTAAGCGTGTGGGTGCCGTTCAAACCGGCCGGAGCGGAGCCCTGCTGGTAGACGCGAACATAGTCGATCAGCATATTAGCCAAGGCCGGCGTG
Organism: uncultured Acidobacteriaceae bacterium; assembly: GCA_964236655.1. GTDB lineage: Bacteria > Acidobacteriota > Terriglobia > Terriglobales > Acidobacteriaceae > EB88. The sequence goes on along the minus strand of CAXSFX010000165.1, from coordinate 1,030 downwards.
CTGCCATCGGTGGGACCGGGAAAACCGCCGCTGCCGATAGCGAAGTTGAGCAGGATGAAGAATGGGTTGTTGTAGACCCACTGGTCGCCCGCCGGAATGGTTGAAGGCGTGATGGTCAGGAAGATATTGCTTGGGCTGTCGCGGTAGTACTGCAGCAGGTTCGGCGACCAGATAAGCCCATAGGTGTGATACCCGGCGTCATCGACCCGTCCGCCGTTGGGAAAGGTGTAGCGTGCACCGATGCCGTTGCCGCCGGAGTAGCCCGGCCCGTGCGTTGTGGAAGAAGTCGTGCTGGGACCGTAGGACTGGACCCATTCCATAATGTCGTCTTCACCGGTTTGCGGCCAGCCCACCTGGTTAATGTTGGCACCCAGCATCCAGAAAGCAGGCCACAAGCCGTCGCCGACCGGCAGCTTCATACGTGCTTCTATCTTGCCGTACTGAAACTGGTAGAGGCCTTGCGTCTTAAGCCGGGCCGAGGTCCATGTGCCGCTCGAATCGCGGCGGGCCTGGATGACCAGGTTGCCGTTGCCGTCCTGGTAGGCATTCGGCTGCGAGGCGACACAGGGAGCCGTGTTCGAGCCGGGCTGGCAATAGTCTTCTATCTCGGGATTGCCGAAACCGCCGTTGCCCAGGTCATAGGTCCACTTGGAGGCGTCCGGGTAGGTACCTGCGGAGCTGTTGAACTCATCACTCCAAACCAGGTTCCAGGTTTGCGCATGAAGCGGCAGGGCGGCACCGGCGAGCATAAACAAACCGGCGAAGAAGATACGGGCAGGGCGGCTGAAGGAAGAGGAAGGTGTCTCCATGCGCTTGGCGGAGCGTGCTGCATGTAAGGTGAAAATTTGCATTTGTGTAGCCTTTCAGGTGACTTCCTGGTGACGCCAAACTGTATCACAGCGGAAGGACGATATGCCTCAAGACAATCGTTTGTTTCAGCTCGCGCAAATTCTCTCGGCATGCACCTGGAAGCAGCAAAGAAGCCGTCAATTAACCTAACTCTGAAAAGAGGTTACGTGTTGCCGGCTTC
>CAXSFX010000164.1:0-8156 GCA_964236655.1 uncultured Acidobacteriaceae bacterium | reverse complement strand
GGCGGGGAGCGATTTCCATTCCCGGGTCGGCTCGAGGGGCGGCCGGATTGGATGGCCCAGTGTTTCACCTGGCTGTGGATGGGCAGCGGGTGTCGCCGTACTTGTCTGTGCCGCAGACCAACGGCTATCAGAGCTGGCAGACGCTGGATGTACCGGGGGTGCGGCTGCCGGAGGGTAGGCATACGCTGCAGCTGGTGATGGATACGGGTGGGTACTACAACACGGTGGGGAACTTTAACTGGTTTTCGCTGGATTAGGGCGAAGCAGGGTGGTACAGGGGTGGAGACAAAAGCAGATCTTTCGCTACACCCAGGATGAACCCTTTCGGGAGAGTCTTATTTGGTTTTACCAGCTATGGCAGCAGGGTTGTGCCGGCCTGGTTGAGATGTTGGGCGAGGTAGACGGCCATGATCTCAGGGCGTAGATGGTTGTGCCACCAGGCGAGGCTTTTCTCGCGCCATTGTTCAAGGGTGTCGATGTCGCGTGCGTAGCGGGTGAGGATGGAGCCGAGTTCGCGCCAGTGGTGGACGTAGAGCAGGGGCGCGCGGGGGTACATGAAGGCGTCTTTCGGCAGGGCGTTCGCCACTACCAGGCAGCCTGCCCGGAGGCCCTCAAAGGCACGGAAGGTGTCAGCCATGGAGCCGCGTGGGGCCACGCAGATGCGTGACTGCATCATTTTTTCAGAGTAGCTGCTGAATGAGGCTGCTTGCGCGCTGCGGTCGGCTGCGGACAGGGTTCCCAGGTCGAGGTGCCACTTACCTTCTTTTTGAAGGACTTGCAGGACTTGCCAGATTTGGCGGCGGGCTTCGATTTTGGAGCTTGAGAGCAGGCGCTGGTAGCCGCGCTGCGGCGGGGTGGCGACCTGGCCGGCGAAGAAGGTGTCGAGGGGGCGGCGGGCCATGGGGATTTGCGGCAGCTCGACCTGGCTGTGATAGCCGAGCGGTAGAGGGATGGTGAGCGGTTGGGCGCGGACCGGGGCGGGGAAGTCGGTGGGCGGGTTGGCGAGGGCGCGGCGCGATTTGAGATTGGTGAGGGTGTCGCGCAGGTATTCAAAGGTGAGCACGGCGTCGAGCTTGCTGAAACCCGAGGTCAGTACGCGGCTTGGGCAGTAGCCGAGGAAGGGCTGGGAGTGCAGGTTGCGGATCACGGCGCGGACATGGCGACCGTAGACCGGTACCTTGCAACGCTCCTCCTGGAGGAGGATGCCGACTACGTCGCGGCCGTATTCAGGGAGGAACCAGGCTTCCTTGGTGATGTAGAAGCGCAGGGCGTCGGCCTGGACGGCGGGCAGGGCTTGCTCCAGCACGTCGTAGACGTAGCGGAACTCGGCAGGGAGGTCGGGGGTCCAGGGCGGGGGCGGGAGTTCCTTGAGAGCGGTGGTGCCGGTGTAGGTGTGGTCTACGAAGAAGCGATGGTTCAAGGGGTGGGTCTCCGGTGGGGAGGGTAAAAGCAGGTCTTTCGGCTTCGCTGCTTCGCTCAGGATGACGCCTGTTCGAGGGGAGTGAATGAAGGGTCACTATACCAAAAGTCAAAAATTGTGTGCTTAGACCCTGGAAGGTTAACAAAACGCCTGACAAAGATGTTTATGGAGAATAATCCTCTCAGGCTCCGAAACCTTGTTTCACAGACACTGCCTACTGCCGATTTGCTCGTGTTTTACCATGCACTATGCGAATTTTTCAACTTGCTCTGGTGCTCCCTTTTTGCACAACGCTCTGTTATGCACAAACAGCAGTCGATGGTGCAACATTCTTGAAGCAGGCCAGAGCAAAGTATGACGCCCCTCTCGAAAGGAACCTCCAAGCCTTCACCTGCGCTGTCGAGTTCAACTGGAAGCAACACTTCACCGAGGTTGTCCGCCTCAGCGACGAAGGAACGGATGAGGAAATCGCCAAATTTATTCAGCCTATTCACAATCGTGTCACGGTCACGCGCCAAAACGCCACAGTGTCCGCAGGCATGACCGAGGAGGAAGTAAATAAACTTCCTCACGGCGGTATGGCGGAAGGTCTCCTTGAACACGCTGTGCAATACAGCTTGAATAACTGGTTGGCTGCGAACGGAAACGCACTGCTTCCCCCAGAAGGCACGCCGGTCCACGTTGAACCCTCCTCGTCGGGCTATAAGCTCAATTTAAAAATTCAAACTTTTGATGTCGAGATGTTGTTCACACCCGACATACGTCTCCAGAGCGAAGCGGTAAAAGGATCCGTCTCCGACAGCCGTGAAACAACCTTCAGTTCGGGACCACAGGGCTTTCTCTTGACCTCATTCAAGCAAGGCGAGGATGGAGACTTCAGACCAGGCAACCGAGTAATCCTCACCTATACGTATCAGAACATCGGCGGATTTCAGTTACCTGAGCAAGTCGCCATCACCCGAGAGAGCCATCACGAAAATTGGCATTACAAGTTAGTCAACTGTACCGTGCAAACGGCTAAATAATTCAGCCGCATAGGGCTAATCCGCCGCTATTAGCAGTGCGGCATAGACTAGCCCTCAGAAATCTCATTGTGTAGTAACCGGGGTGCCATCACAAACGACGGTTTTGACAGATCAACGCAGCCAGCTTCCGACAAGCGCGTTTATCAAGACCCATCTCTGCGACAACAGAAGTTGTCATGGCTGACCTGTTGAATGACTCTCATTGAACAGGGCAAGTCTCGTGGCTGCTAGAGCTACGACCTCAACAAGCTGCGTGTCCCGGTTATTTTTCAAGTCGGTCTTGGTGAATCCCGGGTTTGCCGAGTTGACCTTGATGTTTGTGCAGCATGAATGACGGGGAGGTCGGCGGTCCAGGGCGGGGGCGGGAGTTCCTTGAGGCCGGTGTTGCCGGTGTAGGTGTGGTCTACGAAGAAGCGATGGTTCAAGGGTTGAGGGCTCCGAGTGGGGTGGCGGGGAAGCAGGTCCTTCGGCTTCGCTCAGGATGACGCAGGTTTGAGAGGAGCCGGTGAGGGGTTGCTACACGTGATGTTGAAATCGTACGCCAAGACCCTGGAAGCTGAATAAAGCGCTGCGCTCAGGATGACGCCGGTTTGAGGGGAGTCGGTGGGGTTACTACACGTAATGCCTAAACCATGATCCATGCCACATACAATTGACCGCACGTGACCTTCACTCCTCGCCCCGGACTCCACCCTATCTTCGAGACCCTCGCGTACACGGTAGGCTATGCCGTCTACCGACGATCACGTGACCACAGAGGCGACTTTCTTCCCGACGATTATCGCTGGCTCATTATGGCTGCCGCATCCATCGGCGCTCTCATTGGCTCTCGCTTTCTTGGTCTCATCGAAGAGATCCCTATCTCGCAACTAACTTGGCGAAACCTCCTTTTTCCAGGCGGCAAGACTATTGTCGGTGGACTTCTCGGCGGCTGGCTCGCGGTCGAAATTGCCAAACGCTTCAAGCACATTCACTCCCGTACCGGAGATCTTTTCGTCATCCCCCTCTGCATCGGCATTGCCATCGGCCGCATCGGCTGCTTTCTTGCTGGCCTTGCTGACGATACCTTCGGCACGTCCACCCACCTTCCGTGGGGAGTGGATTTTGGCGACGGTATCCCCCGTCATCCCACCCAGCTCTACGAAATTCTCTTCCTTGCCCTGCTCGCGTTTGCGCTTCGCCGTTATAACAGCCACCCTCATCCCGAAGGCGCTACCTTCCGTCTTTTCCTCGCCGCCTATCTCACGTGGCGATTTGCAATCGACTTCATCAAACCTCAACCCCATCACTACGGACTCGACCTAATTCAATGGGCTTGTCTGGCCGGCCTCTTCGCTCTTGCTCCCAGTATGGTTGAGCTGTTTAGCTTTCAAGAATCAGCGTGTAGGAGTTCTCTGTGAGCACACGCAAATCGATCAGCCTATCCCGGCTTGCAACCATCCTTGCTGTCACCTTCGCTGTAGCCTTCGGTCTTTGCGCTGTAAGTGCCACAACAGTTGTGGAAAACCACCAAAAGGTAGGAGCGGGTTTAATATGGATTTCCGTTGCTACCGAGGGCGTTTGTCTGATGGGGCTCTTGGCAATCGGAATTGTCGCCATCTTCCGATCCATTCGAGATACATAGAATGATGTCAACGTCCCAATCAGAGCCAAAGCGCAAAGTTTAGAGGACACCAATGCCAGCCCGCGTTCGCCCTTACCTCTACTACGACACAGCCGTCTCTATTTGCACTACCTGCTACCGCCGCATCGACGCCAAGATCGTCTTTGAAGAAAATAACGTCTTCATGCTCAAACGGTGCCCCAGCCACGGCTTCGAGCGGGTCTTGATTTCGGACGATGTGGACTACTATCGGCGCTGTCGTGAAGTCTTCATCAAGCCCCCGGAGATGCCCGACCGCTACAACACCCCTGTCAACTTCGGTTGCCCTTACGATTGCGGCCTCTGCCCGGACCACGAGCAGCACTCCTGTCTGTCGCTTCTGGAAATATGCGATGCCTGCAATCTTTCCTGCCCCATCTGCTATGCGCAGTCAGGAACCCACCGTACCGAATTCAAGCCTCTCGACCAGATTGAGCGCATGCTCGACTGCATCGTTGGGAACGAAGCGCAACCCGACATAGTACAGGTATCGGGCGGCGAACCCACCATCCACCCTCAATTCTTCGAAGTCCTAGACGCAGCCAAGCGCCGCCCGATCCGCCACCTTATGGTCAACACGAACGGTATCCGCATCGCGCAAGACGAAGCTTTTGCGCAGCGCCTCGCCACTTACATGCCAAGCTTCGAGCTATACCTTCAGTTTGATTCTCTTCGCCGCGAACCTCTCATACAGCTGCGGGGAGCCGACCTGCGCAACACTCGTGAGCGTGCACTCGATCGATTGAACAAACTCGGCATTTCCACGACCCTGGTAGTCACAGTGGAACGCGGCGTCAACGACGACGAACTCGGCTCCATCGTCGAGTACGCTTTGAAACAGCCATGTGTGCGTGGCGTCACCTTCCAGCCCGTTCAACAGGCCGGACGCCTCGTCAATTACGACGGTGCCGCTCACCGCCTTACCTTGTCCGAAGTCCGCCGTCGCATTCTCGACCAAACCAGCTATTTCAAGCCCGAAGATCTCATCCCCGTCCCCTGTCATCCCGATTCCCTGGCCATGGGGTACGCTTTGAAGCTTGTCGGAAAGATCATTCCTCTCACCGGCCTGGTCTCGCCCGACGTTCTTATCAATGGCGGTCGCAATACGATCATCTACGAGCAGGACCCCGTTGTCCGTGCTAGCCTCGAACGCAGCCCTGACCTACGCAATCAAATCTTCAAACTCTTCTCGACCAACCACTCCCCCCAGTCGCAAGCCAACACCCTACGCGAGCTCCTCTGCTGCCTCCCCCAGGTTCTTGCGCCGAAAAACCTCGGATACGACAATCTCTTTCGCATTCTCATCGTCCAGTTCATCGACGCCCAGACCTTTGATCTCCGCTCGATCAAGAAGACTTGTATCCACATTGCTCACCCGGACGGTGAACGCCTCATCCCTTTTGACACGTACAACATGTTCTATCGTGATGACCTCGAACACACTCGACTCGGCCCACTTCGCAATGAGGTAATGGGCGTTCGACAAGCAGCGGTTTGAATTTGCGATATGCCCGATTGACCTTCGTAACTCCCACCAAGGGTCTTGTACTCACTAAGACAATTGTTTCAGGCGAGTACGCCGACCTAGAATGATTCGCTGTTCATGTAAGGTGCATGCTGAAGAGGTCTACGACGCTTTGGGGGGCGGTATCGTCGAAGAACCGTTCGAGGTTCTGTGCGGATTCGCGGGCAAATTTTTCGCTTCGGGGGAAGAGTTCATTTTCATAGGCAGCAAGTGCGGCTTCGCTGTCCGCAGGATGGGCGAGTAGGGCTCGGGCCAGTTCCGCGCCGTCGTACATGGCGAGGTTGGCACCTTCACCTGCGAATGGAGACATGAGGTGCGCGGCGTCTCCGAGCAGGGTTACGCCCGGCACCCGGTTCCACCGGTGATCGACCGGCAGAGCATAGATCGGTCGAAGCAGGGGATCGATTTCGCTGTCCGTGATCAAGGCGGTAAGCTGCGGGGCCCATCCTTGGAACTGAGCCGCGATTTCGGACAAGCCGGCTTTGGCGTCGCGGGGGTCGAAGGAAGCGATCCAGCTTTCCGGCTTGTTCAAGGCGACATATGTTTTTAGAGTTCCATCCGCATTGCGATGTGCCAGGATGCCCTTACCTGGAGCAACTGCCATACACGTACCGCTGCCGATTGCATCTGCGCTTGCCTTGTGGCGCTTGTCGCCTTCAGAGAGGAAGGTTTCAATGAAGCAAGTGCCGGTGTAACTGGGCTTTGAATGGGAAACGAGTGGACGGATTTTTGACCATGCACCGTCGGCCCCTACAAGAACGTCGCAGATAGCTGTCGGGCGATTGGAGAAGGTCACCTCATGTTTTCCGTCACCAATCGCCGTCACGGATGAAACCTTGTGATTCCAATAGATCATTTCACCGGGAATGGAGTCGATGAGCATTTTTCGCAGGTCGCCCCGATCCACTTCGGGCCGCTTGTCGGAATGTCCACCGGGTTTGTCGAAGAGAATGTTGCCATGCTTGTCGACGATGCGTTTGGCGTCCTCGCCAGGGCGAATAAGTGGAAGAAAGGATTCCATTAAACCCGCATCTTTGAGGGCGATTTGTCCGTTGTATTCGTGAATGTCGAGAAGTCCTCCTTGCGCTCTCGCATGGATTGAGGCTTCCGCTTCATAAATAGCGGCTGTAATGCCATGAAGATGGAGAATGCGGGCAAGGGTGAGGCCACCAAGTCCGGCACCTATGATGGTGATCGGTTTTCGCATGTTCGCGCTCCTTTTTGGACGTGATCAGCTTTGTGGGCTGAGAACCGATTGATTGTAATTACCGCACGGGATTGCGCCGTACCAATAATCTAAGCTTAGAATGCGGCTATGCTCTTTCTGATTATGGGCGCGAGTGGTTCGGGAAAATCAAGCTCCTTAACGGGCCTGAAGCAACAACGACCAGATGTTGACTGGCGAGATTTCGATGAAGCGCTGGAGCACCCATCCAGTGCTGCCGGACGTCAATTGACGACGGAGTACTGGTTGAAGTTAGCCGTTCGAAATCAAGAGCTGGGTATCAGTACCGGCATTGCCGGCACGGTTGTACTCGGCGAAGTGCTCGCGTGTCCCTCGGCGTCAGATATAAAAGGCATGCATGCAATCTTGCTAGACTGTGCGGACGCTGTTCGAATCGATCGCATTCGCGCTCGAGATGGGGTGGATTCCAGCTTGGCAAGCCAAGATATGCTGTGTTGGGCTGCATGGTTGCGTATGCATGCAAGCGATCCGCAGTGGAGACAAGATGTAATTCAGTCGCAGGGTGGACCCGAGATGAACTGGAAGAGTTGGTCTTCTTGGAAAAAAGATGACGCTCGCTGGAAAGTGAATGTTTTGGACAATACTTTTCTCAGCGTTGCAGAGACTGCAGGCACATTGACGGCCTGGGCAAACGAGCACTTGATCGACCGCATGTAATTAGGGATTTCTTGTTTCACATTACTGAATGCGGTTCTCGACAGATTGGATTTCCATCAGCAGCCCGCATTCCCCATTAATTTCGGTCATTCATAAATAATGAAGCCGAATCTATGTCTCAGAGATGAGACATGGGGCAACCATTTTGTTTCTATGTTTTACATCTGTGCTCAGGGGGACCTATTTATAGGTTGCGGAAGCTTTTAGGAGCTAGGCTACGGCGGCGGTAGTTCTTGTGGGGGCCAGGAGTTGGCGTAGGGCGTCTTCGTAGATTGTGGTTGCGGAGATTCGTTCGACGGCGGCCTGGCCGGCGATGGCTATGGATTGGCGGCGCTCTTCGTCGCGGTAGAGGGAGAGGATGGATTCGGCTAGCTGGTCTACGTTGCCTGCGTCGATGACCAGGCCGTCGATGCCGTCAGTGAGGAGCTCGGATGCACCGCAGTTGCGGGTGGCAATGCTGGGCACGCCGTTGGCCATGGCTTCAAAGAGGGCCATGCCGAAGCCGTCGTCCATGCTGGGGAGGACGAAGAGGTCGCAGCGGCGGTAGAACTCGGCGATGTCGGGGACGTACTCGATGAGCTCGACGTTGGGGGTGGTTTTGAGGAGTTCGGCGAGTTTGGGGTAGGCGGAGAAGTCGCTGG
>CAXSFX010000163.1:0-8261 GCA_964236655.1 uncultured Acidobacteriaceae bacterium | reverse complement strand
GGCGGATGGAAACAGCAGGCGTACCGGAGGCAGCTTGCCGCACCTGGTCAAAGGCCTGCTTGATGAGGCGCGTGATCAGCAGGGGCCGTATTCGCAGGCGCAAGCTGCCATCCTCGCCGTACCAATCATTGCTGTGTTGCGGCACCTCCGCAAGAATCATCAACGCCTCCCCGAGCAGGTCCGTGCAAGCTACACCGGTAAAGGTGTCATTCACCGCAGGGCTCAAGGCTCGAATGGCGATCTCAACAATTTGCGCGATGCCGAACTCAAGGTCTTGCGTGAGAATGCGGTGCCGCCCGAGGACGACGCCCTCTTCAACAATCGGCGCAAGCGCGGTGAAATGTGAAGCAGGCGAAATGCGGGCAAGCGGCTCTCCCTTGAGCACAAATTGGCCGGGTCGGAATAGGATTTCGACAAAGGCACCCTCACGATGGGCGGCAGCCAGCAGCGCGGCGTGATCGATCTCTTGCATATAGCCGCTTGCACGGCTTTCAAGCGTCGCTGCGTTCTCAGCTTCAAACGGCTTTTGCAAGACACTGCCGGACTTGAGCTGCCGGTGCTGGGCGTTTTCCCGTTGTACGGCGCGCCGCAGGTCCTCCACAATGCGGGCCACGGCATCAGGGTTCTGGATGGAAAATGCGACGCGGTGGCTGTAGTACACCAGGAAGGAGAAAGCGGCCAGCACCAGGAACCAGCTGGTGATCAGCGATGTCTGCGGGATGAAGGTGCCGGTCGGGTCAGAATGCGTGACCAGGAACACTAGGAAGATGTAGATGAACGCGGCCATGAACAAGCCGATCGTGGCCTGCATCACCCAGTCCTGCACGAAGCGGTAGAGCAGGCGCGGCCCGAACAGGTTGGCCACCATTGAAAGCACCAGCAGCGTGACCGAAAAGATAAGCGCCAGCACTGTGCTGACGCAGCCGAGCATGGCGCTTAGGATTGCACGTGCATCGTCGATGCCGCCCATGCTGAACCAGTCAGGCAAGTGAATGACATGGTATGCGGCCAGCATGTCCGGGATCATCGTAAGCGCGAACAAGGCCACCGAGGCAAGCGACATCTTGAGTGGAATGATCCAGAGATTGATGTTGTACGGGGCCTGGCGAAAGCGGAGAGAGGGCATACCATCTCAGGATATGACAGCAAATCTGCTGCTGCTGCCATTGGCGGTACACCGCAAGAGTGCTTCCCTGCTATGTCAGAGGAGCGATCTCACTGCATGCAGCCATCGATCTCTCCCTTCCGGACCTCGTCACTATGCCGATTGATCGGACCAGCTGTCGTTTGCTTGAAAGAGGCGATTTGGAGTGTTTTCTTCATAGGCAAGTTGCTGTGGACGCCAGAGGATTTCCATAAACGCGCCCCAGGGCGTCTTGAAGTACCAAATCCGTTCACCCTTCTTTACATCGCCCTTGGCTTCTAAAGGACCTGCCAGCAGCTCTGCCCCGTGCTCTTTCAAGGATGCCGCCGCAGCTTCGATGTCATCGACGAAGAAGGCAATATGGGTCGCTCCGAAATCGATGTTGCTGGGCATTGTTTGTTGCTGCTCATCGGCATCGAAGGCCATCAGTTCTACATTGATCGTGGGTCCAAGCCGAAGCATTGCGATATGAATGCTCTTGATCGGAACGCCAGTTGGAGTTTCATGGAAGGGTCCAACCTGCCAGAGTAGTTGCGCTCCAAGAGCATCTTGAAAAAATTGAACGGCTGCATTCAAGTCGGGGACGGTAATGCCGATATGGTCAACGTGCCGTGCGGAAACTATTCCCTTTTGCATATTCTCTCCTTGTTACCATTAGTGAAGTTACCGTTAGCGAACAACAGTTTTGAACCATTCATAACCGCTCTCGCCCAGAACCATGCCGAGTAGTCCGAGCAGGGCGACGATTGGAGGCGCGGGACTTTTTACCCGGCACAATGCATAGAGCACACCGACTGCGCACCCCAGGGCGAAGGAAAACAGGTAGGTTTTCACGGTTTGGCAGACTCCACGCGTTCAAAGAAGGCGAGCAAACGGCTGGAAACAACTTTTGGCTGCTCCTCCATGACAAAGTGGCCGCAATCCTCAATTTCACCGCCTTCAACATGGACCGCAAGCGGCTCCATCGACATGCGTAAACGATCTCCTACGCCGCTTTGTCCGCCCAGGGCAAGTACAGGCATTTGAAGCTTTGTCTTGCTGAACTCAATGTTTTGAGACGCGCTTTTTGCGGCGGCGCGGTAGTAGGCAAAGCCTCGGCTCATTGCGCCCGGTCTGGAGTAGCACTCCACGTAGCGGTCACGATTGGCTTGCGAAATCCGCTCCAGGTGCTGCGCTTTGTGCTGAAATAACCATTCGAACAGTTCCCGCTCGCGGCCTTGGGTCAGAACTTCAGGCAGGTCCGGCAAGGTGTTGAAGGAGAACTGCCAAAGTTTGACGTTGACTTCAGGCGGTAGAGGAAAGTTAAGCGGTGCAGCCAGGCCGGGGAGAGCGGAGTCGAGCAGGGTCAGGCTGCGAATGCGTTCAGGAAACTGCGAGGCCCAGGCATAGGCGATCCAGGCTCCGACATCATGGCTGACGAGATGAATCGATTCCGACACGAGGGGCTGCACGGCGGCTTCAAGTTGCTTGCTGATGCTGCCGGTGTCGTAGCCCTGGGTGGAGGCTGAAGATTCTCCCAGTCCGGGAGGGTCGATTGCCAGCACATGGTGCCGCTCGGCAAGTGAAGGAAGCACCTCGTTGTAGGCTTCCGCAGTTTCAGGCCAGCCGGGCAATAAGACGACCGGTGTGCCCGAACCTGCCGTGAGAGCGTGAACGCCATTGCCGAGAGTCAATGCTTTTAAAGTTTGAGTCATTACAGTTCCAACTTTCCATTCGTGGGCTTGCATGTTTGGTTTAGTTGATGCTGACGATGCCGGGGTGCCGGCCCGATATCCATTGCACGCGCAGAACTAACTTGTTGCCTTCGGGACGGTTCAGTGTCCCAACCTCGTGATAACCGTTGATGTAGAAGAGGTATTGCCCACGATCCCAGACCATGCCCGGACCGATGGAGCCGACCTGCTCCGGCGATGCGTTAAGGGGTGCGCCGTTGATCTTGGGCTCAGTAGTCTGTTTAAGGAAGTATCCATTGGCCCCGAGCCAGATCCCATGAGGCAGTCCATACGCGACGGTCGCATTGAAGTGAATGGCCTGGCCGGCCTGGGTTGAACGAGCAGTTGTTTGTGCGGGGGGCGAGTTGTTCACTCCGTTGTAGAGGTAATGCGTGCGCCAGCTTGTCTCGATCCTATGCGTTGGGAAAAAGGTAAAGGCATAGTACGGATGAACCGTAAAGGCATGACTGCTCAGGCTGGTGGATAGCTCTCGGCTGTACTCTCCGACTGGAACTTCGAAGTCCAGAACGAAACGCTGATTCAGAAGAGTGGAGCCGAGCTTGCGCTGCTTCCATTGCAAAACAAGGGGTGAAACCGTAAGGTCACCGAAGCCACCGACAACTCCATGCGCGCCTGCGTTGACGTGAGCGGCGACCAGGATAGCTTCGGCTCCGTACCATGCCCCGAACAGGTGATGCTTCGTAAGCTCGACACCGTGGGTCAAGCTGCTGATGCTGTTGACCGCAGACGCACCGGCAAGGGCGCGCCCTGTTCCATCCGTGGTGATACCGCCGTGGTAAGCATCGCCGATCTCCTCAAGCAGGAAGCCGGGGCCGCCTAGAGCATCGAGAAAACTGGTGTCGCCGAGGTTGACCGTGGGCTCCGCCGGATGCATTTGCGCGTAGCTTGTTCCTGATGCCAACAGCATTACTACTGAACAGCATTTCAGCAGATTTCTACCTCCACGCAAGTGCTGCCTTGCTCACACATTCAACCGTATGGGATGTTCGATTAGCCGTTTAACAAAAGGTTTGCATAGTGATCATTCTAAAAATGAATGGAGAGACGGTTCAGCAGTATGCGGGTTTGCCGCTAACGATTGGAAAGAACCGATGCCGCTTTTTGCCCTGCGGCATTCGCAGCACTCCAAGCATTGGGTAAACCCCGTCATGCAGCGACGACCACGAGCACGCTAGGGACCTGACAACCGCGCTTTGTGGACTGATCGATCATTATATTTGCATTTCCAGTCATCATTATGTTTTTATAGATCGAATGGTCTGCAAATACAAGACAGGTCCACTCGAAGGCCTGATGCAGGTCACTGTACCGACGCTTGCGATGAGCTGAAGGGTTTCATAGCTACGCAGCAAGCGACTTCGAGAAACGGGAGCAACTCATGTCAAATCAAGTGTTAACGGCTGGTGAAACTGAACTACGCGTCGCTTCACATTGGATCGGCGGCAATTGGATTCAAAATGGAAAGCCCGCAGAAAGCGTGAACCCGGCGACCGGTGAGGTCATCGGGCAGTATTTTACCGCCGGCCCCGAGCAGGCGAATCAGGCCGTTGCCGCAGCCAAAAAAGCTTTTCAAACCTCGTCATGGAAAAACGATCGCCTGTTGCGTGCCCGGGTTCTGAATGCAATGGCCGACGGTTTCGAGCGAAGCTCTAACGAATTGGCGAATTTGCTCGCACTTGAAAATGGAAAAGTGTTGCGTCATGGCCGGATCGAGATTGCAATCGTACCGCAGACGCTTCGTTTCAATGCAGCTCTCGCCCTGACAGACTATGGACGAAACGCGCAGGTCGTTCCAGGTTCGCTGTCGTTCGTGCTCAAACAGCCGATAGGGGTTGCCGGCATCATCGCGCCCTGGAACTCTCCCGTCGCCCTGATCATCCGCTCACTGGCCCCTGCGCTTGCAGCGGGCACGACGACGGCGGTCATGCTGCCGACCCAAACGGCACAGGTGAATGCACTCATAAGCCGAATAATCTCGGAAATTGAGGAGCTCCCTACAGGTGTAGTAAACATCTTCACAGGTGGGCAGGAAGCCGGAAACGCGCTTGTGATATCTCCTGATGTTCCTGTCATCAGCTTTACCGGCAGCACGAAAACCGGTCGCCAGATCTCCGCTAATGCTGCTCCGCGGATCAAACGATTGGGACTGGAGCTGGGCGGAAAAACTCCCATGATCGTGTTTGACGACGCAGACCTCGCAGCTGCTGTTCCGAAGCTGGTTGAGGCTTTAACAGTATTTGCGGGCCAGTTCTGCATGACGGGCAGTCGGCTTCTCGTTCAACGTGGAATTGCCGATCGGCTCCGGATCGCTCTTGCAAAGCGCCTTGAGGCTGTCAAGGTTGGACCTGCATCTGACCCGGCGAGCGAGATGGGGCCGTTGATTGATAAGCACAATGTGGACCGGGTCAATCGCATGGTGAACAACGCTATCGCCGCGGGAGCCACTGCCATTGTCCGCGGTGGCCCTCCCCAAGAAGAGTCCTTGAGTAAGGGAGCCTTCTATCGTCCTACGCTGCTTGAGGTGAACGATTCCAGGTTACCTATAGTTCAGCAAGAGATTTTTGGGCCGGTTTTGACGATGCAGCAGTTTGATAACGAGGCTCAAGCTATCGCATTGGCAAACGATACGGAGTACGGTCTCAGCGCCGGTATCTGGTCACGTGACATTGATCGCCCTCTGCGTGTCGCTCGGGAAATTGAAGCCGGCACCATCTGGATCAACGACTGGGGAGTGATGTTCGATCAGTTTGAGGAAGGTGGCTTCAAGCAGAGCGGTCAAGGCCGGATGCGAGGCTTGGCGGTGCTTGACGACTTCATTGAGTACAAGCACATCGCGCTGCATCCGGGCCAGGTTTCCGCTTCTGACACAACGCTTTGAGGCGGCATTTTTCGTTCATCCTTGCCTTCCGATGACTAGGAATCACTTCCAGAAACGGGCATCCATGATGCCGACAATGCTTACATTTCTGTATCAACAATGGGGAACACGGCTCTAAGGACGATCCGGTTCGCGTGTCGCTCCGTAGCGCAAACCATCCACCAGCAGTGCAACCATTCTGCGCGAGTAGGCAGGCTCTTTGTTGTGAGATACCCGGCACAGGTTGGCGACAGCATGCAGCAGGTCTTCGGCGTCGATCTCCGAGCGCACCGCTCCTGCTGCAACAGCCTCAGCTAACAAAGTTCCTAGTGCCGGTAACAGGCGTGTGTTGAAGTAACCCGGCAAAGCGCTGTAGGCCGGGTCACCGGAATGTAGCGCTGCAGCAAGCCCCCGCTTGGTGGCAATGAAGTCCACGTACCGTTGCATCCAGTGAGCCAATGCGTCACCAGGCCCGTACTGGTTCGCCAGTTCAGCGGCCGCCTCCGCACAGGCATCTACCCGGCTTTGAAACACGGCCTTGATAAGATCGGACCTCTGCGGAAAGTGACGATAAACCGTTCCCAATCCGACGCCCGCCTTTTTGGCGATCTCACGCACTGGGGCGTCAACTCCCGATTCCCCAAAGACCTCCATAGCCGCTTTCAGAAGCGAACTCATCTTGAGCTGCGCATCGGCACGCATGGCTCGCGGCTTCACCCTGCCGGCACTCTGCTCCTCCGCTCGGGTTGTTATTGTCTTTTTCATGGCAGGCACTTGCTTGCGGAACAATGTTCCGGTTATTATCTGGAACAGAGTTCCGATTGCTTAAACAGCATATCAGGGCCTTGGGCATACATCGTAGGCCGAGAATCAGGAAATGGAGAATGACATGTCGAATAAAGTTTGGTTCATCACGGGTGCTTCGCGCGGTTTCGGACGTATTTGGGCAAATGCCGCCCTGAAGCGTGGCGACAAGGTCGCAGCTACAGCCCGCACATTGCAAAGCATTGCCGACCTCACAGACACGTACGGCGCAAACGTTTTGACGTTAGAGCTCGATGTGACCCGGCCAGAGCAGGTGAAGACTGCCGTGGCGCAAGCATACGCTCACTTCGGAAGGCTCGATGTCATTCTCAACAATGCAGGCTATCCCCTGATCGGCACGATCGAGGAAGCCCGCGCGGAGGACGTGCGAGCTCTCTACGACACCAACATCTTCGGTACGCTTTCTGTCATTCAAGCGGCCCTGCCGTTGCTCCGCGAGCAAGGTGGCGGTCACATTCTTGGTATATCGAGTACCTTGGGCCACGTGACGATGCCGTTGATCGGCTACTACTGTTCCTCAAAGTGGGCGTTTGAGGCAATTCATGAAAGCCTGGCCATGGAGGTAAAGCCTTTCGGCATCAAGGTGACGATTGTGGAACCGGGTGCTTACGCCACTGAGTTCGGCGGCCCCTCGTCCGGGAAGTTTGCTGCCGGACTCGACATCTACGCGGGCCTGAAAGCGCAAGTATTCGAGGGCTTGAAGACCATGGAACGAGGTGATCCCAACGCTACGACGGATGCCATGTTCAAGCTGGTGGACGCGGAAAATCCGCCGCTTCGTTTGTTCCTCGGCAGCGAGAATTTGCCTTCAGTACGTGCAGCCTACGCTGAACGGCTGGCAACCTGGGAGGCGTGGGAGTCAGTGTCAAACGCCGCCCAAGGCAACGAAAGCAAACCCTTCTAGAGAGATTGATTCGAGTTCCAAATGGCTGACGTCTTGAGCGTTCATTAAACTTATAAAGCTATGCGGCGTCCAAGACGGCTCTCAGCGCCATGACGCTCGCCTTGGCAGGTACCGGAACTGTTGAGGAGGGCGCACGCGAGCCGGTGCGTCTCGCGCTACTTGGCCCGGATGGCCCGACAGGTACTTTCACGCGTTGGGAAAGACGTGACTATACCATGGTAAATACGTTGAAGTAGAAATTTACCAGACAGCGCACTTGAATTTAACTGGTGGACGCGGCTGGAATCGAACCAGCAACTTGTCGATTAAGAGTCGGAAAAATAGCTCTTTTGCAGAATGTTGCACAGAGTCGCAAGATATTGCAGAAATCCTGCTAACCCCTATATTTATTGAAGATTGCGTTCAGTGGAACTTTGCATAGTGTTGCAGAGCATTGCTGTTTGTTACAGTTCGAACATGCACCAAAACGTGCACCAGCTGAAAATTGACTGGTGGGTCTAGCGGATGTAAGGATATTAAAAATGGCGAAGGCAGCCCTGAAACAAGCCCGTGGTGTCTTTGAGCGACCCAAAGGTAGCGGCGTTTGGTGGGTCAATTTATATGCCGATGGAAAGCAGAGACGGGAGAAGGTAGGTAGGCGGGGTGACGCCATTGCACCATACCAGGATCGCAAGGTTACCTTTCGGCGAGGAGAAAAATTGCCTGAGTTGCGCCCGGCAAAAGCGATCCTCTTTGAGGAGCTTGCGAAGGATGCAATGGTATACCGCGCGGCCCACAAGCGAAGCCACAGGGGCGACT
>CAXSFX010000162.1:0-8279 GCA_964236655.1 uncultured Acidobacteriaceae bacterium | reverse complement strand
CGCGCCATCAATCCCAGCACCCGCGACGACCCGCTCTGCACCGGCAAATGCACATGGTCGCAAAGCGCAGGCACCGCATCAATCGCCTCCACAATCTCCCGCGTAAAGTCCCTGGGATGCGAAGTAGTAAACCGCACCCGCCTGATCCCCGCAACCTCACCCACCGCCGCCAGCAAAGCGGCAAACGAAAGCCGTCCCTCCGGGTCCCGGTACGAGTTCACATTCTGCCCCAGCAGCTGAATCTCGGTATACCCTATATCGGCCATCTGCCGCGCTTCTTGAATCACAGAAGTGGAAGTCCGCGACCGCTCCTTGCCCCGCGTATACGGCACCACACAGTACGCGCAAAACTTGTCGCACCCCTCCACAATCGTGATGTACCCGCGATGCCGGTTCGTCCGCGCCGTAAACTCCGTCACAAACGTCTCATCCGTCTGCCGGTCGTCCAGCCCGGTCACCCGCCGGTTCCCTGCCTCCAGCTGCACCAGCATCTCAGGCAGCTTCCGGTAGCTCGCCGAGCCTGACACCAGCGACACATACGGCGCACGCTCAAAAATCCGCTCGCCCTCCTGCTGCGCCACGCACCCCAGCACCCCAAACTTCTTGCCCTGCTTCAGCAGCTTCTTGGTGTCATTCAGCCGGTTAAACACCTTCTGCTCCGCCTTGTCACGGATCGAGCAGGTGTTGTACAAAATCAGGTCCGCATCTTCCTCGGTCTGCACCTGGCTGTAGCCCTGCTGCTCCAGCGTCCCCACAACCTTCTCGGAATCATGCACATTCATCTGGCAGCCAAAGGTTTCCAGGTAAAACGTTTTCGTGGGAGCAGCCATACCCTCACTATACCAACCGCCCAGGCTCCGTAACGTTACGCAATGCCCCTTGACTCCCCAAAACTCTCCGGGAGCGCCACGTAAACCGATACTCGCTCTCATCCCGAGCAAAGCCGAAGCACCCGTTCCTAAAGCTGTCATCCTGAGCAAAGCTAGAAAAGTGTCATCCCAAGCGAAGCTAAAGATCCGCTCTTAAAAGGTTTCACTCTGAGCAAAGTCGAAGGACCTGCTCCTAAACAGTGCCACCCCCAAGTGAAGCCGAGGGACCTGCTTTCCCTCTACTCACCTCGTAAAGCCCCAGTAAAGCCACCTAAAAACAGTGTCATCCCAAGTGAAGCCGAGGGACCTGCTTTCCCCCCAACTCCAAACCACATAAGTCGCCCACCCCACAGCCTGCCCACCACAAATTCCGCTATCCTGAAGCGGCCCATGAGCTCCACCCATCTCACTCCGCTGGCCTTCGACGACCGGCACAATTGCTTCGGCTGCGGCGCGCACAACCGCATCGGCATGCGCCTGCGCTTCATGGTTGACGACACCGGCACCGTCCACGCCACCCTGCGCCTCGCAAAACGCTTCCAGGGCCCCCACGGTTTCGTCCACGGAGGCGTCATCGCCGCCATCCTCGACGAAGCCATGAGCAAAGCCATCCACGCCGCCCGCGACGGCGCAAACATCATGGCCCTCACCCGCCGCATGGAAACCGAGTACCTCCGCCCCACCCCACTCGCCGCAACCCTCACCCTCCAGGGCCGCCAGGACCGCGTCGAAGGCCGCAAACACTTCTGCTCCGCCACCCTCTCCGACGAAAATAACCGCCTGCTGGCCCGCGGCAACGCCCTCTTCATAGCCATCACCCGAGAGCCCGGCCACAAACACTAAGTCAGTCGATTATGTCCCACCAGGAGGAATACGGGGGAGCTTTCGAAGCCTTGTTTGCCGTCTCTTCCGTCCTCTTCTTTTCGTCCGCTACGCGGGCCGCTTCGATCATTACTGCAATCTTTGGCATGATGCTAAAGCGCTCATTACTAGCTTGCTGATTGACTGCCTGGACTGCGGACGCAGGCATGCGGAAACCTGCCACGCCCGTGCCCTGCGCCTGGATAATATTGCGATAGAAGGACGTAAGCATTTGCTTCGCAACTTCTTCCAACGATGCGCAGAGCGGTCGTGTCAATGGGACGTCGTAGAGTTTGCATGTCGCTGGCGCCTCTTCCATGTAGCCATACGCAAGCGCGTCAGTAAACTGCGTTTTCAATGCACTTCGTTGCTTCAAATACCGGCCGGAATGAAACAGATTCTTCTCAGCAGCCGTTCCATTCAACTCGTCCATTCGCTTGGCATCTAGCTCCCGCTCATACGCATTACGCACATTCTTCATATTGATGAAGTGCTTGCGTGTCTCTTGGGGAAAAATGCTTGCGAGGTCGTTCATGACTGTCAGACTACAGAGATGGCAGTGCCTTGAATCAGCCAGCTTTCACTCGGGTAGTCCTCCTTTGCCAAGAACTCGGGCCAACTACCGAGAAATGCGTTTATCAGGAGTAGAGGTGCCCTTGCGTATGGATGTAAAAGACCGCGACGAACTTGTGGAATGACGGATCATGCTTCATCCTCGAATGGAATCAAGTATCGCGCAAGTAAGCGGTCAGCTCTGAGGTCCGACTTACTCAATCTTGTGGCGCAATCCTGCGTAAGCTGGGGCGACGGGAGTTGAGATTCACAGAGCGACTCGAGCAGAGCACGCGCGTCGGCGATCAATTCGTTCAGTTTTTCGTATGTGAGGGCGTAGGATCCTGCGGCCTCGGCCGCAGGGATGGCTTTGTTCGTTGGATGTACGCTCACCCGGACGCATTGGCAGCCGGGGTAATTAGACGAGAGCCATTCTGCCGCTACGAGGAGTTGGCCATGTTCATGCTTTGTAAGAGGATTCTTTGGCTTCTTCCGGCTCTTCGCCTCGATAACGAAGCCGACCTTGCAAGGCAGAAGCCATAATACATCCGGCCCTTCGCCGTTCGTATCATGCTGCTCGGTCGTAAGACCGATCATCCGTCCGAGCGCTGCGAGACTGCCCTCGAACTGACTGGCCGAACTATTGGGATTGAGAAAACTAACTTGGTCTTCGAACTCCTTGAGAAATCCGCGCCGCAGCCGATATTCCTGCAATTGGCGAACGATTGCAACTTCTTGCGGGCCAGGCAATGGCTGTGGAACATACGGTGGTCGGACGCTCGGTCGAGTCAAATTCCGATTGTGCGCGAATGCTTGGCGCTGGAAGTCCTCAGCGCGAGCCCTGTTGCCCCACGAATCCGCCACACGAGCGGCAAGCTGCTCCATCCAGCCTCGGGTCTGTTCGTCGATCAAGGCCGTTTCTCCAAGAAGCTTTTCAATACTAAAGATTGCTTTCTCGTGATAGCCGTCCTGCCAGAGATCGAGCGCTTTACGTTCAACGACGGCTTGCTTGAAGCGTGTAGGATCAGCCGCATCTTCGTCGACCAGCTCCGCCAGCGTTTCAGCATGGTACGTCACCCACCCCGTTTCACGGGTATAGCTGCGATTCATCGTCTCGGCCAATTCCTGGAGGTCCTTCACTTCTCGGCTGATTGTCGAGCCCATTTCAAGTTGTGCGCGTGTCGCGGCGGTCAGAAAACGGAAGTTGGCGTCCTTGGCGAGCCAAGCGGCGAGATCAGCACTGACCATGAGTATTACGCAGTGATCGCCGGACCCCCTCGCGCCACGGCCGATCCCTTGTTCGATCCGTTGAGCCAACATTCGCGTAATGGTGGCTCCGCCATATAGGGAATTTGCCCGGAAGAGCTCATAGTTCGATGTCCCTTTAGGGAGACCACTCATGATGAGCATCCGGCATGCGTTGCCGGGAAGATCGATGCCATCATAGCGGCTGGCGAAAACGACAGGACCACGTGTTCGTCCGGCTTGCAGATCTTCGACCACATGGGAAACCTCCGCTGAACTGGCGGGTAGCGCCGCTACATCAGTCCAAAGTTTCGCCGCTTCTCCAGAAGGGACAAGGATGACGGAACCCAACTCGTTCTTCACGGTCCAACTGGCGAGCCACTTGCTGTCGTCAACGGTTTTATAAGGGAACTGCATTAAATCCGGCATCAGGATCATCCGCTCGCTGATACCAGCAAGAGACCGCGAAGTGAGTGGCTTCTCGACGAATCTCTGGTCGGCGTTAAAGGTGCGGATGATTTCGCTGTCGTCTGCAATCGTGGCGGACATGTAGATTCTGCGCGGCGCTTCGGCGAACGTGGGAAAGGCGCGGACAAGGGGCAGAATCGGCGTGATGGTGAACGCGCGGCGGCTGATGAGGGCGTGACAGAGGTGTAGCTGATCCCGGAGCAGAGGCCACACCAGCGCGTACTTATCGGCGTCGGTGCGAAGCTGCTCACGAACGGCGTCGAGTTGCTCCCGCCACGCCCAATATGGAACCTCCAGTACCGCGTAGTCCCCACCTGAGACAACATCATCGAAAGTGCCAAGCCGATTAGCGTCCTTAAAAGCGGAGCGAAACAATGCGCTGAGGCTGAGGTAACGAGCTTGGTCCTGGTCGCTCTCAACCTCCAACGTAAACGATTCGCGAACGACAGAGAAGGCGGCATGCGCGTCGTCAAGGATTACCGCTCCAACGGCGGTGGGCGCACTTCCTCCGCGGATGCCGAACTTACTTTTTCCGTGGAACAAGGCCTTATATGTCGCGACCATAACAGCACGCGCATTGACAAAATCATCATTGAGTTGCTGGCCGTTCTCGTAGGCGACAACCGGGATGCCGAACTCCTTTGCTTTCTCAATCGTCTGCTGAATAAGTTGTCGGGTCGGTGCCAGGTACAGCACCGGTTCCTTGGTTTCAGTCAGCGTGGATTGTGCGATCAGCAGGCCGACAAGGGTCTTGCCGCCGCCGGTGTGGAGTTTCAGGACGACATCTTTATCAGTGCGGCGCGCGAACCAGCCCTGCAAGACTTCGGCTTGGCTGGTGTAGAGGTCATTGATGCCACTCGGCTTCGGGAGTCGCCTAAATATCTCGATGGGGTCGATGACGACCGCGCCCTTCTTCTGTGTTCTCAGCTTATTTAGATCGACCACTTGGCATACCCTCATTTGCTCCACGCAAAGCAGTTTAGATCGCCACAATCCATATCTCGAAGTGATGGCGGACGGGATCAGTACTCATAAGTCGCATTAACGGAAGTTAAGATGAAATCCAGACCGAAAACCAATGTTTTCCGGTTACAAAGGCCAGTCACGAGTGTCTTTCTATCGGCGATAGCTCTTCATAACTGAGCATAACCGGACGCCCTTTGACGTTCGACAGAACCGCCTCCCCTGGAACCGAGACTTTCGCAACAAGCACAGCCGAAACCCTGCTTCGCTCTTACCCCCGCCCCTCACACCGAAGCAAAGTCAATACCGCCGACGGCAGCCGCGTCACCCCCGGGCGGGTATGCGAAAGTATCTACTCAGCACCCGTGTCATTCTGAGCGAAGCGCGGCGGAGTCGAAGAACCTGCTTTGCTCACCGCCGCAAAACTAAAAGCGAAGCCTCGCCCAGGATGACACCCGTTGCTTGTTTCCGACGTTGCACCCTGCCCACGGGCAGGGTCGCAGGCACCAAGACCCTGCCCCTCCCTCATACACCCCAGCGCAAAACCTCTTTCACTGAAACGCAGTCGTTCAAACTTGAACGAAGCCTAATGAAGCGAAACTACTTCGCTCCATAACCTTCTTGCCGATACAACCGCCCCTCGAAGACCATGCTTTTACCAAGGTCGAATCATTCGACAGCCATCGAATGAGGACTCATATTTGCCTACCCGTATGTAACACTACCATTCAAAACCGGCACCTGCAGGAAAGTTAAAAATGCACCCGTGAATCCTTCAACTTTCATTGTCTGCCCATTTTTGAAGAAATTGGCAGTCGGCCCCATGCAGCACCTTCTCCTAAATCATCAGCCAGCATAAAGTTACGACCGTTCCCAAAACTCTGTCACACCAATTCCATCCCTGAAACTGCACCTTTTTAGCAGCAAATTTGTTAAAGGAGTGTTACAAACACTCAAAAAAACACCTGTTTTCACCACAAAGCAGCCCTAAATACACGTTCCACGCACTCCCCCAAAAGTGTCAGAAAACGAAGGGTATCGATGCGTCGCCATGTACGCAAAAAGCCTTCTCACCCGTCCGGCAAAGCAGCTTCTTTGCCCCGCTTCAAGTCATTCCATCGCATCGCAAGCTAGCACGGCAGCCCTGCATTAAACTAGGTGCAGAGGTCGCGGCCATGTCTGAGCACAATGGAAATGGGAACAGAAACAGTTATAACGGCAACACCGGCACAGGAGTCCGTCTGAAAGTCGGCCTCGCCGAAATGCTGAAGGGCGGCGTCATCATGGACGTCACCGACGCATTCCAGGCAGAAATCGCCGAGAAATCGGGCGCGGTTGCTGTCATGGCGCTTGAGCGTGTACCCGCGCAAATTCGCGCCGAGGGCGGCGTCGCCCGCATGGCCTCCATCAAGGTCATCAAGGAAATTATGTCCGCCTCCTCCATTCCAGTGATGGCCAAAGCCCGCATCGGCCACTTCGTTGAGGCACAGGTGTTGCAGCAGCTCGGCGTTGATTTCATTGACGAATCCGAGGTTCTGACCCCCGCCGATGAGACCCACCACATCGACAAGCACGCCTTCACCACCCCCTTCGTCTGCGGCGCGCGCGACCTGGGTGAGGCCCTGCGCCGAATCGCCGAAGGTGCCGCGATGATCCGTACCAAGGGTGAAGCAGGCACCGGCGACGTAGTCCATGCTGTCAAGCACATGCGCCAGATCGTCAAGGACATTAAGGCCCTGACAGTCCTGAGCGAAGAAGAGCTCTACGTAGCCGCGCGCGACCACCGCGCCCCGCTCGAACTTGTCCGCATGGTTGCCCAGCTCGGCAAGCTGCCCGTCCCGAACTTCTCCGCCGGCGGCATCGCCACCCCCGCCGATGCCGCGCTGGTACGCCAGCTCGGTGCCGAAGCCGTTTTCGTCGGCTCGGGCATTTTCATGAGCGACTCCTACACCTTTGCCCCCCGCGAGGAAGCCGAGATCCGCGCCCGCGCCATCGTGCGCGCCACCACCCACTTCGACGATCCCGCGATCCTGGCCGACTGTGCCGAAGAGTGCACCGGTGCCATGAAGGGCCTGGCCATAGCAGCCCTCGAAACCTCATCCCTGCTCCAGATGCGCGGCGTCTAACTTTGGGGGCCTCTACACAACAGGCAGCGGCTTCAACTCACAATGTGAAGCCGCTGCGCATCGGCGTCCTGGCTATCCAGGGCGATTACGCCGCACACGCCTCTGCCCTGCGCCGGGCGGCGGCGGTCTCCGGTGAACCGCTCACTGTCGTGCTGGTCCGCAAACCCGTCGAGCTTGACTCCATCGATGGACTCATTCTTCCGGGCGGCGAATCCACAACCTTCCTCAAGTTTCTGGAACGCGACAATTTTCTGGGTGCCTTGCAAGCTTTTGCCTCGGCGCGACCTACTTTCGGTACCTGCGCGGGCTCCATCCTGCTTGCCTCGGAAGTTGTACATCCGCCGCAGCCAAGCCTCGCCGTACTGGACGCAACAATCGAGCGCAATGCCTACGGCCGCCAGAACGACAGCGCCATCCTCCATGCGGAGACCGAGCTGGGCGGTTCACCCATGGAAATGGTTTTCATCCGTGCGCCGCGCTTTACCCGCGTCGGTGAAAGCGTGCGTGTCCTGGCCCGGCGCGACGGCTTTCCCGCACTCGTCGAGCAGAAGCACCTGCTTGCGGCCACCTTCCATCCCGAACTGTCGCAGGACACGCGCCTGCATCGCTATTTTCTCGATAAAGTGCGTGCCTACAATGCCGTAGCAGATCCCCAAAGCGGCGCTGCGTGAACATTTAGCTCCCAGAGACTCACCAAGAGTAGCTGTAGCTGACAGCACATAAAACCTTTCCATGGGAACGGGGTGGCACATGGCTTGTATGCGAGTAAGCTGATTCTTAGAGAGCTGCCATGCCTGCTACCTATACTCCTCGAAGTACTCAGACGGAACAGGATCGTCGCGATCCGGGTTTTGGTGGCAGGCCTCCGCTTCACAATCGGCCCACAGGCGGGGGCGGCGACGGCGATAACGGTGATGATGGCTTGCGTGGCCGCGGTCCACGAGAGCTGCTGCGACGCTACCGTCTGGGGCTTTCATTCCTGCTTGCCGGCGACCTCATTTTCTTTTTGTCGCTCATCAGCGCTTTTTTCGTTCGCCAAAGCTCAGGGCATTTTGATGCGGCAGACAACTATATAGCAGATTGGCATGCCTGCCCTATCCCCGACGCGCTCTGGTTTGCTACCGGCTTCCTAATCGTGTCTTCAGTCACAGTGGAGTATGGTCGACGGCAGCTGTTCCATGAAGTTGATGTCATC
>CAXSFX010000161.1:0-8306 GCA_964236655.1 uncultured Acidobacteriaceae bacterium | reverse complement strand
TATCATGGGCCAATGTTGGACGCTTACCATTCCGTCAAACTGGCGCTTTGGAACCCGCCTGCCGTGTCATCTATCCATTCGTTTGATCATAATGATGGATGCTCAGGCATGACCCGAAGCTACGCAGTGGCACCTTGCAACCTGATGTCTACGCATCTTGCCTGTTCTCGGCAAGTTAGAGCTCCTACAAGGTACTACTAATTTCTACTCTTGTATCCTGCTCCCTGAACGAAGCCGCCGTTATCGACAAACCGCAACAGGCAACTATGTACAAGATAGAAAGAATTTCATTCGGAAACATTAGTGTTCCTTCATCAATATTGTAAAAAGCCGTAAGAACAATAATTCCAACCAACCAATCCACCCCTACAGTTCTAGGGCGCTTCAAACAATAAACTGCGTTGCGCACCGCTTGCAAGAATGTTGCGCAAAGAAGTGCCGCTCCTACAACGCCTAGTTGAAGAAATATTTCAAGAATGCCATTGTGGGCATAACTAAACACCCAGTGCGTTGCCAGGATTGTGTTTGCGGATTCACCATGCAATCCTAGCCAAAAAGCATAGTATCCGTAACCCAGAATAGGCTGTTTTAGAATCGAGCTTATTACAGAGCCCCAAATTTCCGTTCTCCCTGAAAGAGAAGCGTCACGGCCAAACAGCCCCAGAAGAGTAGATAGATACGTATCACCCAAAGTAAACAATATCAAAATGACAGAAGCAAAAGCACTAATTACAAGAGTTGCGCTGCGCCGCTCAAACCGACCTGAAAGATGAATGCCTGCCATAACTAATAAATATGCGAGCAGCACAATAATGGCTGTCGCTGTATGCGCTTTGAAGATGGAAAAGCTGATTAGTAAGATGAACAAGCTTCTGAAAACAGTAAATTTTTGACGACCAATAACTAGCATAGGACTTAAAAGAAAAACGGTAGATTTCGCAAAGGTGTTTCTATCAATGTAAATACCCTGCCAGGATCCAAGGTCACGCGCAGAATGCACAATTCCATATTGGGGGAAAAAAAATACCATTATTAATCCCAAAACTGTGATCGTGCCGCATCCCATAATTACAAGTTTCATAATGTCATTCGGTTTGAATCGAAGGACAAGGTAAAATGCAAAGAAGGTATTAAGAAGATAAAAGAACCCGTTTATAGCCGTTCTTTTAGGGTCTTGGGACCAAACTGTGGATACCAGACAAAGCAATGCAAGCGTCGAAAACAGTTTTTGCTGAATTGCAAATGCAAGGACGCTTCTTGCATTGCAGACAATGAACCACACTACTAGGCCAAGAGATACGCCAGGAATTACGAAAGATCCAACAAAACCCCTACTGCGGCTGGAAACCAAATCTTTGAAGGCACTACCGGCTACAGCCGCATCAGTACCATTTTGAAAAGAGAAATTGCCTCGGACCGCAAAGAAGACAAATGGCACCATTAATATCCACCCAAGAACAAGATGATGCAGGGGCTTGCGAAGTATAGAAGTGGGAGTACCTACACTGGAATTATGGATCGAAATGGCCATCAATTACCTTTCTGAACATAAAACTTTATTTTTATTGCCAAGCGGCTCTTCGTTTTCAGCAGGTAATGCTTTTGTCCAATCGCATGTCTGGCATTTACTCTATTGCACCCGAGATTTGACACATCAGTTAGTTCACGATTTATTAAGTAAGCGGCGGACTGAGATTGGTAATAAAGAGATAAAAGTCTTTTCTACGGGAGAGCTACAGGGCCAATAAGCGGTGTTTTCACGGGAGCAGCAAGTCCAATAAACTTTGTAATAGTATTGGAACCGAAATTGCTGACCCATAAACTACCGGCAGAATCAATTGCAACTGCATACGGCTGAAGCAGTCCGACATCGCTGCCCAGCCCAAGAGAAGAAGAGAGAGCAGCACCTGGAACTGGGGCAGAGGATCCTGCGAGTTTTGTCAAAGACCTGCCCAGATAATTGGCGATCCAAATGCTTCCTCCACCATCCACGGCAATCCCTTGGGGATGGTTTATACTCTGATCTTTGTAACTCGGAGCGACTAATATGAAATTCTGGTTGATCTGTGACACAGAATTTCCATAATAATTAGTAACCCATATATTATCATTCTGATCGATAGCTAAGCCCGAAGCACCATTACAGCAGTCTATGCTACTAAACGAGGAGCCGTCCGGAGCAACCCGCACAATAGATTGCGATGCTTGATTAGCAATGTAGCCACAATGTTTGGAATCTACTCTGACGGCGACAGGAGATGATAATAAAGTGTTGCCGTACCCTGCAGATGAAGATGAAGAACCATCAGTTGAATTCAGCAGAGTCAAGTGTGAGTTGGCAGAATCGACAATCCACGCTGTGCTGTTCGTATCTATAAAGACAGAAACGGGATACTCAAGTCCCCCCTTCGAGTAGCCGTTTGCACCTGATAATGAAGCCCCGGAAGAATTAAGAACGGTTACAGATCCAAATCCATTAGCCCCGTCGTTGACGCCTTGCTCATTCGCTATCCATGCATTGTTGTTAGCATCCAGGGCTACACCAAAAGATTTATTAAGGCCAAACCCGCTGATCCCTTTGCTAAAGACTGGAACTCCTGCATTTGTGAAAAGGCTAGCGACGTTGAAATAGTTTGCCACCCACACCTTTCCTGCAGCATCGATGGCAAGGCTGGTGGGCGCGCTCATACCGCTACCCGTCAAGGTCACCGGCATTGTCCAATCGGCAGGCGCTGATTGAAGCACCGGGCTGAAAGCCATGGAACGATTCGAAGCATCGAAAACCGTTGAAGATTGACGCCCTGGGTTTTGGGCAATGCTCAAGATGGCATCAAAAGTGTTCTTGGGTACACTTCCCGCGCCTGTTGCGGCTTGGTATAGCTGAGAGCATGCATTGCTGGAAGCGGCTGTAATAAGGCAAGCATTTACTGCATTCGCAAGCGAGTTGATGCGTGTGGTGGGCGCTGTTCCATTTGAGGGAAACGTCAACCCAGGCAAGGTGCCTGTCATCGCATTTACTAGGCTTCCAGCGTTTGCTGCAGCATTTGCGATACCTAACTGGTTGGTGGCGGAGGAACCAACTACTGCACCAGGCGCGGCAAACGGTGCTAACGCATAAGCTGAACTCACAGTCGTTAACTCGTTTGTGACAAAGCTGGCATTTGCGGTAATGTCCCTGCACCTTCCCAGGGTAGTAGTGAGTACAGATCCATCGTTCGAGACGCTACCTGGTGTAACGTTTCCGCCGCGCGAAACAATGTAAAGGACAGAAACATCTAAAGGACATGTGTATTTACCCGTAGAAAAATGTCCTTGCTGATCCGTGGTGAGTGGAGACATTAAAAGAGGCGACGGTGATAAACCATTGCCGGAAACACCGGCAGCATATAACTGTACGGTTGCTCCGGCAATTGGAATACTTGCCGCTGCGACTGTTCCACTAAAAGGAACACCAGCGTAGTTGCTAATCGCATTGCTAGCTTCCGTGCCTGGGTCAGGATTTCGATATACGCATCCAGAAAGAGAGACCGATACAACAAGAAGCAGAAAAAGTTTGTAAAATTTGTTCTTGAATTGTATGAAACTTACAACATTCATGATAAGCACCTTAACGAAATGAAGCTGAGTAAAAACGAAGGCGTATATTTCTACGCTGTTATCTTTGAAGACGCGATCTAGATGCCTAAACTGAATACGACTAAGTACCAATGCCCCGGAGAGGAACTGTATGGATAAATGTAGATAGGCTGTTTACGATTTGAAGAGAAGCTTGGCGATAACCCGCAACCGAAGGGGAAAAGCGGACCTGGACCGAACAGCTGGACCCCGGGTTTAACACTGTGGTGCAGGCAGTTGTTAAGGAGTAGTCGGAAGCAGCGATACCATTGACTGTAACTGAACCTACTGTAAGGGGCGACGTGCCGCTATTTTCAAGAGTTACGGTTTGTACTAAAGCCATAGTGCCGACTGAGGAGGAGAAATCAAGACCGAAGCTTGGCTCGATAGAGATGGTAGCTGGCTCCATCAAAGTAATAGAGAAGTCTCCGGGTGCACTTGAGAGAACAGGCTGTGATGGCGCGGAGGGAGATGCAAGCGCGAAAAGTGCCGCAGTTTTTGATGCTGGGTTAGCCAGCAAGTTAATGGCTGCACCGATAGTATTAGTCGGTGCGGGTGCACCTGCCGGAGTGGTGAGTGCAAAAAGATTACCGCAATCCGAATTATCGCCTGCCACCCCTCCTCTGCTGTTTACACAAGAGAAAAGAATATTACCCAAGGTATTGATCTTTTCTTGCGGAACCGTATCTCCGCTTGGAACGCTTGCGCTCGGGACATAACCGGTACTCAAGTTGTAGAAGACGCCGGCCAATTGAAAGCTCGCCTCAAGTAAAGCTGCATCTGAGGCAGCAGAACCAACCATGGATTCAGAAGCAATAAATGGACCGAGTGCAGATACAGCTGAAATGGTAGATACATCATTGATATAAAAGTAGTTTGGGGCTTTTAGCGAGCCACATGGTCCGGCAACCGCGATGAGAGCCAGATTTTGATTCGTGCTGGGAGAGGTCGAGCTAAAATCACGGCCTATGGCGGTGAAGTAGGTCATAGTTGTTGCAGAGTCGCACGCCACAGACTGGTCTGTATGGAAGAACCCCGAAGCATCGGTAGTGAGAGGTGCAGTGAACAGGGGTTTCGCTGCAGAAGCATCACCGCTTGTACCGACTGCATAGAGCTGCACCATAGCGCCGGCGATTGTTTGCTGTCCGCCACCATTTCCTACACTCCCAGAAATACCAGTTGCCTGGGATGTTGAAGCATTTCCTGCGCCCGAAGGATTGCTGCAGCCACTCGCCACAAGCAAGGCAATACATGAGACTGCAAAAGCTATTTTATTTAAACCCGTGCCCAGCATATACCCTCTTGACTCTTATTCTGGTACACCTTACGCTACTCAGCACTACAAGTAAAGCTATAATCCATAAGGAAGTAGGTAAAGGCTAGAAGCACAAAAACAGCCTAGACATCAAAGTACACCTTTACTCGCGTTAAGCAGATGTTGAGCAGCTTTGCTGCTTATACTTCTACCTGCAAATCAGTTATCAAATAGGTGCTATAGCTTTTGGTAGTAATGTAACTAAGGAAACCATGCAGCTTATTACTTGCCATCAAAAAACATGGATGTAGGTGCAGCAGGCGAACGCGGCCCGCAGGAGTATCGGCAGACATCCTTTTTTGAAGAGAGAAGTACACTCTTGTGAAAATTATGTACAACTTCAGTACAGATAAGGCAAGGGCGGATGTGGTTTACGCAAGCCAAGCAGCATCAGGTAAACGCTTGGTCTGCTCACCAGCTTTAGTTCGGAACTAGGGGCCAGAGGTTCAAAGCCTATCTCCCCGACCGTTTTATTTACACCGTTTTTTGACTTGTGCCGATTTCAATGGCTATTTTCGCCCCCGTACTGACCGTTGGTAGTAAAATCCATAATATATTAAGAAACTTAGCCTGTTCAGTAAAGATCAGCATGGTTACTTTAATCCCCAAATGCTCTTCCCTCCCGCACATTGGCTATGTACCGCTTCGAGTCAAACTTCTTCCCTGTGGAAGCCCCCGACATATACCTCACCTTCCCAAAGATAGGGCGCTCGAACCATGGCCGGTCATGCACGCCGCAGATAGCCCAGGCAATATTCGCATAGCCGTTCGGGTCACGGCCGTCGAGGAAGTACTTATCGTTCAAATACACGCAGGTATCGAATGCCTCGGCGGGGGTGGCGCTCCACTCCAGGATTTTCTTACCCCAGTACATGCGTAGAATGTTGTGCATCCAGCCCGCTTCGCGCTGCTGCTGCTGCGCGGCGTTCCACATATCGTCGTGCGTTTCACCACGCTCCATCTGGTCGCGGGTGTAGGGATGCTCACGCGGGTCGCGGGCATGTTTTTTAAGCGTTTCGCGAGCCCAGTCGGGCGCACAACCTATGTTGTCATAGTCCGGTACAAAGCGCACAAAGTTCACGCACAGCTCGCGCCAGGCCAGCACCTCGCTGTAGTAAGCATCTCGCGCCTCGGGCGTACAGTTACCGGCCTTGACCGCGTCCTCAATCGAGCGGGCTACTGTCAGCTCGCTGATGTGGCCGAAGTGCAGGTAGGGCGAAATGCGGCTGGTGCCGTCGCGCTCCGGGTGGTTGCGCACGGAATCGTAGTCAGACAGTTTGTTGGTGACAAAGTCAGCCAGCAGCTTTTGCCCGGCTCGGGTGCCTCCGGTAAAAGTATCGACCGGACCCACGCTCCGGTCAAATGGTGCGCCCCAACCTTCAGTCAGGTCGTTTCCTACCTTGAAGCTCTCAAAACCTTGCGGCCGCTGCCAGGTATGCTTCGCCTTTTCCGGCGCTTGCCAATTGAGAAATTTGGGCAGCTCGGCAAAAAACTTGGGGCGGAAAAACTGCGCGGCGTAATAGTGCTTGTCAAACATGTTCGCCGGCACAATGCTATCGGCATCCACCGTCCAGTAGGGCACATCGATGCGATGCGCAAACACTTGCCGCCAACGCTCGGGCTCGCGCATAGGGTTCTCATCAGCGATAACAGCCGCCGCGCTCAATTCAACCACCAGCTTTTCAAGCGCATTGTGCGGAGGCCGCCGCACAATAAACTCGATATTTCGCTCATTCAGATCATGCTCGGCGTCCACCAGGCCCTGACTTAGAAAGTGGTAGTGCCGCAGATTGGCATGCGGAAAATTGTTAATGGCCGAAAAGAACGCCACTACCGGCAGACCCAGTTCATTGCCCAGCTCGATTGCAGTATCAAGCGCCGGGTTGTCGATGCCGCGCTCGGCGCGCTGCATCCAGTAGATGACGCATTTGGCATCTTTCGGCGGCTCACCGCCGCGCCGCACGGTGACGCGCGCGTTGCGGGCGATACGTTCCAGCGCCCCGGGCATGGGGCCGGTCACGGGCGCGTCATGCACCTCCGTGCGGCGCGCCGTACGTTCTTCCGCTGCGTCTGACGGCGCTTTGCGTAGCTGCGCCTTACCCCTCGGTTTCTTGCCTGCCGCAGCTTCGGCGGCACCATCTTTCTGTACGCCCGCTGCCTTCTTCTTTGCTATCTCGGTCATCTGTTCCCCGCATGTCGATGCTACCCAATCCTATGCAAGCCGTGGCAAAACTGTTCACGCCACAGGAAAGCTTTACAGTAGACCCATGGCAGACGGCCGCCTCACACCTCGCTACGATGCAGCCGAAGCCTGCCGCGCCCTCGCCGCTGCCGATCCGAAGCTTGGCGCGCTGATCGAGCGGGCAGGCCCATACACACTGCGGCTCAAGAGCCGGCACTCACCATTCGAGGCATTGCTGGAGGCGATCCTGTCACAGCAACTCCACGGCACCGCCGCCCGTGCCATCCTGCACAAATTGCTCAAGCTGTTTGGTGACATCCATCCCAGTCCGGAGCTGCTGCTTCTACAGCCGGATGAGGCGTTGCGCGCCTGCGGCTTGTCGCAAAACAAGATGCTCGCACTCCAGGACCTGGCGCGCAAAACACTCGACGGCACCGTACCGGGGCTCACGCAAATTCGCCGTATGGCCGATGAAGAAGTCATCGCCCGGCTCACAGCGGTACGCGGCGTAGGCGTATGGACTGCGGAGATGCTGTTGATGTTTCGTCTGGGCCGACCGGATGTGCTGCCGGCAAGCGATTACGGAGTCCGCAAAGGCTTCGCGCTGACTTTTGCGCGGCTGCCGAAAACAAGGGCCTTTGACGCAACCATGCTGGCAGACCCAAAGGTAATGGCACGACGCGGAGAGCGTTGGCGACCCTGGCGCACCGTGGCAAGCTGGTACTTGTGGCGCGCCTGCGACCTGGCTGGGAAACCCTCTGCGGTACCACCCGCGGCATAAGCTGAAAGGGACACATTATGACAAAGAATCGCTACCTGGTAATCCACGGTCACTTTTACCAGCCGCCGCGTGAGAACCCCTGGATTGAGTCCGTTGAAACCCAGGACTCCGCCGCGCCTTACCATGACTGGAATGAGCGCATCACCGCCGAGTGCTACGGGCGCAACGGTGCATCGCGCATCGTGAACACGCAAAATCAGATTCTGCGTATCGTGAACAACTACGCGCAGATGAGCTTCAACTTTGGACCCACGCTGCTGTCGTGGCTTGCCGAGCATGCCGAGCTGACCTATCGGTCCATCCTGCACGCAGACCGGCTCAGCGCTCAGCGTTTCTCGGGTCACGGCTCGGCCATGGCGCAGGTCTACAACCACATCATCATGCCGCTTGCGAGCCGCCGCGATAAGGAGCTG